>CAURYQ010000082.1:0-19340 GCA_963529135.1 uncultured Pseudomonas sp. | reverse complement strand
CCGAAGGCGGTGAATGCTCGTCCACGGCGATCCGCGCGATCATCAAGAAACTGGTTGCCGCGGAAAATCAGAAAAAGCCATTGAGTGACAGCAAGATCGCTGGTTTACTGGAGGCACAAGGCATCCAGGTAGCCCGTCGCACCGTCGCCAAGTACCGCGAGTCCTTGGGTATCGCACCCTCGAGCGAGCGCAAGCGACTGATGTAGCCCCTGAGATGTGCCACAGCGTTTGTGTGGCAGGTGCAACACCTGCCTCTTTATGCACGGGCAACAAAAGGAGAAGCTGTATGCAAGTCAATATCAGTGGACAGCATGTAGAAGTCACCCCGCCACTGCGCGATTATGTGCTCGAGAAGCTCGCCCGCGTGGAGAGTCACTTCGACAAGATCACCAACGTGCAGGTCATCATGAAAGTCGAGAAGCTGCAGCAGAAGGTCGAAGCGACCGTGCAGATTCCCGGCGGTGAAGTGGTAGCCAACGCCGAACACGAAGACATGTATGCAGCGATCGACGCCTTGGCCGACAAGCTCGACCGCCAACTGAAAAAACACAAGGAAAAACAGCAAAGTCTGCTGCAAGGTGCAGCAGCCCGCTGATCCCCCTCATCCATGATCCGACTCGAAACCATCCTGACCCCCGGCCGTTCCCTCGTGAACGTGCCGGGCGGCAGTAAGAAGCGCGCCCTTGAAAAGGTCGCCACCCTAATTGCCGATCAAGTCCCTGAACTTGAGATGCAAGACGTCTTCGAAAAGCTGGTGGCCCGCGAAAAATTGGGCTCCACCGGTTTCGGCAACGGCATCGCCATCCCGCATTGCCGCCTAGAAGGGTGCTCCTCCCCCGTCAGTGCCCTGCTGCACCTGGACGCCCCCATCGATTACGACGCGATCGACGGCGCACCCGTGGACCTGCTCTTCGTCCTGCTGGTCCCGGTTGCGGCCACCGATGCCCATCTGGAACTGCTGCGCCAGATAGCCAGCATGCTCGATCGCAAGGAGGTCCGTGATCGACTGCGTGCAGCCCAGAGCAGCGAGGCCTTGTTCCAGGTCGTCCTGGACGTACAGAACGAGCATTGAACATGCGTCTGATCATCGTCAGTGGCCGGTCCGGTTCCGGTAAGAGCACGGCCCTCGATGTACTTGAAGACAACGGTTTTTACTGTATCGACAACCTTCCCGCCGGGCTGCTGCCGCAGTTGGCGGAAAGCGCGTTGCTCAATACCGAACTGCACCAGCCCAAGGTTGCCGTTTCGATTGACGCGCGCAACCTGCCAAGCCACTTGTCGCGTTTCCCCGAACTGCTCGAGGAAGCCCGTGCCCGTCACATCCAGTGCGACGTGCTGTACCTGGATGCCGATGAAGACACGCTGCTCAAGCGTTTTTCCGAAACGCGCCGTCGCCACCCATTGACCAACGCCAACCGCTCACTGGCCGAGGCGATTCGCGTCGAACGAGACTTGCTGGGCTCGATTGCCGACCTGGCCGACCTCAAGATCGATACCACTCGCCTGAACCTCTACCAGCTTCGCGACTCGATCAAGTTGCGTCTGCTGGACAAACCGGAGCCAGGTACGGCGGTGCTGGTGGAGTCATTTGGCTTCAAGCGGGGCATGCCGGTCGATGCCGACCTGGTGTTCGATGTCCGGTGCCTGCCCAACCCCTATTGGAAGCCTGAGCTGCGCGAGCACTCCGGCCTTGAACAACCCGTCATCGACTACCTCGCCGCCCAGCCAGAGGTCGAGGAGATGTTCACCGACATTTCCAGTTATCTGCTCAAGTGGCTGCCTCGGTTCGCCGCCAGCAACCGGGCTTATGTCACCATCGCCATCGGATGCACTGGCGGCCACCATCGTTCTGTGTACCTCACCGAACGGCTGGGCCAGTTGCTCCAGCAATCACTGAAAAACGTTCAGGTCCGTCACCGCGACCTCTAGCCCAAGGATCCACCACCCCATGCCTGCCCGCGAAATCACCATCATCAACAAATTGGGTCTGCATGCCCGGGCGGCAGCCAAGTTCGTCGGGGTTGCCGGGCGTTTTCCCTGCCAGGTCAAGGTGGGCCGTGCACCCGACAAGCTGGTGGATGGCAAGAGCATCATGGGTGTGATGATGCTGGCGGCTGGCAAGGGTACTCAGGTCTACCTGCACACCGAAGGCGAACAGGATGGCGAGGCGCTGGACGCTTTGGTCGAGCTGATCAACAACTATTTCGACGAAGGTGAGTGAAGCGCCAGCACGCGTACTACATCGGGTGGTCTGTTCGTCGACACCACCCTGCGCTCCACCCTCTCCTACCGACACCGCCGGGCGCCTCAAGACATGGCGGTATCCATGGTCATCATCAGGCAGAAACCGATGCACAGCCCCAGGCTCGCCAGGCGGTGATTACCATTGCTGCGCGACTCCGGAATGATCTCCTGTGTCACGACCAGCAGCATCGCCCCTGCAGCGCAGGCAAGCCCCAGCGGCAAGAGCAACTGCGCCACATTCACCAGCCAAGCACAAATGACGGCCGCCACCGGCTCTACCAAACCCGATGCGGCGCCGATGAGGAACGCCTTGACGCGCGACATGCCCGCCCCGGCAAGCACCAGCGCAATGACCAGCCCCTCCGGTACGTCCTGCAGGGCGATGCCCATTGCCAGGCTGTCGGCATCCGCCATGCCGCCTCCTGCGGATACGCCTATGGCCATGCCCTCCGGAATGTTATGGGCGATGATCGCAAACACGAACAGCCAGACTCGCGAGGCGATGACCGGTTCGCCTGACGCCGGTCCCTGGGGCGAGCCTTGCGAGAGTTTCAAGTCGACCAGATAAAGGCACAGCGCTCCCGTCATCAGGCCAGCGCTGACGATGCCAGCGCCAGCCCATGCACTGAAACCAATGGCCTGGGCAGCATCAAGGCCGGGCACCACCAGCGAGAAGGCCGTGGCCGCCAGCATGACGCCGGCGCCAAAGCCCAATAAGGTGTCCGCCAGTGCCACGGGCATATTGCGGATGACTAATACGGGTACCGCGCCCAGGGCTGTTCCCAAGGCGCACAACGCGCCGCCTTCCAGGGCGCGCAGCATGCGTGGGTCGAGGTCCAGCCAGGCGAATGCCCGCGCCATCAGCAGCGCTGTGCCAGCCAGCAGCAACAGGGTCCCAAACGCCAGCCGAAACAGGCGCACGCTGCTGACGGACATCGCTTCGCCACGCATACCCGTCTGGCTCATTTCATGGCATCGAGGTAGCGGCGGTTCACTTGCGCCCAGTCAATGACGTTGTAGAAGGCACCGATGTACTCAGGCCGGCGATTCTGATACTTCAAGTAGTACGCATGCTCCCATACGTCCAGCCCGAGGATTGGTGTATTGCCATGCATCAACGGGCTATCCTGGTTGCCACTGCTTTCGACCACCAGGGTTTTTTCCGGGGTAACGCTCAGCCAGGCCCAGCCACTGCCAAAGCGGGTCAGCGCGGCACTGGTGAAGGCTTGCTTGAATGCCTCGAATCCTCCCAATTGCGCCTCGATGGCGCGGGCCACTTCGCCTTGGGGCTCCCCCCCGCCACCGGGCGACATCACGGTCCAGAACAAGCTGTGGTTGGCATGTCCTCCCCCATGGTTGATCACGGCCCCGCGCAGGCTTTCAGGCAACTGCTTGACCGCCGCCACCAACTTTTCCACGGGCCAGTCGGCCCATTCACTGTTTTCCACAGCCGCATTGAGGCCGTTGACGTAGGTCTGGTGATGCTTGGTGTGGTGGATCTCCATGGTCTGCGTGTCGATATGCGGTTCCAGCGCGTTGTAGGCGTAAGGCAATGCAGGCAATGCGTGTGGCATCTCAGTGGACTCCGTAGGCATGGTGGGATGAGGGCGCGCTAGACCGGGCGAGCAAGTGCTCGGTGCGCGGGTACTGGCCGTGTTCGGCGATGAAACTCAACAGCTCGGTGTAGGTACGCCCGCTGTGACGCAGGGCTGCGTCACGCAGCGCCTGTGGCAGACGCGCGTCCTGGCTGGCCTGCAATAGCCGCTGGTGCGCGGCGCACAGGTAATCGGCACTTTCATGGGGCTGTTGGAGGCGCAGGTGCAGGTCGGCCAGGTTGTGGTGTGCGATCACCAATGACGCGACGGCTTCATCGACATCGTGCCAGCGCTCGAACAACACCTGAGCCAACGCCAGGGCCTGGAGATAGTGCTCGCGAGCGTCCACCAGCTCACCTTCAGAGAACAGCTGGTTGGCGCGTTGCGTGATGCGTTTCCAGTGCTGCATGACAAGCCTCCTCGGCCAGGGTGCCGTTCAGATGCCGCCCGCGGTCAGCTTTTCCGGGTTCAGCAGGGCCTGCAATTGATCACGGGAAAGGTCGGTGTGCTCGAGCGCCACGTCGATGATGGGACGCCCTTGTGCATAGGCGGCCTTGGCGATTTCAGCGGCCTTGAGGTAACCGATGATCGGATTCAGCGCGGTGACCAAGATCGGGTTACGCGCCAACGCCTCGTTGAGCTTGGCTTCGTTGACCTTGAAGGAGGCAATGGCCTTGTCGGCCAACAGCCGGCTGGCGTTGGCCATCAACTCGATGCTCTCCAGCAGGTTGCGAGCAATGACCGGCAACATGACGTTAAGCTCGAAATTGCCGGACTGACCCGCTACCGCGATCGTTGCATCGTTGCCGATCACCTGAGCGGCAACCATGGCGGTGGCCTCGGGAATTACCGGATTGACCTTTCCAGGCATGATCGACGAGCCAGGCTGCAAGGCCTGTAGCTCGATTTCACCCAACCCCGCCAGCGGTCCGGAGTTCATCCAGCGCAAATCGTTGGCGATCTTCATCAACGCCACGGCCGTGGTCTTTAACTGGCCAGACAGCGCAACGGCTGTGTCTTGCGAGCCGATCAACGCGAAGAGGTTCTGCCCGGGTCGAAAGTCTACGGCGGTCAACGCGCTGAGGTGCCGGGCGAAGCCGGCTGCGAATTCAGGGTGGGCGTTGATCCCGGTGCCCACCGCCGTGCCGCCCTGGGCCAGGGCTTGCAGGCTTGGCAATGTCGCTTCGACATGGCGCTTGGCACCGGCGACCTGCGCCGCCCAGCCATCGAGCACTTGGCTCATGCGCACGGGCATGGCATCCATCAGGTGCGTGCGGCCTGTCTTGACGTACGGATGAACCTGCACCGCCTTGGCTTCGATCACTTGCACCAAGTGGCTCAGCGCCGGCAGCAGGTGTTCGTGAAGCGCCAGGGCTGCACTGACATGAAGCGTGGTCGGGATGATGTCGTTGCTGCTCTGCCCGCAGTTGACGTGATCATTGGGATTGACCACCTCACCCGATATCCGGCTGGCGAGCGTGGCGATCACCTCGTTGGCATTCATGTTGGAGCTGGTGCCCGACCCGGTCTGGAACACATCGACCGGGAAATGCACGCTGAAGTCTTCGGCCAGCAGTTGCTCTACGGCAGCGACGATCGCCTGGCCCTGTTGTTCGGACAACTGCCCCAACTCGACATTGGCCTTGGCCGCTGCTGCCTTGGCCAGCAACAGCGCGCGAACGAACTGGGCAGGCATGCGTTGGCCGCTGATGGGGAAGTTGTCGACCGCACGTTGGGTCTGCGCGCCGTAGAGCGCATGTGCCGGCACGTGCAACTCACCCATGCTGTCCCGCTCGATTCGAGTGTCAGTCATCATCAGATCCTTGCATCAATTCGTCAGGGGATATCGAAGGCAACAGGCGGCAGTTGGCCAATTGCAGGGCGTAGGGCTGCCAGCGCGCGTTCTGAGCCTGACGGTCGAGGTTGCGCAGGATCAACAACGGGCGCCAGGCCTGATCCAGGCATTGGCAGCGCCAGTGCCACGGCAGCATGCGGTCACAGGCGGTGTCGAGCAGCAGGCGAAAGGACGTCAATGCCACCGTCCAGGGAGACGTCTGGGTACAACACACCAGGTAACGCCCCTCGGCCAGGTAATGCTCGATCAGGCGCGGCTCATCCGGCTCGAGCGCGCAGCGGATTTGGCGGCTGAGCCAGCGCCAGTTTTCGAGGTAGGGCAGTTCGCGTAGGCCGGTCGTCATGAACATCATCATCGTGTAGCTGTGTAATGATATTCATTATTAATTGATAAATAGAATCAATTCAACTGGAATGTGGAGGCGAAAAAAACCCGGCAACGAAGCCGGGTCTGGTGGGCGCGAGTGCCAACCCGCGCAGTTACAGGTGTCAGCTACCGGCGACCATCATCCGCTCGATAAGCACCGACCCGGTGTGAATATTGCTGCGGGTCTCAAGATCACTGCCAATCGCGACGATCTGCTGGAACATGTCCTTCATGTTGCCTGCGATGGTAACTTCCTGTACGGCGTGCTGGATCTCACCATTTTCCACCCAGAACCCTGCGGCGCCACGCGAATAGTCACCCGTCACCATGTTCAAGCCGTGCCCCATCAGCTCGGTGACCAGCAAGCCGCGGCCCATGCGACGGATCAAGGCTGCCTGGTCTTCGCTGCCATGGGTGACGAACAGGTTGTGCACGCCACCGGAGTTGGCGGTACTTGGCAGGCCCAGTTTGCGCCCGGAATAGGTACCGAGCAGGTAGGACACCAACTCGCCTTTGTCGACGAACGGTTTGGCGTAGGTCGCCAGGCCATCACCATCGAAAGCCGCGCTGCCCAGGGCGCGTGGAATATGAGGGCGCTCGTCCAAGGTCAACCAGGACGGGAACAGCTGCTGGCCCAGGGCGCCCTCCAGGAACGAAGACTTGCGGTACAGGTTGCCACCCGAAACCGCCGACAGGAAGCTGCCGAACAACCCACCTGCCAACTCGGCCGAGAACAACACCGGCACCTCGCAAGTAGGCACCGGCCGCGCGCCCAAACGGCTGGCGGCGCGCTGGGCGGCGCGAATGCCGATGCTGCGGGGGTCGGCCAGCAGGTTGCCCTGGCGGTTGACGTCGTACCAGTAATCACGCTGCATCTGACCATCGCCCTCGGCGATCATCACGCAACTCAGGCTGTGGCGGGTGGAGGCGTAGCCACCGACAAAGCCGTTGCTATTGCCATAGACCCGGCAGCCTTGATGGGTGTTGAGCGAGGTGCCATCGGCGTTGAGAATCCGCGGGTCGGCATCGAAGGCGGCGGCTTCGCATGCCAAGGCCATTTCAATGGCCTTCTCGGGCTCCAGGTTCCAATCGTGATAGAGGTCCAGCTCCGGAATATCACGGGCCATCAAAGCCGCATCGGCAAGCCCTGCGCATTCGTCTTCGGAGGTGTGCTTGGCAATGGCCAGCGCCGCTGCAACGGTTTCGCGAATGGCCTCCGAGCCACTGGCCGAGGTGCTGGCCGAACCTTTGCGCTGCCCTACGTAGAGGGTGATGCCGAAGCCCTGGTCACGGTTGAATTCTACCGTCTCGACCTCGCGCTGACGGACCGTGGTGGACAATCCCTGCTCCAGCGACACCGCCACTTCGCAAGCGCTGGCCCCCTGGCGGCGCGCCTCGGCAATGATCGCCTCGACCTGCTCCTGCAAGGCTGGCAGATCGTTCGGACCGATACTCTGGACTGCACTCATGGTTTTCTCCACTCAGAATTCTGCGTTCGGCAAGGGCCATTCAACGGCCGGGCCGGACAAGCGGCCCCCGACTGGTTATCATGGCGGCGATCTTTAGCGGACTGCCACCATGGTTGATTCAAACGACGACGCCTTCGACGGCGAAAAAAGCAAAACCCAGATCAAGCGCGAACTGCATGCGCTGGTCGAACTCGGCGAGCGCCTCACCACCCTCAAGGCCGATACCCTGGCTCGCCTGCCCTTGACCGATGAACTGCGCAAGGCGTTGGCCGAAGCCAGCAAGCACACCGCTCATGGGGCGCGCAAACGCCACATGTCATTCGTCGGCAAGCTGATGCGTGTACAGGACCTGGACGCCATCCATGCCCTGCTGGAACAGATGGACAGTTCCACTCGCCAGTACAACGAACGTTTTCACGGCCTCGAACGCTGGCGTGATCGATTGATCGACGGCAACGACGAGGACCTCGAGCGGTTCGTCAACGAGTACCCGGACACCGACCGCCAGCAGCTGCGCTCGCTGGTGCGTCATGCCCAGCACGAAAAGGCGCGGAACAAACCCCCTGCCGCTTCGCGCAAGGTATTCAAGTACATCCGCGATCTCGACGAGCTGCAACGCGGCCTTCGCTGACCGCTGCGGGGCCGTCGTGCGGCCCCGACCTGCCATCACGCTCCGGTCCCTCCTACCGTGATCGCATCGAGCTTCAGGGTCGGTTGCCCTACACCGACCGGCACCGATTGCCCATCCTTGCCACACGTGCCCACACCGCTGTCGAGCGAGAGGTCGTTGCCGACCATCGACACACGGCTCATCGCTTCCGGGCCATTGCCGATCAAAGTGGCGCCTTTTACCGGGGCGGTGATCTTGCCATCTTCGATCAGGTAGGCCTCACTGGTCGAAAACACGAACTTGCCGCTGGTGATGTCCACCTGCCCGCCGCCCAGGTTCGCGCAATAGATGCCCTTCTTCACCGAAGCGATGATCTCCTGCGGGTCGCTCTCACCGGCACGCATGTAGGTGTTGGTCATGCGTGGCATCGGCAAGTGAGCGTAGGATTCACGCCGCCCGTTACCGGTCACCGCCATGCCCATGAGGCGGGCATTGAGCTTGTCCTGCATATAACCTTTGAGCACCCCGTTTTCGATCAGCGTGGTGCACTCGGTGGGTGTGCCCTCGTCGTCCACGCTCAATGAGCCCCGTCGCCCTTGCAAGGTGCCATCATCGACGATGGTGCACAGGCTGGACGCCACCTTCTGGCCAATGCGGCCGCTGAAGGCGGAACTGCCCTTGCGGTTGAAGTCGCCTTCCAGGCCATGGCCGACGGCCTCGTGCAGCAGCACGCCAGACCAGCCTGGGCCAAGCACCACGGGCAAAGTGCCGGCAGGCGCGGCAACCGCTTCCAGGTTCACCAGCGCCTGACGCAGCGCTTCGCGGGCATAGCCCATCACGCGCTCTTCGGTGAAGAAGCGGTAGTCGGTACGCCCGCCACCGCCCTGCCCGCCCCGCTCGCGGCGACCGTTATGCTCGACGATGACGCTGACGTTGAAGCGCACCAGCGGGCGCACGTCGGCTGCAAGGCTGCCGTCGGCGGCAGCGACCAGAATCCGTTCCCACACGCCGGCCATGCTGACGCTGACTTGCTGGATCCGCGGGTCCAGGGCACGGGTGGCGGCATCGACGCGCTTTAGCAGCTCTACCTTTTCGGCACGGCTGAGCACGTCCAGGGGGTTGTCCGCAGGATAGAGCGTAGTCACGTCCTGGGCCCGGAACGCCTGGACGGTTCCGTTCTGACCGGCGCGCGAGATCGATCGGGCGGCACGGGCTGCAGAGGTCAAGGCCTCGAGATTGATGGCATTGCTGTAGGCAAAACCGGTCTTTTCACCGGCCTGGGCACGGACCCCAACGCCTTGATCAAGGTTGAAGCTGCCCTCTTTGACAATGCCGTCCTCCAGCGCCCAGGTTTCCGAGATCTGGCCTTGGAAATACAGGTCGGCGGCATCGATGCCGGGGCCGGCCAACTCACCCAGCACGCTCTGCAGGCTGTCCAGGGTCAAGCCGCCTGGGGCCAGGAGCTGCTCGCTGACGGTGGATAACATCTGGCTCATAGTCACTCCGAGGTGTGCGCAGGCCGCAATGCGCCCTGCGAGAAAAAGCGCCGGTGATCGATTACCGGCATGCGCGCCCGAATGGACGCCTGTTCATCACTGTCGCGCTCGGCAAGCACTACCGCTTCGCCTTGCGCCTGTTGCGCTGCAATGCGCCCCCAAGGGTCGACGATCGCTGCATGACCATGGGTCTGGCGCTGGCCAGGATGCATGCCGCCTTGGGCTGCGGCCAGTATGTAGCATTGAGTTTCGATGGCGCGCGCGCGGATCAACACGTCCCAATGCGCCGCCCCGGTCACCGCGGTGAACGCCGATGGCGCACTGATCAGTTCGGCACCGGCTGCGCGCAGATGGCTATACAACTCGGGAAAACGCAGGTCATAGCAAACGCTCAGGCCCAACCGCCCGACCGGCGTGTCGGCAACCACCACCTGTCCACCGTGGGCGTAGTCATCGGACTCCCGATAACGGCCTCGATTGTCGGCGACGTCCACGTCGAACAAGTGCAGTTTGTCGTAACGCGCAACCTGCTGGCCATGCTCGTCGATCAACAACGAACAGGCATGTGCCTTGGCCTCTGGCTGCCCGGCAGGCGGTAAGGGAATGGTCCCTGCGACAATCCATAACTTGAGGTCGCGGGCCACGCGTTTCAACCATGGCACGATGGGGCCCTCGCCGAGTGCTTCGGCGCGGCCGATGGCAGCGGCATCGGCACGTCCCATGGCGGCGAAATTCTCCGGCAAGACGGCCAGCCTGGCGCCATCCGAAGCGGCCTGCTCCAGAAGCACGCTTGCCCGTTGCAGGTTGCCCTGCACATCATCCTGGCTGACCATCTGGATTACCGCAGCCTTCATCGACCCTCCTAGCGGGATCTCTCGAATGGTTTCACAAAGGTAATCTTAGGCTCTTTCCACGGCCCCACTACCCGGTAGTGCACACTGGCAAAGCGCGATACCCGATCGCCGATCAAACGGTCGACCAGGAACAGGGCGCCGCCCACGGCCGGGGCACCGACGATCAGCGCTGCCAAGGGAAGGTTATTGGTGACCGGAAGGCTGACCTGCAGGTTGGCTGCGACCCGTTCTCGCACCATGTCCAGGGTACCATCGAGTTCGAAATCACTCGACGGCCCAGTCACCTTGATGGGCGTGCGCGTGACGTAGACCCCTTCGCTGGCGACCAGCAGGCCCTTGAGTCGGTCGTAGGCCAATCCTTTTTCGAACAAGTCGGAGAAGTCCAGGCGCAAACGCCGCCCGATGGCGTTGAAATTGAGCAATCCGAACACCCGCAGCGCCTGGGCGCCGCCGTCCACCTCGACGAACTGCCCGCTGCGCAGCACTGCATCCAGACTGCCGGAGAACCGTTTGAGGCTGACCGCCGCCGGGGACCCCGGCCACCGCCCGTCCACGTCCATTCGAAAATCCCGGCTGGTCACGGTCGGGGCGAACCCCCAGCCAGTGAGTACGTCGCCCAGGTTCTTGCCTTGCAGGCGCCCCTTGTACCAGCTCATGCCCCCATCGGCAGCGCCATCCCAGCCACCGCCGCCATCGATACGCAGCCCCTTGAGGTTCAGATCGATATCGCTGGCATTCACGCCGCGACTGGTGGGCCTCAGCTTGATCGCAGCACTGCCGTACAAATCGTCACCGCGGTACAGCTTGTCGATACGCAGGTCCAGCGGCGGCACCTTGCGCGGGTCGAATGACGCCAGCGGGTCGGCGTCGTCCTCATCCTGTGCCGGGTCGGTATTGCCCGCTGGCAAGCGCAGGGTCTGTAGCCGCACCGTGATGGGCGCGCCCTTGGCGTCGGGCACGCGAGCGTTGCCCACCACCTGCTGGCTGTCCAGGCGCACGTCCCATGCCGCAGACCCACGGGCCAGGCGCACCATTGCCTGGTTCAGCTCGGTGCCATAGGCCTTGAGGGTGCCTATGCTCAGGTCTACGCTCTGCAGCGCCTGGCGCGCGCTGCCGCCGGGGTCGCCACCGCCGAGTTTTTCCGCCTGCGCCTGCCAAGGTTCGAGGTCCAGGGTATCAAGGTGGCCACGAACGCGCAGGCCACGGCCGCTCGGGGGCTGCGCCTGCCCCGCACCGAGCAGCAGCTCGCCCGCGCCCTGGTCCAGGTGCTGCGCAGGTGCGACGTAGGCCAACCGGGCAAGATCGGCGTAGGCGGCGTCGATGCGTCGCTGCGTGCCTTGCAGATTCATGCTGAAACGGCTGGCGCGGCTGTCGGTGGCTGCCTTGCCGAAGGGTGCGGGCAGGTCTATCGCCAAGCCGTTGAGGTCCGAATCGATGCTCAACAGGTTCTCACGCGCACCAATGCTCAGTTGCAACTGATAGGGCAGTTCGCCGGACGCCGGCAGCGCCTGATCGAAGCGCAGCCACTGGGTCAGCGCCTGCAGCGAAACCCGGCCATTGGCACTGATTCGAGTCTGCATCTGTCCCGGTTCCCCTTCAGCCGCGATCTGCGCGGTAACGGGCTTGCCGAATGCCTGCAGGGAAATACCCTTGCCGCTGAGGCCTTTGTCATAGTCGAAACTGAAGTCGCCCTTGAGGCGAGTAAGCTCAAGCTCAGGCGAAGCGATCTTGAGCCGCGCATCGCGCGTGGCGAAATCCACGTTTACCTTCGGCTGCTGCCCGCGGGCAAGCGGGATGTCCAGTTTGACCTTGCCCTTCAACGGGCCTTCGCCCTCCCAACCGGCAAAGATGTCATGGGTGCCAATGGGCGCCTGCTTGAGAATCTTTAACCCGTCCACGAGGCTACCGTCGAAGTTGCCGTTCAGGTGCAGGTGGCTATCACCACTGCCTTCCACATGCGGGATTTCGACGGACACATCGCTGACCTTGGTATCGAGCAGCACACCGCGTTGCGCCTTGATGCGCACACCGCTGTCCTCGATGAACACGTCACCGTCCACATGTTGCACCTGTGGCCAGCCTGGCTGGAAGTCCAAGGTGGCGTCTTGGACCTTGAAAAACAGGCTGATGCTACGGGCCTCGGGCTTGGCGCCATGGTTCAGCGAGCCTTGGTACTGGAAGTAGCCCTGGTCAACGCTGCCTTTGACGATTGCACTGCGCAGCCACTGGTCCAGCGCAGGGCTCAGGACCTCGGGCAGGTACTTGGCGGTATAGCGACCATCGCCATCGGTCAGCCCGACGCGCAGGTCCATGTAGTCTTCACGCCCTTCTTCGAACAGCAGGCGGATGAGAAAGTCGCCAGCTATGTGGCCTTCTTCGCCCTCGACCTTCAGATAAGGGGCGATCAGTGTGAAGCCTTCCTTGTCCAGGGCCCAGGTCAGGCGTGCATTGGCTTTCTGGTAGTGCCAAGGCTTGGCGAAGATCGGGGACAGGTGCAGCATGAAGGCGTCGGTGTCCAGACGCAACTCGCCGTGCCCGAGGTCGCCGCTGATGCTGCCGCTGACGTTACCGGCAGCCGGGGCGCCATGGTAGGCGTCGAAGCCCACATGCTCCAGATTGCCTTCGAACGCCAGCCGGCGATCACCTTCGGCCTTGGGACGGGCCGTCAGACGCACATTGCGCAGCGCACCCGTCACGTTGAGACCGTCGACGACCGCCAGCCCCTGCTGCCCAATAGGCGCCAGGGCGTGGATCAAAGGCGTGAGCGGGCTCAGGTCAAGATGATCGGCCTGCACCTGCCAACGCTCATCGGCTGGTGTATCACCTGCGCGCTGCAACACGTGCAGTCGCGACTCCCAACGCGTGTTGTCGACGTCCATGGCCAGCGAGTCGACCACCACGTCGAAGCCCTCATCCTGGCGCCTGAACCAAGCGTTAAGTGCGAGGTTGTCGACCTTTGCCGGTTTGCGGTCGTCATAGGCCCCTTGCAGGTGCGGCGCTTTCAGGCGTACGGCTGCCTGGTGCAATTGGCGGTTGCGCCAGTCGACCCAGGCTTCGCCACCGGCCTGAAGCACCTGGGCATGCCACTGCCCAAGCAGCCGGGGCGGTAGCCAGCGCGTCCAGTCACTTTGCGGCAGGTTCACGTAGCCATCTACTTGCGCATCGCGCCAAGCATCTGCAGACGCGCGGCTGTGTGCGCTCAGCGTCAAGGGTTGGCCATCTGGCAAGGTGGCGCGCAGTTTCAGCGTCTGGCGCGACGGCCCAGCCTGCAAGCCGACGCCGACGTAGGTCAGCGTCAACGGATCACGCTGCCAGGCGTGCAACGTGATCTGACTGTCGAACACATCTACCCGCCCAAGACGACGCAGGTCCTTGAGCAGTTGCTCGGGTTGCAGTGGTGCGTCGTCCTGCTTGGGCAAGCCCTCGAGTGTCCACTTGCCCGCTTCGTTCTCGCGGGCGATCACTTGCAGGCCGGCGAGCTGGATGCGCGCAAGCCGTACCTCACGCCCGACCAGGCTGCCCCATACGTCAGGCACTACCGTGACGTCATCCAGCCGCAAGGCCGTGGCGCCGTCACCTACCTGCAGATCGCGGACGGTCAGCACCGGCGATAGCCGGCTCCAGCGGCCTTGCAGGGCACCGATATGCACCGGCACACCCAGTGCCTCGGCGACCTTCGCCTGCACGGTGTTGCGGTATTCCGCCACCAGCGGCACCAGGGCCCGGCCCAGGCTTGCGTAGAGCGCCACCGCGATGACCAGCAACGCGCAAGCGCCCAGCCCCCAACGGGTCAGGACACCGAGAACGCGGCTTAGACGTCCCATGGCCATGGCCCTCCAGGTCGTATATGCATAATGGCCCGTGGTGCTGTATTCGCCATGCCGACCGAACCGCGGCGGGTTTCAGCAGGCCTCAGAGCAGCACCACGTCATACTGCTCTTGCGAATACATCGACTCGACCTGGAAGCGAATGGTTCGCCCGATGAAGGCCTCAAGTTCGGCCACATTGCCGGACTCTTCATCCAGCAGACGATCGACCACCTTCTGATTGGCCAGCACACGATAACCTTCGGCCTGATAGGCACGGGCTTCACGCAGAATTTCGCGAAATATCTCGTAGCAGATGGTTTCGGGGGTTTTGAGCTTGCCACGGCCTTGGCAGGCCTGGCATGGCTCGCACAGCACCTGCTCCAGGCTTTCCCGGGTACGCTTGCGGGTCATCTGCACCAGGCCCAGTTCGGTGATCCCGATGATGTTGGTCTTGGCGTGATCGCGCTCGAGCTGTTTTTCAAGGGTACGCAGCACCTGGCGCTGGTGATCCTCATCCTCCATGTCGATGAAGTCGATGATGATGATGCCGCCGATGTTGCGCAGGCGCAGTTGGCGGGCGATGGCAGTGGCGGCCTCAAGGTTGGTCTTGAAGATGGTTTCTTCCAGGTTGCGGTGCCCCACGAAGGCGCCCGTATTGACATCGATGGTGGTCATCGCCTCGGCCGGGTCGACCACCAGGTAACCACCTGACTTCAACGGCACCTTGCGGTCCAGGGCACGCTGGATCTCATCTTCGACGCCATACAGATCGAAAATGGGCCGCTCGCCAGGGTAATGTTCGAGACGGTCGGCGATTTCCGGCATCAGCTCTTCCACGAACTGCGTGGTGCGCTGGAAGGTTTCGCGCGAGTCGATACGGATCTTTTCGATCTTCGGGTTGACCAGGTCGCGCAACGTACGCAGCGCCAGGCCCAGGTCCTCGTAGATGACCATGGGCGCGCCACACGTCTTGATCTGCGAGCCGATCTGTTCCCACAACCGCCGCAGGTAGCGAATGTCCTGCAGGATTTCTTCACTGCGCGCGCCTTCGGCAGCCGTGCGCAGGATGAAGCCGCCAGCGCCCTGGATGTTCTCGCTGTCCACGCAGTCGCTGACCACACGCTTGAGGCGTTCCCGTTCGGCCTCGTCCTCGATCTTGAGCGAAATACCCACGTGACTGCTGCGCGGCATGTAGACCAGGTAGCGTGACGGAATCGACAACTGAGTGGTCAGCCGCGCACCCTTGCTGCCGATGGGGTCCTTGGTCACCTGCACCACCAGTGCCTGGCCCTCATGAACCAGGGCGGTGATGTTTTCCACCGCCGAGCCTTCGCGCTGGGAAATCTCCGAGGCATGGATGAACGCAGCCCGCTCCAGCCCGATGTCCACGAACGCCGCCTGCATGCCAGGCAGTACCCGAACTACCTTGCCCTTGTAGATATTGCCGACGATGCCGCGGCGCTGGGTGCGCTCGACGTGCACTTCCTGCAGTACCCCGTTTTCCACCACCGCCACGCGTGACTCCATCGGGGTGATGTTGATCAGGATCTCTTCGCTCATGGCAGGTTCTCGTCCAAGGTCTTGTTCTAATGATGGATGGCGCAGGCGATGCTGGCTACTGCGGGTGTGGTACCTCGGGCGTTGCGGCCACAGCCTGCCAGCAGGCAATGCCATATCGGCCAAGCAGTTGCGCCGTTTCACTCAGCGGCAGGCCGACCACGGCCGAGTAGCTGCCCACCAGCCCGGTGACGAATACCGCGCCCAGGCCTTGAATGGCGTAGCCGCCCGCTTTGTCCGCCGGCTCGCCGCTGGCCCAGTAGCGCTGCGCCTCGTGCTCGCTGATCACGCGAAAGCGAACGGTGCTGCTGACACACAGGCTTTCCACACGCTGCCCGTCATCCAGCGCCACGGCCGTCAGCACCTGATGCTCGCGGTCTGAGAGCTGGGCCAGCATGTCCAGGGCGTCAGCACGGCTCTCGGGCTTGCCGAGGATGCGGCCGTCAAGCACGACGGCCGTGTCCGCGCCCAGGACCACCGTGCCTGAGTCGGTGATCGTGGCGGGATCGAGGCTGGCCCGCCCGGCAGCAGCCTTGGCCTTGGCCAGGCGCTCTACATACGCTGCAGCGCTCTCGCCCGGCATCGGCGTTTCATCGATGGGCGCACTGGCAATGTTGAAGGGTACGCCGATCTGGGTCAGCAGCTCACGCCGACGGGGAGAGACGGAAGCCAGGTAAAGCGGGGTCATCGGACGTCTCCCTGTCAGCGGCCACAAGGCCGTCAATTGATGTGCAAGCGTCGGCGTAAGTCGCGCAAGGCAAAACTGATCCATGGCCAGAGCAACGCGCTGATCACCGCCGACCAGACCAGCGCCAGGGTCGGCAGGCGGTTGCCGGTAAGTGCGCTGAGCCACAGCTGAAGTAGCTGCGCAATGCCGAAGACCACCAGGATGATCAGGCTTTGCTGCCACATGGGGAACATGCGCAGGCGCTGTTGCAGGGACAGCACCAGGAACGTGATGAGGGTGAGGATCAGTGCATTCTGCCCCAGCAGGGTGCCGTACAGCACGTCTTCGGCCAGGCCGAGCATGAACGCCGTGGCCATGCCGACCTTGTGCGGCACGTTCAAGGTCCAGAACGACACCAGCAACGCCAGCCACATGGGCCGGAACACTTCCATGAACTGCGGCATGGGGGAAACGCTGAGCAGCAGGCCGACGGCGAATGTCAGCCAGATGACCCAACCATTGTTACGGCGCGATGCGGCCATCACTGCCTCCGGGGTTGAGTAGGCGCAGCGGGGGCTACGGCCGGGCTTGCAGGCTGCGTAGCAGGTGCTGTGGCGGGCGCCGTTGCGGGAGTACCAGGCTGCGCAGCAGGTGCCGTGACAGCGGGCGTACCGTTTGCGGGCGTACCTTGGCCGGTCGCAGTAGTGCCTTGGGCTGGAGCTGCTTCGCCCTTGCGGTCCGCTTCTTCCTGCGCGATGGCGGCATCGGTGGCGCGCTGCTCGGGCGTGCGCCGGTCGCTGAATACCAGCAGCATGTAACGGCTGCGGTTGAGCGCAGCGGTGGGAATGGCCCGGACGATGGCGAACGGCTGGCCAGAATCGTGGATCACCTCATTGACGGTGGCCACGGGATAACCGGCTGGAAAACGCTGGCCCATGCCGGAGCTGACCAGCAGGTCGCCTTCCTTGATGTCTGCGGTATCGGCCACATGGCGCAACTCGAGGCGCTCAGGATTGCCGGTGCCACTGGCAATGGCCCGCAACCCATTGCGGTTGACCTGCACGGGGATGCTGTGGGTGGTGTCGGTGAGCAGCAATACCCGCGAGGTGTAAGGCATCAGTTCGACCACCTGCCCCATCAGGCCTCGCGCGTCCAGCACCGGCTGACCGAGGAAGACACCGTCGCGCTCGCCCTTGTTGATCAGGATGCGGTGCGTGAAGGGGTTGGGATCGACACCGATCAATTCGGCCACCTCGACCTTCTCGTCGACCAGCGCCGAGGAATTGAGCAGTTCACGCAGGCGCACGTTCTGCTCGGTCAGGGCCGCCAGCTTCTGCAGGCGCCCCTGCAGCAACAAGGCCTCGGTCTTGAGCTTTTCGTTCTCGGCGATCAACTCGTTGCGGCTGCCGAACTGGCCTGCCACCCCTTGCCAGGCGCGTTGTGGCAAGTCGGTGATCCAGTAGGATTCCATGAGCACCAGGCCCATCTGGCTGCGCACAGGTTTGAGCAGGTCGAAGCGCGCGTCGACGACCATCAAAGCGACCGACAGCACCACCAGCACGAGCAGGCGAACGCCCAGCGAGGGGCCCTTGGAGAAAAGCGGTTTAATGGGCCGTTCCTCGTGGACGACGGTTCAGGGTGGAGGGGCCACGGTACGCGGCCCAGCCTGCGAGTCGCTGCATCGGGGCCCGTCGGACGGGCCACGCAGCGCCTACAGGTAGCATCGCTGAGGACAACTGTAAACCGGGGCGAGCCGCCCACGGCGTCAGCATCACTCGCTGGAGAGCAGGTCCATGGCGTGCTTGTCCATCATTTCCAGCGCACGACCGCCGCCACGGGCGACGCAGGTCAGCGGGTCTTCGGCGACGATGACCGGCAGCCCGGTTTCCTGGGCCAGCAGCTTGTCCAGGTCACGCAGCAACGCGCCGCCGCCGGTCAGCACCAGGCCGCGCTCGGCGATGTCGGACGCCAGTTCCGGCGGCGACTGCTCCAGGGCGCTCTTGACCGCCTGGACGATGGTCGCCAGGGATTCCTGCAACGCTTCGAGCACTTCGTTGGAATTGAGCGTGAAGGCACGCGGCACACCTTCGGCCAGGTTGCGCCCGCGCACGTCGACTTCGCGGACTTCGCCACCAGGGTAGGCGGTGCCGATTTCCTGCTTGATGCGCTCGGCGGTGGACTCGCCGATCAGGCTGCCGTAGTTGCGGCGCACGTAGGTGACGATGGCTTCGTCGAAGCGGTCGCCGCCGACGCGGACGGATTCGGCGTAGACAACACCGTTGAGGGAAATCAGGGCGATCTCGGTAGTGCCGCCGCCGATGTCTACGACCATCGAGCCGCGGGCTTCCTCGACCGGCAGGCCGGCGCCGATGGCGGCAGCCATCGGCTCTTCGATCAGGAACACCTCGCGGGCGCCGGCGCCCAGGGCGGATTCGCGGATGGCCCGGCGCTCAACCTGGGTGGACTTGCACGGCACGCAGATCAGCACGCGTGGGCTGGGCTGCAGGAAGCTGTTCTCGTGAACCTTGTTGATAAAGTATTGCAGCATCTTTTCGCAGACGCTGAAGTCGGCGATCACGCCGTCCTTCATCGGACGAATGGCGGCAATGTTGCCGGGCGTACGGCCCAGCATGCGTTTGGCTTCGGTACCGACGGCGACGACGCTTTTCTGATTGCCATGGGTACGGATGGCAACAACCGAGGGCTCATTCAGGACGATACCGCGCTCACGCACGTAGATAAGGGTGTTGGCAGTACCCAGGTCGATGGACAGATCGCTGGAAAACATGCCACGCAGTTTCTTGAACATGGGAAAGT
>CAURYQ010000081.1:0-19776 GCA_963529135.1 uncultured Pseudomonas sp. | reverse complement strand
CATCCCCCCCCGTGGGGGCGGCGCCCCGCCCCGCGATGGGCTGCGCAGCAGCCCCGGCAACATGAGCTACGACGCTGAAATCCTGGGGGCCGCTTCGCGCCCCATCGCGGCACGAGGCCGCTCCTGCCCTGGGTGTGAGTGAACTTCAAATTGTGCAGAAAATTTGCATTCCTCGGAATCGGGAAGTTTCCAGCGCATTACCGCCGGGAAGATGAATTATCTGGAAAAAGTGCCCGGTCTGTAGGGACGGCCTTGCCGGAGCGCCGGACCGGCAAGGCCGTTTCCACAGAGGATCAAGGCCGGATTTACAGGGGAAATCGAGCTTGCGTGAGTTGTGCAGGGCCGGCGCCTAAGGCATTCCTCACTCCGAACGCTTGATCAACCGCTCGATGCGCGCATCGAGGCGGCGCTTGATCTCGTTTTCGATGTGGGGGGTGAAGTCGTTGATCACATCCTGCATGATCATCTGCGCCGCCGCACGCAGTTCGCTTTCCAGGTGCAGCAGGGTGTCCTGGCGACGTGCCTGTGGGTCGTCCTGGGCAGTATCGCCGCCAGCTGGATCGGCAACGGTTTCGGCGCGCGCAGGAAGTTGCTCCACCGTGTCGGTGAGCAAAGGCGGTTGCAGATCGGCATCGCCGAGCAGTTGCCGAATCGACTCGAGGTCATCGAGCAGGTGGGTGGAGCCGGGCAGGGGAGCGTGCTTGTCCATCGTCGTCAAAATCGCTGTAAGCGGTGGTCTTGCAGAGCATAGCCTTGTTCACGGTAGAAACGGAATCGCTCACGCGCCGATTGGCGGATGGCGGCCTCTTCCACCACGATCTCGGCGACCCGTTCGAACTGGCCGACAAAGCCGGGCACCGCGGCGCCCAGGTTGATCAACAGGTCGTGATGCCCGTCTGCGTGATCACCGATGCCAAGCGCCACCGTAGCATCGGCATGGGCTTCGGCCAGGTCATGGGGTACGAAGGCTTCGCCTTTGAATGCCCACAGTCGCAGGTCCAGCGCGGCGCGCTGGGCTTCATCCTGGCAATGCAGGTAGACGCGGTGGCCCAGCCGCCACGCCTTGTCGCATAGCTTGCAGGCGAAATCCAGGCGTGCCGACAGCGAGTCGGTGGGCAGTATGTAGAAGTCGACTTTGCTCATGAGGGTTCCGGAAGCCGGCAGCGCCTGGGGCACCGCCGGCTTTTGCCGTCAGGCGCCGGCACGGTCCAGCAGGTACTGCGTCAGCAGAGGCACCGGGCGGCCCGAGGCACCCTTGTCCTTGCCGCCACTGAACCAGGCAGTACCGGCGATGTCCAGGTGCGCCCAGTCATAAGCCTTGGCGAACCGCGACAGGAAGCAGCCCGCAGTGATGGTGCCGGCTTTCGGCCCGCCGATGTTGCCCATGTCGGCGAAGGGGCTGTCCAGTTGTTCCTGGTATTCGTCGAACAACGGCAACTGCCAGGCGCGGTCATCGGCACGCTTGCCCGCCTCGAGCAGTTGGCTGACAAGCTCGTCGTTGTTGCCCATCAGGCCGCTGGTGTGGCTGCCCAGGGCGACGATGCAGGCACCGGTGAGGGTGGCGATGTCGATCACTGCCTGGGGCTTGAAGCGCTCGGCATAGGTAAGGGTATCGCACAGCACCAGGCGACCTTCGGCGTCGGTGTTGAGAATTTCCACGGTCTGGCCGCTCATGGTGGTGACGATGTCACCCGGGCGCGTAGCGCCGCCGCTGGGCATGTTCTCGGCACAGGCGAGCAGGCAGACCAGGTTGATGGGCAGTTGCACTTCCAGCACTGCACGCAAGGTGCCGAACACGCTGGCTGCGCCGCACATGTCGTATTTCATTTCGTCCATGCCGGCACCGGGCTTGAGGCTGATGCCGCCGGTGTCGAAGGTGATGCCCTTGCCCACCAGCACGAAGGGCTTGTCGCCTTTCTTGCCGCCCTGGTAGTTGAGCACGATCAGGCGCGGAGGTTGGTCGCTGCCCTGGCCAACGGCGTAGAACGCGCCCATGCCCAGGTCCTTGATCTTCTTCTCGTCCAGCACCTCGACCTTCAGGCCTTTGTGGGCTTTGCCTAGTTCCTTGGCCTGCTCGGCCAGATAGCTTGGGTGGCACAGGTTCGGCGGCAGGTTGCCCAGGTCGCGGGTATAGGCCATGCCGGTGGCGATGGCACTGGCGTGGCGCACGGCGCGTTCGACGTCGGCCTGGCTGACCTTGGCGGTGAGCAGGGTGATTTTCTTCAGGGCGCGTGGTTCGGCCTTCTGGCTCTTGAAGCGATCGAACACATACTCGCCGTCGAGCAGCGTTTCGGCCAGCAGGCGGTATTTGCCATAGCCTGAGTCGCGGTTGCTCAGCGCAATGTCATCGAGCGCCAGCACTGCATCGGCGCCGTTGAGGCCTTTGAGCACACCGGCGACACTGGCCGCCAGCTTGCGCCAGGTACGGTCCCCCAGGGCTTCATCCTTGCCGCTGCCCACCAGCAGCACGCGCTCGGCCTTGAGGCCCGAAACGGCGTGCAGCAGCAGGGTCTGGCCAGGCTTGCCGACAAGGTCGCCACGCTTGAGCGCAGCGCTGATGGCACCCTCGCTTGCCAGGTCCACGGCCTGGGCCACGGCGCCCAAGGCGCGTTTTTCACCGACTGGAATGACCAGCGTGGCGGTCTTGACCGATGCTGCGGCTACGCTTTTTACAACCAGTTCCATCTCAGGGTCCCCGAATGATCGATACGTGTAGCACCGTGCTGGCCGGCGCTCCGAACGCGGCTGGCTGCGCAGTGGCAGGCCAGTGGAAAAGCTGCCAGTTTGAGCCTGCGGCCGGCGTGCTGACAACCCCGTCGTGCTGTGCGATGCGCGGCCAAGTGACAGGCGCGGTCAATCACAGGATAATGCGCGCACTTTATATGGAGGTTCGCCTTGGGGCGAACCAGCATTGGCCTTGGATGTACTAAGTCATCGTCTGGTGCCATCGTTTGGCAGTCCGTGCTGACAACCCAGGAGTGTCTGGTTTGATCGTCTTTCGTTATCTTTCCCGCGAGGTCCTGGTGACCTTGAGCGCCGTCAGCGCTGTGCTGCTGGTGATCATCATGAGCGGGCGCTTCATCAAATACCTGGCCCAGGCTGCGCAAGGGGTGCTTGACCCTGGCGTCTTGTTCCTGATCATGGGGTTCCGCCTGCCGGGTTTCCTGCAGTTGATCCTGCCGCTGGGGTTGTTCCTCGGTATCCTGCTGGCTTATGGCCGGCTGTACCTGGAAAGCGAGATGACCGTGCTGTCGGCAACCGGCATGAGCCAGCAGCGCCTGCTGGCCATGACCATGGCGCCTGCTGCACTGGTCGCCCTGTTGGTGGCCTGGTTGAGCCTCAGCCTGGCACCGTTGGGCGTGGCCCAGGTGCAGAAGATCATCAGCCAGCAGGATGCCCTGACCGAGTTCGACACCTTGGTGCCGGGCCGTTTCCAGACACTGCGCGACGGCTCGCGCGTGACCTACACCGAGCAGCTTTCCGATGACCGGGTCAACTTGGGCGGCGTATTCATCTCGGAAAAACGTTTCAACCAGGACAAGACCAAGGACCGTGCACCGTCGGTGCTGGTCGCCGAACGCGGGCACCAGGAAATCCAGGCCGACGGCAACCGTTACCTGGTGCTGGAAAACGGCTACCGCTACGACGGCAACCCGGGCCAGGCCGACTACCGCGCCATCAAGTACGACACCTATGGCGTGTTGTTGCCCAAACCTGAGGTCAGCGAGGAGGTCACCGAGCGCGAAGCGATTCCCACCACCGAGCTGTTCGGCGCCCAGGACCTGCGCGAACGCGCCGAACTGCAATGGCGCCTGTCGCTGCCGATCCTGGTGTTCATCGTGACCCTGCTCGCGGTACCGCTGTCGCGGGCCAATCCTCGGCAAGGGCGCTTCCTCAAGCTGCTGCCGGCAATCCTCCTGTACATGGCTTACCTGACAATGCTGATTTCCGTGCGCGGTGCACTCGAGAAGGGCAAGCTGCCCATCGCCCTTGGCATGTGGTGGGTGCATGGGCTGTTCCTGCTCATCGGCCTGGGGCTGATGTACTGGGAACCCCTGCGCCTCAAGCGTGCTGCCCGTCGTGCGGAGGTGGCCCGTGGCTAAGCTCGATCGCTACATCGGCCAGAGCGTGCTGGTCGCCATTCTGGCCGTACTGGGCATCATCCTGGGGTTGGCTTCACTGTTTGCCTTCATCGACGAAATGGGCGACCTGAGTGACACCTACACGGTGCTGGAGGCAGGCAAGTACGTACTGCTCACCGCGCCACGCCGCCTGTATGACATGCTGCCGATGGCTGCACTGATCGGCTGCCTGATCGGCCTTGGCACCCTGGCCAGCAGCAGTGAGTTGACCATCATGCGTGCAGCGGGGGTCTCGATCGGTCGCATCGTCTGGGCGGTGATGAAACCGATGCTGGTGCTGATGCTGGTCGGCCTGCTGATCGGCGAGTACGTGGCGCCGGTCACCGAAAACAAAGCCCAGGCGGATCGTTCCTTGGCCCAGGGTGGCGGTGAAGCGCAAAGCTCCAAGCGCGGCATGTGGCACCGACAGGGCGAGGAGTTCGTGCACATCAACTCCGTACAGCCCAATGGCCTGCTGCTGGGTGTGACTCGCTACCGCTTCGACGACCAGCGCAACATCATCAGCGCCAGCTTCGCGCGTCGGGCACGCTACGAAAACGAGCATTGGCTGCTGACCGATGTACGCACCACGTTCTTCCACGGCGATCGTACCGAAGTGGTGCAGAACCCCGAAGAACAGTGGGATGTGTCGGTCACCCCGCAATTGCTCAACACTGTGGTGCTGGCGCCCGAGTCGCTGTCGATCACCGGCTTGTGGGACTACATCCACTACCTGTCGGATCAGGGGCTGAACAACGCCCGTTACTGGCTGGCCTTCTGGACCAAGGTCCTGCAACCTGCCATCACGGCAGCCCTGGTACTCATGGCCATCTCCTTCATCTTCGGGCCGCTGCGTTCCGTGACCCTTGGTCAGCGCGTCTTCACCGGCGTGCTGGTGGGCTTCGTGTTCCGCATCGCCCAGGACTTGCTGGGCCCATCAAGCCAGGTATTCGGCTTCCCGCCGTTGCTTGCGGTGGTCCTGCCTGCTGGCATCTGCGCCATCGCGGGCTTGTGGTTATTGCGCCGCGCTGGATGAACCGCGTTGCGCAGCCTTACGGCTGAACGCTCGACCTTGGGGCCGCGATTGCGGCCCCTTGTGTTTCTGGCGCCTGTTGGCTGGTCGTTCATTCATTTCTTGAACTTGGGCACTCGAACCAGTTGGCTCTCGGAATAGATGTCGTGCCAGGCGCGTTTGCGCTTGTCGATCAATGCCCAGAAGAAACCCAGCCCCAGGCACAGCCACGATGCGATCGAGACGATGAACCGTAACAGCGCCTGCCAGAGCGTGATGGCCGAGCCGTCCGGGTTCTGTACACGCACGCCCCAGACCTGCATGCCCAGTGTCTGCCCGCCATGGGTCCAGAACTTGGCGAAGAAGCCGAACAGCACGAACAGCAGGACCGTGGACAGAAGCGGGTCGCCGTCGAGCGCACCCGTTTCGGTCAGTTCGCGCATACGCGCCTGGCCGATGATCGCCATCTGGATCATCTTGTAGACCCCGGCAGTGACGATCAGCAGGGCCGTGCACAGTAAAAAGTCATAGAACATCGCGGCCAGCCGCCGGCCCAGGCCGACCGGGGGGAAATCACCTTGGGGAAGTAGCACAGGCTTGGTCATGCAGAACGGCTCCAGAAAGCGAAGGCGTCATTCTACGGGCAAAAAAAAGCCCCTGCACTGCGCAGGGGCTTTCTTGGGGGCAGTGAAGGCTTATTCGGCAACCTGAACCTTGTCAGCTTGCATGCCTTTTTGGCCCTGGACGGCTTCGAAGGTGACCTTCTGGCCTTCTTTCAGGCTCTTGAAACCGTTGCCTTCGATAGCGCGGAAGTGCACGAACAGATCAGCACCGCTTTCTGGGGTGATGAAACCGTAACCTTTTTCGTCATTGAACCACTTGACGGTACCGTTCTGACGCTGGGACATGGTCTTATTTCCTATGAAACTTAGGTTTGGATGACAGTTTCTTTCACTTTCAAACAAGCGAAAGAGTACCGGGCTGGGTTGCAGGAAGTAAGAGACGTCGAACGGGTTGTAGCAGATTGCGGCTACTGGCCCAGGTCACGAACTGTTGCGACCCATGCAAACACAGTGCACTGACTCTACGCCAACTGCCGAGCGAAAAACAAGCCTTGCAACAGGGGGAAAAGTGACAGTTTGACGACCATTGGCCAAATCGCCGAAAAGGGCATGGCGCCTGGCCTGGCGCCATGTTCGCGGTCCCGCACGGAGCGTTCGGAAACGAATGTCACGAACGCTGCGCCGGCGCAGGTCAGGGTGGTTCAACCGCGATAGTAGCGGGGCGCCACGAAAGGCGTTGTACTGACTTTGAGTGGCACCTTCTTGCCACGCACCAGTGCATATAAGGAAGTGTCCACGGCGGCATGTTCGGTATCCACATAACCCATTGCCACAGGCGCACTGAGCGTAGGTCCGAAACCGCCGCTGCATATGGTTCCGACAGACGTGCCCTGGGCGTCGACGATGTCGGCGCCTTCGCGCACAGGGGTACGTTCCTGAGGCAGCAAACCGACGCGCTTGCGCTTCACCCCATCACGTTGCTGACCGAATATGGCTTGTGCGCCCGGGAACCCTCCCGCGCGTGCGCCGTCGGCCCGGCGTGGCTTGGAAATTGCCCACAACAGATTGGCCTCGACCGGCGAAGTGTCGCTGTTCATGTCGTGGCCGTAAAGGCAAAGACCGGCTTCCAGGCGCAAAGAGTCTCGGGCCCCCAGGCCGACTGGCTGGACTTCGGGTTGGGCCAGCAAGTGGCGGGCGAGTGCCTCTGCGCCCGCTACCGGAACGGAGATCTCGTAGCCATCTTCCCCGGTGTAGCCTGACCGGCTTACCCAGCACGTATGCCCCAGCAACGTGACAGGGCGCACTTGCATGAATGTCATGGCAGCCACCTCAGGTGCCAGGCGCTGCAGGACCGAAGCCGCCGCCGGCCCCTGCAGGGCGAGCAAGGCGCGCTGGTCGAACAGCGGCTGGACCTCGCAGCGCCCGCCAATATGCCGTTGCAGGTGCGCCAGGTCCTGGTCCTTGCAGGCGGCGTTCACCACCAGCAGCAATGTTTCGTCACCCAGATTGGCGACCATCAGGTCGTCGAGGATACCGCCGTGTTCGTTGGTGAACATGGCATAGCGCTGCATGCCCACGGGCAGGTCATTGATATCGACCGGCACCAGGGATTCCAGGGCGCTGGCAGCGTTGCTGCCCTTGAGCAGAATCTGCCCCATGTGCGAGACGTCGAACAAGCCGGCCTGTTCGCGGGTGTGCAGGTGCTCCTTGAGCACGCCCAGTGGGTACTGCACCGGCATGTCGTAACCCGCGAACGGCACCATGCGCGCACCCAGCTCCAGGTGCAGGGCGTGCAGTGGGGTCTTGAGCAGTGTTTCGGACATCGATGACTCCTTGCATTGGTTATCGGTCAATGTCTCGGGACATTGGCCGCCAGGCGACTGACAACCCACGATCAGTGGGCTGTCAGGCATCCTGATAGCTTTCGATCGACGGGCAGGCACAGACCAGGTTGCGGTCGCCGAACACGTTGTCGACGCGGCTCACCGGCGGCCAGTACTTGCCTTCCACCAGGCTTGGCAGCGGGTATACCGCCTGCTCGCGGGAGTAACCATGGGCCCATTCGCCAACCAGTTCCGCAGCGGTGTGCGGCGCGTTCTTGAGCGGGTTGTCGTCCTTGTCCAGCGAACCGTCCTCTACGGCGCGAATCTCCTCGCGGATCTGGATCATGGCATCGCAGAAGCGGTCCAGTTCTTCTCTGGATTCGCTTTCGGTCGGCTCGATCATCAGCGTGCCAGCTACCGGGAACGACATGGTCGGGGCATGGAATCCATAGTCGATCAGGCGCTTGGCCACGTCGTCGACGCTGATGCCGCTGCTGTCCTTGAGCGGACGCAGGTCGAGGATGCACTCATGGGCGACCAGGCCATTGCTGCCGGTATACAGCACCGGATAATGTTCCTCGAGGCGGCGGGCGATGTAGTTGGCATTGAGGATGGCCATCTGCGAGGCCCGTTTCAGGCCAGCGCCACCCATCATGCGAATGTACATCCAGGTGATCGGCAGGATGCTGGCGCTGCCAAAGGGCGCGGCGCATACCGCACCTTCGGCGTTGTCCAGTTCCGCGTGACCCGGCAGGAAGGGCGCCAAGTGCGACTTCACACCGATCGGGCCCACGCCTGGGCCGCCGCCGCCGTGCGGGATGCAGAAGGTCTTGTGCAGGTTGAGGTGGGACACATCGCCCCCAAACTTGCCGGGCGCGCACAGCCCTACCATGGCGTTCATGTTGGCGCCGTCGATGTAAACCTGGCCGCCGTTGTCGTGGATGATGGAACAGATCTCGCCGATCGCTTCCTCGAACACGCCATGGGTGGACGGGTAGGTGATCATCAGCGCCGCCAGGCGCTCGCGGTGCTCGATGGCCTTGGCGCGCAGGTCGGCTACATCGACGTTGCCACGGGCGTCGCACGCTGTGACAACCACCTGCATGCCGGCCATGTTGGCCGTGGCCGGGTTGGTGCCATGGGCCGACGAGGGACTCAGGCAGATGTCACGATGTCCTTCGTTGCGGCTGCGGTGATAGGCACGGATAGCCAGCAGACCCGCATACTCGCCTTGCGAGCCGGCGTTGGGTTGCAGCGATACTGCATCGTAGCCCGTCGCTGCGCACAGCATGGCTTCGAGCTCCGAGGTCAATTGCAGGTAGCCCTGGCTCTGCTCTGCCGGGGCGAAGGGATGCAGGTTGCCGAACTCCGCCCAGGTAACGGGGATCATTTCGCTGGCCGCATTGAGCTTCATGGTGCACGAGCCCAACGGAATCATGCTGCGGTCCAGTGCCAGGTCCTTGTCGGCCAGCTTGCGCAGATAGCGCATCAACTCTGTTTCGCTGTGGTAGCGGTTGAACACGGGGTGCTCGAGGAGCGCCGAGCGACGCAGCAAGGCCTTGGGCAGCAGCGTGTCGACACTGGCTGCTAGTGCCTGGAAGTCCGGTTGCTCCTGGCCGTTGCCGAACAGCTGCCACAGGCCCTGAACATCTGCCGGTGTGGTGGTTTCGTCGAGCGATATGCCGACGTGGCGGGCATCGATCTGGCGCAGGTTGATGCCCTGGGCGCGCGCCTTCTCGTGTAGGGCGAGAGTGGCATCGCCAGTGGCCAGCGTCAGGGTATCGAAAGCACTGTCGCCTAGCACTGTCACGGCCAGTTCCCGCAGGCCCTTGGCAAGGATCGCGGTCAGGCCGTGGGTGCGCTCGGCGATGCGCTTGAGGCCCTCGGGGCCGTGGTAGACGGCGAACATGCTGGCGATATTGGCGAGCAGCACCTGGGCAGTGCAAATGTTGCTGGTGGCCTTTTCGCGGCGGATATGTTGTTCACGGGTCTGCATGGCCAAGCGCAGGGCCGTTTTGCCGAAGCGGTCGATCGACACGCCGACCAGGCGGCCCGGCATGTCGCGCTTGAACGCATCGCGGGTCGCGAAGTAGGCAGCGTGAGGCCCGCCGAAACCCAAGGGCACGCCAAAGCGCTGGGCGCTGCCGATGGCCACGTCGGCCTCGAACTCGCCGGGCGGGGTCAACAGGGTCAGTGCCAGCAGGTCCGCGGCCACGGCCACCAACGCATTGGCAGCGTGGAACCGTTGCACCACCTCCTGGTAATCGAAGACACCGCCAGTGCTGGCAGGGTATTGCAACAATGCGCCGAAGAACGGGGTGACATCACCGAGGGCCTGCTCATCGCCCACCACCACCTCGATGCCCAGGGGTTCTGCGCGCGTGCGCAGTACGTCAAGGGTTTGTGGGTGACAATGCACGGAGGCGAAGAAGCGGTGACTGGCCTTGTTCTTCGACAGGCGTTTGCAGAAGGTCATGGCCTCGGCCGCCGCGGTTGCCTCATCGAGCAGCGAGGCGTTGGCGATGGGGAGCCCGGTGAGGTCGCTGATCAGGGTCTGGAAATTGAGCAAGGCTTCCAGGCGACCCTGGGAAATCTCAGGCTGGTAAGGCGTGTACGCGGTGTACCAGGCCGGGTTTTCCAGCAGGTTGCGCAGGATTGGCGCTGGGGTGTGGGTGTTGTAGTAACCCTGGCCAATGTAGCTCTTGAAGAGAGTGTTCTTGCTGGCGATGGCCTTCAGGGCAGCGAGCGCATCCGCTTCGCTTTGCCCATCGTCTGCGCCAAGCACGCTGGTGCCTTTGATGCTGGCGGGAATGACAGCATCGGTCATCGCTTCCAGCGTGTCGAAGCCCAAGGTGGCGAGCATGGCTTGCTCGTCTTCGCTGCGCGGCCCGATGTGACGGGCGATGAATTCGTTGGCAGTGCCGAGGTTGATGGTCATGGCGGGGTTCCTCAGGCGTCGTCGTTGGCGTTGAGCAGGCGGTCGTAGGCATCCTGGTCGAGCAGGGCGCTGACAGCGCTGGCGTCGGCAGGCTTGAAGCGGAAGAACCAGCCCTGGCCCATGGGGTCTTCGTTGACCAGCTCGGGCTGGTTTTCGAGCTGGTCGTTGACCGCCAGCACCTCTCCGGTCAGTGGCATGTACACGCCGCTGGCGGCCTTGACCGATTCGACTGTAGACGCTTCGCTGCCTTGCTCATAATGCTGCAACTCTGGCAGTTGCACGAACACCACATCACCCAATGCATGCTGGGCGTAGGCGGTGATACCTACGGTGATGCTGCCGTCGGCTTCTACGCGTAGCCATTCGTGGTCGTCGGTGAAACGCAACTCGCTCATGAAAAATCCTCGTGAACCGGGTGGCACGATTAGGTTCGCGCTCTGGTGCTAGCGGAGTAAGCAATAAAGCGGCCAACTAGGCCGAGGCCTGTAGAAACGGGGATTTGAACAGCGCCTGACTGATCATCAAAGCGTAAAGTGTCACGAAATCAATACATCAGAGGATGAGCATTTCTGTTCAAGCCATGCCTTGCGAGGTGTGGCGGACGGATAGGTGTGTATCGATAACATTACGGTGTATTGAATTCGATACGAAGAGCATCACGTTCAAACGTGTTGATTTGATGTGTATATCGATCAGCGATTCTAATAATTATTATTGCAAGTTGAAGCGAGCTGCGACTTCAGTGAAATAAGGTCAGCAGTACCAACTTCCCTGTAACTCCAACTATTAGGAGTTCTAACCCTCTCCTCATCCATTTAAGTCGCCTGTAAAAATAGTAGGCGTGCACTTTTATGGATAGTGCATCTTCCCACAGGGCATACTTGATTCCATTCGATGCAACCTCTTCGAACAACTTCTGAAGGCTACGAGGTGGTTAGTACAAGTATCAAGTACGAAATTCATCACGTAAAACGTATTGCTGATGGTGGAGATGTCTATGACGTTGACAGCCTAAGAATAATATCTCCAAAATTCCATCAGGCCTTGCGTAAGCGGAAATGAAGCCGATGCCTAGAGAAATAACTGATTATACCGAGCAAGAATTTTACCGATTGGTATTGCCTTGTATCACGCTGATCCAAAGTACTATTCTAATGATAGAGAGCATACGCACGGTGTACTTGAGTTTGATCGCCTGGCACAGCATCCTGCAAAGTGGAACCTGATATACCGACCCAACAGCGTTGGGATCAAAAGCTCCCCACAAGCGGTCGTTGATGAAGTGAAGCGATGGAGGGCTGAGCAAGGACTTGCAGGTTTCAAGCAATCTTGAATCGAGCCCGAATGACTCCCGCTGCTCAACGTACGGGAGTCTTTCACGTTATCGGTTAGGCAACGCCATCATTGCTTCATCACCCAAAAAAGGGCAACGCCAAGTACACCTTGATCACCACCACATTGATCAGGTCAATGAAGAACGCCCCCACCATCGGCACCACCAGGAACGCCACATGCGAAGGCCCGAACCGCTGGGTCACCGCTTGCATGTTCGCGATGGCGGTAGGCGTGGCGCCCAGGCCGAACCCGCAATGCCCAGCCGCCAGCACGGCCGCGTCGTAGGTGCGGCCCATGACCCGGAAGGTGATGAAGATCGCGAACAGCGCCATCAGCAGCGTCTGCGCAGCCAGCAGCACGAAGAACGGCAGCGCGAGTGCGGCCAGGTCCCAGAGTTTCAGCGACATCAACGCAATGGCCAGGAACAACGACAGGCTCACATTGCCCAGTACCGACACTTCCCGTTCGAACACCTGGTAGAAGCCGAAAGCCGACAGGCCATTGCGCAGCAGCACGCCCACGAACAACACGCAGACGAAGTTGGGCAACTCGAAGGCGGTGCCCTTGAGCAGCTCGTTCAGGAGCGTGCCGGTCAACAGGCTCACTGCGATCAGTGCGAGCGTTTCGATGACGGAAAACGAAGTGATCAAGCGCTCCTTTTCGGGCTGCTCGAAGCCTGAAGGCAACTGAGGCGTACTGGCGGTGGCGCCAGGTGTGGCGACCCGCTTGATCAGCAGCCGCGCCACGGGGCCGCCGATCAAGCCGCCCAGTACCAGACCAAACGTGGCCGAGGCCAAGGCCAGTTCGGAAGCCGATGCCAAGCCAAATTTCTCGGTGAAGGTGGCGCCCCACGCAGCACCGGTGCCATGGCCCCCGGACAGGGTGATGGAACCTGCCAGCAAGCCCATCAGCGGGTCCAGCCCCAGGGCCGTGGCCAAGCCAATACCCAAGGCGTTCTGCACGAGCAGCAGGCTGGTCACTACCATCAGGAACAGTACCACTGCGCGCCCGCCCTTTTTCAGGCTGGCGAAATCGGCGTTCAACCCGATGGTGGCGAAAAACGCCAGCATCAGCGGTGTTTGCAATGAGGTGTCGAAGTGAACCTGCACATCCAAGGTGCGTAATGCCAACAGCGCGACCGCTACCACCAGGCCGCCCGCGACGGGTTCAGGAATGTTGTAGGCACGCAGAACGCCTATACGTGCGACCAGACCGCGTCCCAGCAGCAGCACCAGGGAAGCGGCCACCAGCGTGCCGTAAAAATCGAGTTCGAACATCAGGTACTCTCGTTAAATCCAGTGACGGACCGCTGACCGCTCTGGGGCGGTCTGGCGGGGTGACAGGCAGGGATTGCACTGTCGCCATTCTACGAGGCGTAATTGAAGACGTATCCGGGGAACGCCTAGGAAAAGTCTGCTAAAACGAATAGATATGTCTACAACGTCAGGCTTTTCCCGAGATTCCATACTTGCGCAGGCGTTGGGCAATGGCCGTGTGCGACGTCTGCAGCCTAGCCGCCAGCAACCGGGTCGAAGGGTAATTGGCGTACAGCCGCTGCAACAGCTCACGCTCGAAATCGCCCACGGCCTGTTCCAGGCTCGTCACCTCACCCTCCTGGTGACGACTGACGGAGGTACCCGCGATGTCCAGATCACCGATATCCACCACGTTGCTTTCACAGATGGCGGCGGCGCGGAAGATCACGTTTTGCAATTGCCGCACGTTGCCAGGCCAAGGGTTGGCCAGCATGGCGCTGTGGGTCGCGGAGGTGAGCCTGCATGCAGGTCGCTGGATCTGGGTGCAGGCCTGCTGCATGAAAAAGTGCGCCAGCATCAGGATGTCCTGGCCGCGGTCGCGCAGGGGAGGCACCTGCAGGTTCAGCACGTTGAGGCGGTAGAACAGGTCTTCGCGGAAGGTGCCTTCGGCCACCATCTGTTCCAGGTTGCGGTGGGTCGCGCTGATGATGCGCACATTGACCTTCACCTCGCGGTCGCCCCCCACACGGCGGAAACTTCCGTCGCTGAGAAAGCGCAGCAACTTGGCTTGCAGGTAAGGCGACATCTCGCCGATTTCATCGAGAAACACCGTGCCCTGGTTGGCCAGCTCCATCAACCCTGGCTTGCCGCCACGCTGGGCGCCTGTAAAGGCGCCTGGGGCATAACCGAACAGTTCGCTCTCGGCGAGGCTTTCAGGCAATGCCGCGCAGTTGAGGGCCAGGAAGGGGGCCGCGTGGCGGCTGCTGATAGCATGACAGGCGCGGGCCACCAGCTCCTTCCCGGTGCCGGTCTCGCCGTGCACCAGCAGCGGTGCATCCAGCGTAGCCACGCGCAGGGCCCGCGCCTTGAGGGTACGGATGGCAGGTGACTCGCCGAGCAGGGCGTCGAAGCCCTCGGCGTGATCGTGGCGCAGGGCAGACAGCCGCTCGCCCAGCCGCGTAGGTGGGTAGAGCGTCAGCAGGCCGCCGGTGTGGGTGATCGGCATGGCATCGAGCAGCAGGCTCTGGCCGTTGAGCTGCATTTCGCGCATGGGCAAGTGAAAGTTGCTGTCGAGCAATGCTTGCAGCAGGCCAGGGTCGCCAAACAGTTCGCCCACGCAGCGCCCGGCCGATTCTCGGCCGCACAGCGCAACCAGCGCAGGGTTGGCCAGCAGCACCTTGCCGGCCCTGTCCACCGCTAGGACCGGGTCGCTCATCGCCGCTAGCAGTGCATCGAGTTGCAGGTGGCGGCGCTGGCCCGGCAGGATATCGACCACTTCCACCGCTTCCACGCCATGGACGTCGAACAAGGCGTCATGCAACTCTTCGAGCACGGCGGGGCTGAGGGTGGGCGCGTCGATGTAGACGTTCGGCGGCACCATCTCCACGGCATCGAGGTTGAGGTTGCGCGCACCGAGCAGGGCCAGGACTTCCTGGGTGATGCCGACGCGGTCGATGAAGCTGACGTGGATACGCATTGGGCAATACGAAGTGGCCGAAGGGTGCCGCTAGTATGCCTCAAGCTGATCCCGCCCGTGACGAGCAGCGGCTACTCCAGGTGCTCAGGCTTGATGGGGTCGCCAGACTTCAGCTCGAGCTTGGTGCGAATGTCTTCGAACATCTCGTCATAGATTTTGTGGGGCGATGCCAGGCTCTCGAACTTCTTGGGTGGGGCCAGGTACGCCTGCGCACGGCGGCTCAGCTGCATCAGAAAGCTGGGCAGCACCTGGTCCTTGGGCAGAAAGAAGGCGTCGTCGACGGGCTTGCCCTCGATGCTGCCGTGCATGCGGAACTGGATGCCCCTGCCTTGATCGGGATCTGTGAAAGCCTCGTAGTCCAGCTTGAGGTCATAGCTGTGGTCACTGCTGTTGAGCGCCATACGCTCGATGTGGACGTGACCGGGTTCATACTTGGCCATGGGCTCTCCTGTACGGGTTGGGGCGGGCGCGGGGCCCGCCGTCTGCACTCAACGGTAGCTGATCCCTGGGGCGGCGGTCGAAACTCGGGTACCAGCGGTGCCGGTCACCAGGCTCTCGATGTTGGCCAACGAGCTGATCACCGCTACTTTGCCGGTCTGACGGGCGAAGTCGCAGGCCGCCTGCACCTTGGGGCCCATCGAACCTGCAGCGAAACCGAACTTGTCCAGTTCGTCCGGGTGGGCCTGGGCGATGGCGCGTTGTGTCGGTTTGCCAAAATCGATGTAGGCCGCATCCACGTCCGTGGCGATGACCAGCAAGTCGGCTTCAAGCTGTTCGGCCAGCAGTGCCGAGCACAGGTCCTTGTCGATCACCGCCTCGATACCTTTGAGGTTGCCGTTTTCATCATAGAGGGTGGGGATGCCGCCGCCACCGGCGCAGATCACGATACTGCCCTTTTCGAGCAACCACTTGATGGGGCGAATTTCGAAGATGCGCTTGGGTTTCGGGCTGGCCACAACACGGCGGTACTTATCGCCATCGGCCTTGACCACCCAGCCTTTTTCGGCGGCCAGCCGCTCGGCTTCAGCCTTGCCGTAGACCGGGCCGATGAACTTGCTCGGGTCCTTGAATGCGGGGTCCTGGGCGTCGACTTCCACCTGGGTCAGCAGGGTGGCGAACGGCACGTCGAAGTCCAGCAGGTTGCCCAGTTCCTGTTCGATCATGTAGCCGATCATGCCTTCGGTTTCGGCCCCCAGCACGTCCAGTGGGTAGGCCTCGTCCGGCTTGTACGACAGCCCTTGCAATGCCAGCAGGCCCACTTGCGGGCCGTTCCCATGGGCGATCACCAGCTCGTTGCCAGGGTGAATCTTGGCGATCTGCTCGGTGGCAGTACGAATATTGGCGCGCTGGTTCTCAGCGGTCATGGGCTCGCCACGGCGCAGCAGGGCATTGCCGCCCAGTGCAACAACGATACGCATGGAGAATGTCCTTTATCGAAAGTCTTGCGCGGCTGCGCAACCGGGTCCCGGCCCGGTCGGGTCCAAAGACCCGAGCGAGGCCGGCTTGCAAGGCCGGTCCTTTACAGATCGGCCAGGGTCGAAACCAGAATCGCCTTGATCGTGTGCATGCGGTTTTCCGCTTGCTCGAACGCGATGCAGGCCGGCGACTCGAACACGTCATCGGTCACTTCGATGCCGTTGGCCAGGTCCGGGTACTGCTCGGCGATCTGCTTGCCGACCTTGGTCTCGCAGTTGTGAAACGCCGGCAAGCAGTGCATGAACTTGGTCCGGGGGTTGCCGCTGGCCTTCATCAGTTCTGCATTGACCTGGTAGGGTTTGAGCAGCTTGATGCGCTCACCCCAGGCTTCGATGGGTTCACCCATCGATACCCACACATCGGTATGAATGAAGTCCACGCCCTTGACGGCTGCCTTGGCATCTTCGGTGAGGGTAATGCGGGCGCCACTTTCCTCGGCGTACTGCTTGCAGCGTTGCACCAGGTCATCATGTGGCCAGAGGTCCTTGGGCGCGGCGATGCGCACGTCCATGCCCAGCTTGGCACCGATCAACAGCAGCGAATTCCCCATGTTGTTGCGCGCATCGCCCAGGTAGGCGTAGCTGATGTCATGCAGCGGCTTGTCACTGTGTTCGCGCATGGTCAGCACGTCGGCGATCATCTGGGTGGGGTGGTACTCATCGGTAAGACCGTTGAATACCGGCACGCCGGCATACTTGGCCAGCTCTTCGACGATTTCCTGCTTGAAGCCGCGGTATTCGATGGCGTCGTACATGCGCCCGAGCACGCGGGCGGTGTCCTTCATGCTTTCCTTGTGGCCGATCTGCGAAGAATTGGGATCGATGTAGGTGACATTGGCGCCTTGATCGTAGGCTGCCACTTCGAAGGCGCAACGGGTGCGCGTGGAAGTCTTTTCGAAGATCAGCGCGATGTTGTTGCCTTTGAGGTGCTGCTGCTCGGTGCCGGTGTACTTGGCCCTCTTGAGGTCGCGGGACAGGTCCAGCAGGTAGCGCAGCTCACGGGTGCTGTGGTGTTCGAGGCTGAGCAGGTTGCGGTTGTGGATGTTGAACGCCATGACTTTTCTCCTTGGTGGGGTGAACGCACGGCCGCCACCGGATAGGGGCGGCCGGGGTGATGGACGTCAGTAATCGATGGGGTCGCGAACGATAGGGCAGGTCATGCAGTGGCCGCCGCCGCGGCCACGCCCCAGTTCGCCAGCACTGATGGTGATCACTTCGACCCCGGCTTTGCGCAACAAGGTGTTGGTGTAGGTGTTGCGGTCGTAGCCGATGACCACGCCAGGCTCAAGGGCCACCACGTTGTTGCCGTCGTCCCATTGCTCGCGCTCGGCGGCAAAGCTGTTACCGCCGGTTTCGACCACCCGCAGGCGCACGCCCAGTTGCTCGCCCACCACGTCGATGAACGACTTGTGCTCGCGGCGCACGTCCATGCCGTAGGGCCGGCTTTCGTCCGGTTGAATAATGAACGGCACGATCGCGCCGACCACCTCGGGGAAGACCGTGACCAGGTCGCGGTCGCAGAAGCTGAACACCGTGTCCAGGTGCATGGCCGCGCGGGACTTGGGCAAACCAGCAACGATCACTTTTTGCACGGCACCTTTGGCAAACAGGCTTTGCGCCAGTTGGCCGATGGCCTGGCGGGAGGTGCGCTCGCCCATACCGATAAGCACGATGCCGTTGCCGATGGGCATGACGTCGCCGCCTTCGAGGGTGGACTGGCCGTGCTCCTTGTCCGGGTCTCCGTACCACACCTGGAAGTCGGCGCCGGTGAACTGCGGGTGGAACCTGTAGATGGCGGCAGCGAGCAGTGTCTCCTGACGCCGCGCCGGCCAGTACATGGGGTTGAGCGTGACCCCGCCGTAGATCCAGCAGGTGGTGTCACGGGTGAACTGCGTATTGGGCAACGGCGGCAGGATGAAGCTGGAATGGCCCAGGTATTCGTTGTACATCTGGACCACTTCGGCGCCTTCGCTTTGCGGCAGGTCCTGACCGGCCACGCCGCCAATCAGGAATTCTGCCAGATGGCGCGGCTCCAGGCCCTCGAGCCAACTGCGTACCTCGTTGGTCAGGCCCACGCCGACGGTATCGGGGGTGATCTTGCGGTCCAGTATCCATTTGAGCGCTTCAGGTTGCTGCACGATGTCGGTCAGCAGGTTATGCATCTCCAGCACATCGACACCGCGCTCGCGCATCTTGGTGACGAAATCGAAGTGGTCACGCTTGGCCTGGTCCACCCAGATCACATCGTCGAACAACAACTCGTCGCAGTTGCTCGGGGTCAGGCGTTTGTGCGCAAGGCCCGGTGCGCACACCATGACCTTGCGCAGCTTGCCGGCCTCGGAGTGCACACCGTATTTCTGTTTCTCAGCGGACATGGTTTCAATCCTCCATTCGATCGAAGAGGGGGTCACAGTGTCAGGAAGCCGTCATACAAACCGAAGGCCGCCAGCAGGGCGCCCACGACCACGGCTGCGAAAATCAGTTTTTCCACGGGGGTGAAGACAGGTTGACCCACTTCACGCTTGGCCTTGGCAAACAGGATCGCGCCAGGCGCATAGAGCAGCGCCGAAAGCAGCAGGTACTTGACCCCGCCTGCATACAGCAGCCAGATTGCATACAGCAGGGCAATGCTGCCGATGATCAGGTCTTTGCGGCGTTCGGCCAGCGCCTGCTGATAGGTTTCACCGCGCACCGCCAGCAACACGGCATAGGCCGCCGACCACAGGTAAGGCACCAGGATCATCGAGGTGGCCAGATAGATAAGCGACAGGTAGGTGCTGTTGGAGAACAGTGTGATCACCAGGAAGACCTGCACCATCGCATTGGTCAGCCACAAGGCATTGGCCGGCACCTGATTGGTATTTTCGCGGCGCAGGAATGCCGGCATGGTGTGGTCCTTGGCGGCGGCGAACATGATCTCGGCGCACAGCAGTACCCATGACAGCAGGGCACCGAGCAAGGAGATGATCAGGCCGACGCTGATCAGCACCGCCCCCCAGTGGCCAACCACATGTTCGAGCACGGCCGCCATCGAGGGGTTCTGCAGCCCTGCCAGCTCAGGCTGGGTCATGATGCCCAGCGACAGCACATTGACCAGCACCAGAAACAACAGCACGGTGATGAAGCCAATGACGGTAGCCTTGCCCACGTCGGAGCGTTTTTCCGCACGGGACGAGAAGATACTCGCACCCTCGATACCGATGAATACCCAGACCGTCACCAGCATCATGTTGCGGACCTGGTTCATCACGCCGCCCAGTTCAGGTGTGCCGGTGCCCCAGATATCGGCGGTGAAGATGTCTAGCCGGAAGGCGAACAGGCAGATCAACGCGAACAGCACCAAAGGCACCACCTTGGCCACGGTCGTGACCAGGTTGATGAACGCCGCCTCCCGAATGCCGCGCAACACCAGCACATGCACTGCCCAGAGCAACATCGAGGCGCCGATGATGGCGGCCGGTGTGTTGCCCTCACCGAAGACTGGGAAAAAATAGCCCAGGGTACTGAACAGCAGGACGAAATAAACGACGTTGCACAACCAGGCGATTATCCAGTAG
>CAURYQ010000080.1:0-19845 GCA_963529135.1 uncultured Pseudomonas sp. | reverse complement strand
AATTGCAGGGCCGCTGCGCGGCCCATCGCGATCGGTCCGGCGCCCCGGCGAGGCGCTCCCACAGGTAGTGCACTTTTACAGAGGGTTCATCTTATTTCATGCGTGTGTTGGAGGCTGCTTGATTCCGGCGGAGACAACTGTATTACACAACTTGCGAAGACTACTCACCCCTAGTGGACTGCCCCCAAAAGGTTGGACAGTTTTACAGAGGCTTCATCTTTTCCTAATCCCGAATGCCAACCGCTCATTCATAAAAGCGTTAAAAGTCCGCCAACCGATAAACCTCATAGGCAGGCGTCTCATAAGGATGACTCTGCTTGAGTGCAGCGACGACCTGACGAATCAGGTCATCCGCCACCACAAGCTCCACCCTCCACTCCTCCACCACCTCGACCTGGCCCGTACGCCCGAGAAACGGCGAACTGCCGTCCAGCGGACGAAACTGACCCTGGCCCAGGGTTTGCCATGCGCAGTGGTCATAATCACCAATGTGCCCGCCACCTGCGGCGAACACAGCAGCCTTGACCACCTCGACATGGCTGGCAGGGACGAAGAAGGCGAGCTTGTACACGTCTTAGTTCACCCACACCCGCGCATTGCGGAACATACGCATCAGGGCCGCATCTTCCTGCCACTCGTCCGGACGCCACGAGTTCTGCACGGCGCGGAACACACGCTCCGGGTGCGGCATCATGATGGTCACACGGCCGTCGCGGCTGGTAAGGCCGGTGATACCCCGGGGCGAGCCGTTGGGGTTGGCCGGGTAGGCCTCGGTGACCTTGCCGTGGTTGTCTACATAACGCAGCGCCACACAACCGGACACATCAGCCTCCAGCAACGCCTGTTCATTGGCGAACTCGGCATGGCCCTCACCGTGAGCAATGGCGATCGGCATGCGCGAACCGGCCATGCCCTGCAGGAAGATCGAGTTGGATTTCTGCACCTCGACCATGGCCACCCGCGCCTCGAATTGCTCGGAACGGTTACGCACGAAGTGCGGCCAGTACTCGGTGCCTGGAATCAGCTCGTGCAGGTTGGACATCATCTGGCAACCGTTGCACACGCCCAGGGCGAAGCTGTCGTTGCGCTCGAAGAAGGCCTGGAAGGCATCGCGCGCACGGCTGTTGAACAAAGCCGACTTGGCCCAGCCCTCGCCTGCGCCCAACACGTCACCGTATGAGAAACCACCACAGGCGACCAGGCCTTTGAAGGCTTCGAAGTCGACGCGACCGGCCAGGATGTCGCTCATGTGCACGTCGATGGCAGCGAAGCCTGCACGGTCGAAGGCCGCGGCCATTTCGACCTGGCCGTTGACGCCCTGCTCGCGCAGGATGGCCACTTGCGGACGCACGCCTTTCTTGATGTAGGGCGCTGCAATGTCGTCATTGACATCGAAGCCCAGCTTCACCGACAGACCCGGATTGTCTTCTTCGAGCAGCAGGTCGAATTCCTGGTCGGCGCAATCGGCATTGTCGCGCAGGCGCTGAATCTGGTAGCTGGTTTCCGCCCACTGACGCTGCAGCATGCGACGGTCGTCATCGAACAACACTTCGCCGTTCAGGCTGATGGAAACCTCGGCGTTGTTGACCGGTTTGCCGATCACCGCCACGCACTGCTCACCCAGGCCAGCGGCGCTGAACTGGACCAGCACGTCGGGGGTGGCGTCCTGGCGAACCTGGATGACCGCGCCCAGTTCCTCGTTGAAAAGGATGGCCGGGATGTCGGCCTTGCTGTCGGTCAGCGGATCGAGGTGCAGGTCCAGACCGCAGTGGCCGGCGAAGGCCATTTCCAGCACGGTGGCGAAGAGGCCGCCGTCGGAGCGGTCATGGTAGGCCAGCAGGTGGCCGTCGGCGTTCAGGCCCTGGATGACGGCGAAGAAGGCTTTGAGGTCTTCGGCATCGTCCACATCCGGCGCCTGGGCACCCAGCTTGCCGTAGGTCTGTGCCAGGATCGAGGCACCCATGCGGTTCTTGCCACGGCCCAGGTCGATCAGGATCAGGTCCGTTTCGCCCTTGTCCATGCGCAGTTGCGGGGTCAGGGTGCCACGGATGTCGGTGACCGGCGCGAAGCCGCTGACGATCAGCGACATGGGCGAGGTGACGCTCTTGTCCACGCCATCCTCGCTCCAGCGGGTCTTCATCGACATGGAGTCCTTGCCGACTGGGATCGTCAGGCCCAGCTCCGGGCACAGCTCCATGCCGACAGCCTTGACGGTGTCGTACAAGCGGGCATCTTCGCCTGGGTGACCAGCGGCGGACATCCAGTTGGCCGACAGCTTGATGTCGGACAGCTTGTCGATACGCGCACCGGCCAGGTTGGTCAGCACTTCGCCGATGGCCATGCGACCGGAGGCCGGTGCGTCGAGCAGGGCCAGCGGCGTGCGTTCGCCCATGGCCATGGCTTCACCGGTATACACATCGAAGCTGGTGGCCGTGACGGCGCAGTCGGCGACCGGTACCTGCCATGGGCCGACCATCTGGTCGCGTGCCACCAGGCCGGTGATGGTGCGGTCGCCGATGGTGATCAGGAAGCTCTTGCTGGCCACGGCCGGGTGGTTCAGCACGCGCTGCGCAGCGCTGTCCAGGTCCAGTGTGCTTGGGTCGAAATCGTCGCCCAGTTCGGCTTCACGGGTGACCGAGCGGTGCATGCGTGGCGGCTTGCCAAGCAGCACGTCCAGAGGCATGTCGACCGGCGTGTTGCCAAAGTGGCTGTCGGTCACGGTCAGGTGCGGCTCGGCGGTCGCCTCGCCAACGACCGCGAACGGGCAACGCTCGCGCTCGCAGATGGCCTGGAAACGCTCGAAGTCTTCGGCGCTGACTGCCAGCACGTAGCGTTCCTGGGACTCGTTGCTCCAGATTTCGTGAGGGGCCATGCCCGGCTCGTCGTTGGGCACGTTACGCAACTCGAAGCGGCCGCCGCGACCACCGTCGTTCACCAATTCGGGGAAGGCGTTGGAAATGCCGCCCGCACCGACGTCGTGGATGAAGGCGATGGGGTTGTGCTCACCCAGCTGCCAGCAGCGGTCGATGACCTCCTGGCAACGGCGCTCCATTTCAGGGTTTTCACGCTGTACCGAGGCGAAGTCGAGGTCGGCCGAGCTGGCGCCGGTGGCTACCGACGAAGCGGCGCCGCCACCCAGGCCGATCAGCATGGCCGGGCCGCCCAGCACGATCAGCTTGGCACCGACGGTGATCTCGCCTTTCTGCACGTGATCTTCGCGAATGTTGCCCATGCCGCCGGCCAGCATGATTGGCTTGTGGTAACCGCGCACTTCTTCGCCGTGCGGGGTGTTGATGGTTTGCTCGAAGGTGCGGAAGTAGCCGGTCAGGGCCGGACGACCGAATTCGTTGTTGAACGCAGCGCCGCCCAGCGGGCCTTCGACCATGATGTCGAGGGCGTCGACGATTCGGCCCGGCTTGCCGTAGTCCTGCTCCCAGGGTTGCTCGAAGCCAGGGATGCGCAGGTTGGACACGGTGAAGCCGGTCAGGCCGGCCTTGGGCTTGGCGCCGCGGCCTGTGGCGCCTTCGTCGCGGATTTCACCGCCTGAACCTGTGGAGGCACCGGAGAATGGCGCGATGGCGGTCGGGTGGTTGTGGGTTTCCACCTTCATCAGGATGTGCACCGGCTCCTGCACCGCCCCGTATTGGCGAGTTTCAGGGTTCGGGTAGAAACGGCCTGCGACATTGCCGACGATGACCGAGGCGTTGTCCTTGTACGCCGACAATACCCCTTCGCTGTGCATCTGGTAGGTGTTCTTGATCATGCCGAACAGGCTCTTGTCCTGCGCCTGGCCGTCGATGTCCCAACTGGCGTTGAAGATCTTGTGGCGGCAGTGCTCGGAGTTGGCCTGGGCGAACATCATCAGCTCGATGTCGTTCGGGTTGCGCGCGAGCCCCTGGAACGCCTGGACCAGGTAGTCGATCTCGTCCTCGGCCAGGGCCAGGCCCAGGTCGACGTTGGCCTGGGCCAGTGCGGCGCGACCGCCACCGAGGATGTCCACGGAGGTCATCGGGCGCGGCTGGGCGTGGCTGAACAGGTCAGCGGCCTGCTCCAGCTGGCCCAGCACGCGCTGGGTCATGCGGTCATGCAGGTGCGCGGCAACCAGTGCGGCTTCGGCGTCGGACAGTTCATCGGCGATGAAGTAGGCGATGCCGCGCTCGAGGCGACGCACGTTGCCCAGGCCGCAGTTGTGGGCGATGTCGGTGGCCTTGCTCGCCCAGGGCGAGATGGTGCCCAGGCGTGGCACGACCAGGAACAGTCGGCCGGCTGGCTCCTGCACCGGGACGCTCGGACCGTACTCGAGCAGGCGACCCAGCACCTGCTGCTGCTCGGCGGTCAGCTCGCCGTCGACCTCGGCGAAGTGGGCGAATTCGGCATACAAACCAGAAACAGCGGGGACTTTCTGGCTCAATTGCTCGAGTAATTTACCGTGGCGAAAGGCAGAAAGGGCAGGAGCGCCGCGCAGGATCAACATCGTCGGGACAGCCTCAAGAAGGGGTGTGCTTGGAGGCCGGGCATTCTAGCGTAAAACACGGGGAATCGGCACCCGGTTGGAACGAGCGGTCGGCGATGCGGTCGAGCTGCAAGTCAGCGCTACCTCAATGTTCTGTCCACCTGCCCCACCGCCCTACCGTCCACTTGCCAGCTGCAGCGCGCGACTTGTCGCTCGCAGCTCGCCGCCGCTACCAGAGCCCTAGTCGATTGTCGAGATATGGCGCAGCCAATGCTTTGCGTATACTGCACCCTATGTCCGCCACCATTGCTTTGCGCCAGCGTTGCGCCAGATGGCTCCTCGCAACCGCCCTCTTCCTCATGCTCGGTGCCTGCGTTGAAAAACCCAGCACCCTCGAGCGCATCAAGGAGGACGGGGTGCTGCGCGTGGTCACCCGCAACAGTCCGGCGACCTACTTCCAGGACCGCAACGGCGAAACCGGCTTCGAGTACGAGCTGGTCAAGCGGTTCGCCGATGAACTCGGGGTCAAGCTGGAGATCCAGACCGCCGACAACCTCGACGACATCTTCGCCCAGTTGAGCGCGCCGTCCGGGCCGGTCCTGGCCGCCGCCGGGCTGGTGAGCAGCGAGCAGCGCAGCGCGCAGGTGCGTTTTTCGCACCCCTACCTCGACGTCTCGCCCCAGGTCATCTATCGCAACGGCCGGCCGCGACCGACCACTGCGCAGGGCCTGGTGGGCAAGAAGATCATGGTGCTCAAGGGCAGCAGCCATGCCGAACAGCTGGCCGCCCTGAAAAAACAGTACCCGGCGCTGGAGTACGAGGAGTCCGATGCCGTCGAGGTCGTCGACCTGCTGCGCATGGTCGACGAAGGGCAGATCGACCTGACCCTGGTGGACTCCAACGAGCTGGCGATGAACCAGGTGTACTTCTCCAACGTGCGCGTGGCCTTCGACCTGGGCGAGACACGCAGCCAGCGCTGGGCCGTGGCACCCGGTGAAGACAACAGCCTGCTCAACGAGGTCAACGCCTTCCTCGACGAAGCCGAAGGCAATGGCGTACTGCAACGCCTCAAGGACCGTTATTACGGACACGTGGACGTACTGGGCTACGTGGGCGCCTACACCTTCGCCCAGCACCTGCAGCAACGCCTGCCCAAGTACGAAAAGCATTTCAAGAGCTACGCCAAGGTCGAGCAGGTGGACTGGCGCCTGCTGGCCGCCATTGGTTATCAGGAGTCCATGTGGCAACCGGAAGTGACCTCCAAGACCGGCGTGCGGGGCCTGATGATGCTCACCCAGCGCACCGCCCAGGCCATGGGCGTTTCCAATCGCCTGGACCCCAAGCAGAGCATCAAGGGCGGCGCCAAGTACTTCATGAAGGTCAAGGCCGAACTGGACGACAGCATCCAGGAGCCGGACCGCACCTGGTTTGCGCTGGCTGCCTACAACGTCGGCAGCGGGCACCTGGAAGACGCGCGCACCCTGGCCAAGCGCGAGAAGCTCAACCCCAACAAGTGGCTGGACGTGAAGAAAATGCTCCCGCGCCTGGCGCAGAAGCAGTGGTATCGGCAAACCAAATACGGCTATGCGCGCGGCGGTGAACCCGTGCATTTCGTCGCCAACATCCGCCGCTACTACGACATCCTCACCTGGGTGACCCAGCCTCAGCTCGAAGGCCAGGTGGCCGAGGGCAACCTGCATGTCCCTGGCGTGAACAAGGACAAACCGGCGGAGCAGTCACCGCCGATGTAGGTCGGTCAGGTCAGGGCTTGGCCCGACGAGCCTTGAAGAAGTCGCTGAGGATCTGCCCACAGGCTTCGGCCAAAACGCCCCCTTCCACCAGCACACGGTGGTTCAGAAAGCCTTGCCCGAAAAACTGACCCTGGCTCTGCACGATCCCTGCCTTGGGCTCCAGTGCGCCGAACACCACACGCATCACCCGCGAATGCACGATCAGCCCGGCGCACATGCTGCACGGCTCCAGTGTCACGTACAGCGTGCTACCGGGCAGCCGATAGTTTTCGACCGCGCGCGCGGCAGCACGGATCGCTACCATTTCGGCATGGGCGCTGGGGTCGCTGTCGGTAATCGGGCGGTTGAACCCCTGACCGATGACCTGGCCGTTGTGCACCAGCACGGCGCCCACCGGCACTTCACCAAGCTGGGCGCCCTCGGCGGCCAGCTCCAGCGCCAGGCGCATATAGGTCTGGTCGTGGCTGCGGTCGATGATCTGGGGGCGCATCAGACCACCGCGATCGCGGCCATCAGGCCGGTTTCCATGTGGTCGATGACGTGGCAGTGGAACATCCAGGTGCCCGGGTTATCGGCGACCAGCGCCACCTGGGCCCGCTCGTTCTTGCCCAGCAGGTAGGTGTCGGTGAACCATGGCTCCTTGATGTCATGCCGGTTGGAACCAATCACCTTGAAACTCATGCCGTGCAGATGGATGGGGTGCTGGTACTGAGTCATGTTCTTCAATTCGAAGATGTAGCTCTTGCCTTTGCTCAGCGTAGCGATCGGGCGGTCGGCGCAGGTCTTGTCGGTGATGTCCCAGGCCTGGCCGTTGATCTGCCACAGGCTGGGCGGCTTGCCCTGGTCGGTACCGACCGAAACCTTGCCTGCCCACTCGAAGTTGAAGTTGAGTTTCTCGGCATTTTCCAGATCCGGCTCGGCGATGGGGTTGGGCGGCAACGCTGCCGGCCAGTCGCCAGGCGCATCCGGGTTGGCCACCGCGCGCAAGGTGCCCAGGCGCACGAAACCGTCGCGCAGGGAAATCTCTTCACCGGCATCGGGGATGCGGATCGCCAGGCAGATACGCATGCCGGGGCCCAACCAGTAGTCATCCTCCAACGGCCGAGGGGTGACAGGGTTGCCATCGAGCGCATAGATCCGCGCTTCACAGTTGCCCTTGAGGTTGATGCGGTACGTCCAGGTGTTGTCCAGGTTCAACAGCCGCACGCGCACCACTTGCCCGGCCGGCAACTCGGTCACGGCCTCGGCCTGGCCGTTGATGGTGATCAGCCGCCCGGCCGTGCCGTTGCGCGCGGCCTCGCGGGGGATACTGAACGGCATCCACCCCCCCTGCTCGTCCACGTGCCAGGTTTTCAGGTTGAGGGTGCGCTCATGCCCGAACCCGGTGGGCTCGCGCTCCTCGACAATCAACGGGCCGACCAGGCCTCGGCCCAGCTCCTCGGAACTGCTGACGTGGGGGTGATACCAGTAGCTGCCGGCGTCCGGCACCCGGAACTTGTAGTCGAAATACTCCCCAGGCTTGACCGGCAGCTGCGAGACATAAGGCACGCCATCCATTTCCAGCGGCAGGCGAATGCCATGCCAGTGAATGGTGGTCTCGATCGGCAGGTGGTTGATGAAGCGCACCCGTAGCCAAGTGCCCTGGCGCACGCGCAGCTCGGTGCCTGGGGCACTGGGCCCGAACGCCCAGGCTTCGGTCTTGTGCCCGGCGACCAGCTCGACTTCCAGCGGCGCTGCGATCAGCTCGTAGTCGTGGCCGGCATTGTCATCTTCGACCTTGCCCAGCCAGTACCGTGCGGCGCCCCCGGCGCCCAGGCCAACCACAACCAGGCCGGTCAGGCCCTTGAGCATTTGTCGACGGGTGAAGGACATCGCAGCGGGTACCTCGTGTTCGGCACAATCAGTCCACCAGCAGGCGCTGATGAGGAAGGGCGAATACGATACACCTGCGAATGGGAAAGATTAAGTGAATGATCGCCCAATGTGCCCTACCCTGCTCACCGGGCTTGAACGGGCTGCGCTTTGCACAGATGACCGAACCAGTGTCGCTCGTCAGCGCCCGGCGCCCGGGTAGCAGCCTGGAGCAGCGCCTGGTCGGGCACTACGCCCAAGGCTTGCAGACGGCAAGCAGCTGCCGGGTGGGTGTCGAAGGGGTGGGCCATCGCAGCGTTGAGTACATCGTCGCCCACCCGCAGCGGATGACGCTCCAGGTACGCTGGCACGGTACGGTCGAGGCCCTGTCCGCCGCTGGTGGCCAGTACCGTATCGATCGCAGGTTGCAACGCAATGATGCGCAACAGTGTCTGCGCGAACAGCCGTTGCCCACCGATCACGGCGCCTGCCTGATCGGCCAGCAGCTCCTGCGCCCGCCCCCAGTGCAGCACCGCACGCCGGAAATGGTGCAGGAACTGCCAGGCCATCCACAACGTCGGGCGCTGCGTCCAGGGCGCAAGCCCTTCGTGCCCGACCAGGGCCGAGAAATGCCCGAGCATCATGCTGAAGTGTGCGCTTGTCTGGCTGGCACGCTCGGTGTCCTGGTGCCGGAAATGGCCCAGCTCATGGCCGATGACGGTTGCAGCCTCGCCCTGGCTGAGCGTGCCCAGGTACGGTAAAGGCAAGTACAACGTACGCCCCGTCAAGGGCACACCGGCAGGCTGCAGCAGGATCGGCACGCAGGTCACGAAGAAACCCTGATCGAGCCCGATCACGATGTTGTCAGGGACGGGCGCCTGAAGTTGCGACGCAATGCCTTCAACCCAGTGCCACACCCCTGGCGCGTCGTTTCGATCCAGCGTTCTGCCCAGCAATGAGGTGGACTGATCGAGCACAAGCGGCCATCGTCGATGCAACCGTCTTGCCAGCTGCAGGCAGACTAACACGCTCGACGCCAGCGGCAGCACGATGAACAGTACCGTCAACCCACCTTCGGCGACCCGGCTGGTCGCAACGCTGAGTTCAAAGAGCAAGGCCAAAGCCAACGCGCCAGCCAGCAAGCTCAGATGAAGCACCAGCCACTTGCCCAAGCTTCGCCAGCTCTGCGCCATGTGCTGTTGCAAGAACCCGAACGCGCGCAACGACCGCCAGGCGTCGAGCCTGAGCCTTAACCAAGCACCCGCGGCAGCGAACAGTGCCAGCACCGCCAGCAGGCCGCTCGATATCGCCAGGACCTTGCGCAGGTAGTGCCCGCCGCGATTTGCCTCGAAGCGTTCCAGCGCACTCTGTAGCCGCTCACGGCGGTCAGCTTCGGGAAGATGAGGGTTGCGCTCGGCTTTGGGCAGGGCTTGCAAACGTGTGTCGCTGGGCGCGTCCAGCCACTCCCGCATGGCATGCGCCTGCGCTTGCGCCACCTCGACGCGCCAGAGCTGCACCTGGCTCCAACCCAGCACCAACAGCGGCAACAGGACAAAGGCCAAGCCCCAGCCGACGCTCTTGAGCCATCGCACCGCTGCTTGATTCATGGAGCAGCTCGGCCTGAAGGTTCACCCTGGCGCGCCACGCCGGGGAACAGCTGCGCCAATGTGCGCCTGGCCTGTGCTGCCTGCAGATAGGGGTAAAGCACGTCCACCAGCTCTGCCAGCGTCAACTTGCGCCCAGCCAGGGTGAAGTGGCAGGCCCACACCCTGAGCCGCAAGCCGCCAGCGATCAGCTGTGCATCCGGTGCCGCCAGCGCCTTGAAACCTGGAGCCCTGAGCGAAGGCGCAGCGCTGAACGCAGCAAGGCCGAACACCAACTGCGTGCTCAGCCGCCGCTGGTCGACGTCGAAGCCTTCGAACGCTTCCCATGGCACCGGCGCCGAGGCATTGGCGAACCCCACGGTGTCGCGGGACACCGCCAATACGCATTGGCCGTGGCGCTGGTACAGCGCCCAGGCGCAGGCCATGGCCGCCAGCCCGAGGCCGGCCAACCCTGCACCGAACGCCCACAGCAGCCATTTCACCGTACTGGCGGTCTGCGGCCCGAACACCATCGGCAGGGTCGCGAGCCAGATGCCGAGCCCGCTTGCCACCAGCCCAGCGGCGGCACAGGCCAGCGCCTTGCCCAGCGAGTGCTCGTGCAACTCAAAGGACTCACCAGGGCCATCGGCCTGTGCTTGCAGGTAAGCCAGATCGGCCTTGCCGTCGGTTTTATCCATTGGCCTGCAACAGCTCGAGCTGGCGCTGGGCGTGGGCGGCGTCGCAATAGGCCGTCAGCACGGCCAGCACTTCTTCGTTGGAGAGCTTGCGCCCGTTCTGCGCCAGCCCGGCCGACATGATGCGCACCTGAGGGCGCGGCTTTTTCAGCACCATGGCCTGGTTACCGAAAAACTGCAGCTTCACCACCCGGTGGGTAGGCAACACCGCATCGCTGCTCATCTCCAGCGTCTGCATCATCACCAGCCCTTCATCCTTGACCGAAATGTCCTCTACCTGCGCCAAGTCCACCGGCGCGTCCAACGTATCGACGAACAACTGGCGGCGCGTCAAGCGCATGAACACGTGGGTACCGGCGTTGCGGTGCTGCCAGGTCACCGCAGCGGCTATGAGCACGATGAAGACGGTGGCCACGATCGGCCCGGTGCGCTGCATGCTGATGCCGATCCCGAGCAGGATCAGGGCGCCGACCAGCAGCACCGGCCCCCAGACCCGATAACGGCGCGAGTTGGTGAACTCGGTCTGCTCTGGTACGCGCTCGATCACTTGACGAAGCTCGGCCACCACGCGCTCGCGTTGGGCCGTACGCGACTGGTCGTATTCATTGCCCAGCGAGCCGGACAGGTCTGCCAATGGATCGGTGTGTTCGTTCATGCTCGATGCCCCTCGATTATTTCTTGGCAGCCAGGTAATCGGTCAGAAACGCTTCGGCATTTCCCTGATGGGACAATCCCTCCGAATAGCCGACCTGGCGCGGTTGCGCCTCGCCTGGCAAGGACAGTTCTCCGCCCCACATACCCTGGATGATCAGCACGACGAATTTCTGGCCGTCGACGGTGGTCCAGTAGCGGGTATCGTTGGACGTTTTCTCGACATGCATTTTCTGAATGCGCATGTCCCAGTCGTGATCGACGCCTTCCACCTGCACCAAGGCCTCGTTGGCTGCGCGATCGCCAATGCGCAGCGTCCACACCTTGACCCCTTCGGTACCCAGGTAAGCGACTACGTTCTTGGCCACATCCGGGCGGTCCTCGGCCTGGGCCAGGCCAACACAGAGGGTGAGTGCGGCGGCCAGCAACGCTGCCCATTTCTTGTAAGCGAACATGATTTTGTTTCCTGATATGCAACAAACGCGTATTGAAGGGCTCAATATGCACGCTGCCAACCCGTCTGCCCGTTCATCACAACAAACAGCCGGTTGGTCACAACGACTGTGGTCGAAAATGTGCGCGCGTTACCATTTCCAGGTGACGCTGCCCCTACTGAGAAACCGTGCCTGCATGCAAACGCTAACCCCCTACCTGGATACCGCCTTCTGTTTCGACAGCCCTGGCTCCCTGGCCCAGGCAGGTGTGCTGGATGCGCGCGCCGCCCAGGTGATGGGCAGTGCCACGGGGCATTACCGGGCACAGACGGTGCGCGAGGGTTTGCAGTACTTCGATTGCCACCTGCACTTTCCAGAGCCTCTACGCATCGACAAGGTGCTGCCTGAGAGCCTGTGCATCGTGCAGGTGTTCGACGGCGCCTGGCAGCACAAAGTCGATGGCAGGCTGAACCAGTACGACACCGGCCGGTTGCATGTGCTTGGCTTGGGCGAAAGCCTTGAAGCCCAGGACCAGTTGCCGATCGACAGCCACGCGCGCATGGCCGGTGTGCGCATTGCCGGCGATGCATTGCGCGAACTGGCTCAGGATGATCAGCAGTTTCACCCGTTGCTGGCTTTGCTGGCGGACGGCATGCAGTTCGATCAACTGCCCCAGTGCCCATCGCTGAGCCGTCTGTTTCAACAACTCTATCGTTCGCCCTACAGCGGTAGCCTGCGGCGCCTGCACTACGAAAGCTTGAGTTTGGCAGTGGTGCTGGAGCTGGCCAGTCACCTGTCCGGCCAAACGCAGGCGCCTGAGCCGGCGCAAGATCGCGGCCGCCGCGACCTGGCCCTGGAAACTCGACGGCTGCTGGATACCAGCCCCACTGCCCCGCCCTCCGTCGCCGCCCTGGCCAGGCAGTTGAAAGTGAGCGAAACCACCCTGCGCCGTGCATTCAGCCAGCAGTTTGGCTGCTCCATCCTGCAGTACATTCGCCAACAGCGGCTGGAGCTTGCCCGCCTTCTGGTACTGGAACGCAAATGGCAGATCTCGCAGATCGCCTACCACGTGGGCTACGCCAATCCGGCGAACTTCTGCCATGCCTACAAGGCCTATTTCGGGCATACCCCCGGTACGGAATAACGCACTCGATTCACGAGTAAATCAGCGCATCGCGCCCTTGCTGGCTTGTTTCATCGCGCCCGGCCAGTGAACGAAATCAAAGTGCCACCAGTCTGAACGATTGCAGCAACCAGAGGATCGGCCGATACGATCCATGTGAGCAGTGTTTCGCCCTGCTCGGTCCTCGCTGAAGGGCAATCCGTTCGGTTATTTGTCTGGTTGTATTTCAGAGCGTCGCCTGATGAAGAAAAAACTGCTCGACATGCGAGCTTTGATGTCCGTCCCAAAGGACAACCCTGACCTGGTCAAGGCGCAATACATTGCGCTGTCTCGCCAGCTCCCCATGATGTACTTCATCCTGCTGATCAACACCTTGATGCTGGCGGGCACCCACTTCACGGTGGCGCCGCGCTGGCTGGTGGTGTATTGCCCGCTGATGATGACCGTGTTCGGCTTGATCCGAGGCGTGGAATGGGTACGCACCCGGCGGCGAGCGCGCAGCCCGGCACAGATGGTGACGGCGCTCAAGCGCACCAACAAGCTCGCGCCGTTCGTTGCCGTGGCCTTCACCACGTGGTCGCTGGCACTGTTTCCCTACGGCGACAGCTACACCCAGGCACATGTAGCCTTCTACATGGCCATCACCGTGATCGGCTGTATTTTCTGCATGATGCACCTGTTGCCGGCAGCGCTTGCCACCACTGCCGTGGTGAATACGGCGTTCGTGGTGTTTTTCGCCTCCACCTCCATCTTCACGTTCATTGCCACTGCCATCGATGTGCTGCTGGTGTCCATCGCCATGTTGATCATCCTCAAGGCGCAGTATGCAGATTTCACCCGGCTGGTGAACATGCAGGCTCAGACGGCGAAGCTCAGCGAGGAAAACCTGCAACTGGCCAACCTGGACAGCCTCACCGGGTTGGCCAATCGACGGCAATTCTTCTCCCGTCTCGACACGCTGCTCGCCGCGGCTGGCGAGCAGGACACGCGCCTGGCCGTAGGGTTGATCGACCTAGACGGCTTCAAACCGGTCAACGACCTGTACGGCCACAGCGTGGGAGACAGGCTGCTGTATCAGGTCGGCCAGCGCCTGACCGGGTTGCTCGACGACGGTATGCACCTGAGCCGGTTGGGCGGCGACGAGTTCGGCCTGATCATCACCCAGGCCCTGGATGATGATCAGCTATGCGCATTTGGCGAGCGGGTCTGCACGCGGATGCGCGAGCCATTCGTACTGGTGGATATCCCGATCCAGATCAGCGCGTCACTGGGCATCGCTACGTTTCCCGATCAGGCCTCGTCACCTACGCAAGTGTATGAATACGCCGATTACGCACTGTACCAGAGCAAGCGCCATCGCCCTGGCACGGTGTGCCTGTTCAGCGCCGCCCATCGCATGCAGCTCAATCGCCAGGGGCTGACCGAACAGGCATTGCGCAGGGCAGACCTTGATCGTGAGTTTCACATGGTGTTCCAACCCATCGTGGATATCCGCAGCGAACGAACCGTCGCATTCGAAGCGCTGGCGCGCTGGGAGAGCCCGGAGCTAGGCAACGTGCCACCCAGTGATTTCATCCCGATCGCCGAACGCATCGGCATGGTCAATCGGCTGACGATACCTTTGCTCACCAAGGCACTGGATACGGCAGCCCGTTGGCCTTCAGGCATTCGCCTGTCCTTCAACCTGTCCACCCACGACTGTGGCTCGGAAGAGGCCGCTCAGCAGATCGTCGAACTCATCAAGAGCAGCCCCTTCGACCCAACGCGCCTGGACTTGGAAATCACTGAAACCGCAGCCATCCAGGACCTGCCACAAGCCCAGCGCGCAATCAGCCGACTGCGCGAGCTGGGCTGCGGCATCTCCCTGGACGACTTCGGCACTGGCTATTCCAGCCTCAGCCAAATCCACGCACTGTCGCTAACCAAGTTGAAAGTGGACCGAACCTTCGTCACCGACATCCAACTCAACCCGGCCAGCCTGAAAATCGTCAAGTCGCTGATTGCCCTGTGCCAGGACATGCAGCTCGAATGCATTGTGGAAGGCGTGGAAACCGCTGCTGAACTCAATACCCTCAAAAGCCTGGGTTGCAGCTGGGCCCAGGGCTATCTGTTCTCCAGGCCCATGCGCCCCAGCGAGATCGGTACCTGGCTCGACGGCGAGCAATTGGCCAAGGTGCAGGCGGTATGACTGGCGCTCGATCTCGGCCGTGACAGCCTGCGGGTGTGACCGCCCTGGTTTCCTCGATCAACCTGCGCTGGCAGGGCCGCTTGGCAAGCTGTGCAATGCCTCCAAACGCATCTGAATGAACGCCAGCAGGTCTTTCACCCGCGCCGTCACTGAATGGCGGTGGCTATAGGCCGCCAGCAACTGCAAGGGTGCCGGACGCATGTCCAGTACCACCTCCTGCAATCGGCCAGCCGCCAGGTCTTGCTGGCAGGGATAAGCCGCCACAATCGCGAACCCTATGCCCTGCCGCGCGCCGGCCACAGCCAGTTCACCGCTGTTGACGCGGTAGCGGCTGCGCACCGGCACCTTGACGGTTGCGCCCCTGGCGCCCTGAAACTGCCAGGGCTGACCGCCGAGCGCGCTGAGGGTGGTGATGCAAGGCAGCGACTTCAACGCTCGCACGTGCTGCGGGATACCCGTGCGGGCGAGCAGAGACGGTGCAGCGACCACGATGCTCGGCAAGCTGACGAGTTCGCGAGTGACGAACTCACTGTCCTCCTGGCGGCCGCGGTGAAAGAGGATGCACAGGTCCACGTCTTCGCGCAGTACCTCCAGCCCAGTCACCCGGGTATCGCACTCAAGCTCGATGCCAGGGTGCAGGCTGCAGAATTCGGCCAGTATGGGAGCTAGTAGCCTGGGTGCTTCACCCGGCATGCACAACTTCAGTGGGCCACGTAGCTCGCGCTGTACAGCACCGAGCTCTTCCTGGGTACACAGCAACGCGTCAAGCAAGGGCTTAGCCCGCGTGTATAACAGCCGCCCCGCTTCGGTCATGCGCAGATGACGGGTGCTGCGCTCCAGTAGGCGGGTACCGAGCTGTCGCTCCAACGAGGCGATATGGCGACTGACATTGGAAGAAGGCATGGCCAGCAAACGCGAGGCGCCGACAAAACTCTGCTCATCCACCACCGCTGCATAGACACGGACCGCATTCAGGTCGAGCTCATTGCGCACTGACTATCCCACCTCAGGTATGAAAACGTCCCATTTTTGCACGCTAGTGCGCTGGAAGGGGGGAATCTACGATTGCCCTTTGCCCCACGCGCCGATCGATCCGGCGCTGGGCAGTGCATGAACAAGGAGCGCTGAAACGTGGACATTGCAATAGTGGGTGGGGGTATAGCGGGGCTGAGCGCGGCGCTGGCGTTGCGCAAGCAGGGCTTGAGCCCTCGGGTCTTTGAACGCCGCAGGGGAGCGACAGCCGGAGGGGCCGGCGTGACGCTCTGGCCCAACGCCAGTTTCGTGCTGGAGCAGCTGGGCGTGTTGCAGGACATCCAGGCCGTTGGCGGCAGGCCCCGTGCCATGCGCCGGTACGATGCAGCCGGCAATGCCCTGGGAGGCCTGGACATCGAATTGCTGGACCGAACCCTGGGCTATCCCACCGTTACGGTACTGCGCCGCGATTTGCAGGACGTATTGCTTGCCCATGCACAACAAATGGGGGTTGCAGTTGAGTTCGGATACCAGGCCATTGCCATCGACCTGGATGCCCAGGGCAAGGCCGTGGTCCGCTTCGACAATGGCGCAAGCATCCGCCCGGACGTGCTGATCGGTGCAGACGGGCGCATGGCATCGGTGACACGCCAGTTCGTCGCGGGTGACAACACCCCGCTCTATCAAGGGTTCGTGAACTGGATCGGCGTGGCGCGAGGGTCGGGTCCACTGATGGACGACGTGTCGATCCGTGATTACTGGGGAATGGGGCTGCGCTTTGGTGCGGTGGCGGTGCGACCCGACCTGGTGTATTGGGCTGCAGCGCAAGCCTGCCCTCTGAACGAAGAGGCTGCCAAAGCTGATTATCGGGCGCAGGTCGAGCCTATGTTCGCCCAGTGGCCCGACCCTGTTTCACGCATCATCCGGGCAACCCCCGAACAGGCTATCCGGCGAATCGCGGTCCATGACCTGGAACCGCTACACACGTGGAGCCGCGCGAACGTGCTTTTGATCGGCGACGCTGCGCATGCGCCATTGCCCACCTCGGGGCAAGGCGCCTGCCAGGCCTTGGAAGACGCCTGGCACCTGGCTCGCTGCCTGGCCGTTGCCGGCAACGAGCCCACCGAGGCTTTCGAGGTATTTGCAAACATCCGCGCCCCCAAAACCGCACGGCTTTCGGAACAGGGCCGGGGCTTTGCGCGCGCCTTGTTCGCAACGGACGCCGAGACTTGCCGGTTGCGTGATGCGAGGGCCAAGGCGTCCGACCCAGCGCAGGACGTGCAGGCATTGGCGGCGGGATGGGCGCAGGGTTTACCCATGGCGGAAGGGGTGAGCAATACGCCATTGACTGGAGACGGTCTGAACAGCGTTTATCGTTTCAAAGGATGAAGATGCTTCACGCGTTTTAGGAAGGTGTGCTCGGATTTGGCGGATGCTCCCCCGATTCATAGCCTTTTGGTCGCCATCGGTCGTCCGGGCATACGAAACATGATGCAGCACCTCAACTAACGGGCTTGGCTGCCGTAATCAATTACAGCCAACCTAAATTTTGTGGAGCTTCAGCATGTCGCTACTTCCCAATCGCATCTCCGGGCGCATGACGCTAGGAATCCTGACGTTGCTGGCACTCACCGCATTGGCGATCTATTCCGTCATGACCCTGGGCGGCAAGCCTGAGCTGGTTGCAGCCGGAACCGAGGCGGCGGAACAGTCGGCCAGCGCCATCACCCGCCAGCTGGCCATGCAGGTGAACCGCATCGAAGGCACCGCGACGGCGATGGCGCACCTGGCCGAGACGCTGCCCCACGACGAAAACCTGATCAAGGCCAACCTGCCCAACGTGATCGACAGCCAAGGCGATACCGCCATCGCAGGCGGCGGGCTGTGGCCAGAACCCAATGGCTTCGTTGCCGGCACCGATCGGCGCAGTTTCTTCTGGGCTCGCAACGCCAGCAACGGGTTGGATTACTCGGACGAGTACAACGCCGCGCAAACCGCGCCGTATCAGGCTGAGTCCTGGTACACAGGCGCCAAAACCGCACCCTTGGGCCGTTGTGTCTGGTCGGACGGGTATCAGGACCCGGTCAGTGGCGTAGCCATGACGACGTGCAGCGTGCCCTACCACGCCCAAGGCGCCTTCGCCGGGGTCGCCACCATTGACCTGAAGCTCGACGGTCTTGCCGCATTTCTCAAGGCCAACGGCAATGTCACCGGCGGCTACGCCTTTGCGGTCGACGCTTCAGGTAACCTGCTGTTCTTCCCCGATGCAAAAAGCGCCAACGGCTTGCCGACCATTGCCGGCCTGAGCCAGGAACAACCATGGTTCAAGCCAGTGGCCGATAGCCTGTCGAGCAAGCCGGCTGGTACCACGACCCTCTACCTGGAGAACGATGCGCGCCTGGATGGGCCGGCCTACATTACCTTGGCCACGATGGAAGGCACTGGCTGGCGCATTGGCCTGGTCACCCCCGAGGCCCGTGTGGTCGGCCTGGCGAACAAGCTCACAGGGCAGATCCTGCTGTTCCTGCTGCCATTGCTGGCCATTCTGCTGGGGCTGGCATGGCTGGCCGGGAAACGGCTGCTTACTCAGATCGACGAAACCACGGCGCAAATCGACCGCCTAGGCCAAGGCGGCACGGCAGGTGCTCAGCTGGAGGTCGTGCGCAACGATGAGCTCGGGGCATTGCGCACGGCCGTCAACCAGTACGCAGGCTCTCTACAGGCCATGCTTCGCCACATTGCCGAGGAGTCGGTATCTCTGGAAGAGCAAGCTAACGAGCTGGCGCAACTGTCCACTGGCCTGGCCGATCGGGCAGAGACGCAACGGGTGGACAACACCCTGCTCGCCACCGCCATCACCGAAATGTCGGCCAGCGCCAACGAGGTCGCGCGCAACACCACGGACTGCTCGGACACGGCCCGCAGCTCATTGGTGGATGCGCAAAAAAGTCAGGACCAGGTCAACCGCAACGGTGAATCCATCGAAAGCCTGGCGACCGACATCTCGGGCGCGGCTACCGCGATCACCCAACTGGGCGAAGACATCGAGCGCGTAGGCAGCGTGCTGGAGGTGATCAAGTCGATCTCCCAGCAGACGAACCTGCTGGCCCTCAACGCTGCCATCGAGGCAGCACGAGCCGGCGAACAAGGCCGCGGCTTTGCGGTGGTAGCCGATGAGGTGCGCACGCTTGCGGGCCGCACACAAACGTCTGCCAACGAAATCCAGGAAATGATCACTCAGCTACGCGAGGCCTCGAACGCTGCCGTCTCCACCATGCAGAACGGCGCGCAGCGTACCCGCGAGTCGGTGCAGCAGGCCGTGAGCGTAGCCACTACCCTGGGTACTACGGTGGGCAGTTTCGACGACATCGTCCAACGCGCCCAGCAAATCGCCGTCGCCGCCCAGGAGCAGAGCCACGTGACACAGGAAATCAACGAGCTGGCGGTACGTATCCATGCCGCCAGTGAGGAAGGCGCCCGGGATGCGAGTACGCTCAGAGAATTGGGCAAGGGGATGCAGTCGATTTCGGCGCGACTGGGTGGGTTGAGCCGGGGCGGTCGGTAGCGCCTGGGGCTTGGCCGTCAGGCATTGAGCGAGAGGCTGTTAGCCAATGCAAATGGGGCCGCTAAGCGGCCCCATTCATTCCGACCTCCCGTAGGGGAACCGGATGCTGTTCAGTGCGTCAGTTCACTGGCCAGCGCGCCATTGCCAAATGGCGGGATCATTCCCACTCAATCGTCGCCGGCGGCTTGCTCGACACGTCGTAGGTCACGCGGGAGATGCCGTCGATTTCGTTGATGATACGGCCGCTGACGGTTTCCAGCAGTTCGTAGGGCAGGTGTGCCCAGCGAGCGGTCATGAAGTCCACGGTTTCGACGGCGCGCAAGGCCACGACCCAGGCGTAGCGACGGCCGTCACCGACCACACCGACCGATTTCACCGGCTGGAAAACCACGAAGGCCTGGCTGGTCTTGTGGTACCAATCAGCCTTGCGCAGTTCTTCGATGAAGATGTGGTCCGCGCGACGCAGAATGTCAGCGTACTCTTTCTTCACTTCACCCAGGATGCGCACACCCAGGCCCGGGCCTGGGAACGGGTGGCGGTAGACCATGTCGTACGGCAAGCCCAGCTCCAGGCCGATCT
>CAURYQ010000079.1:0-20027 GCA_963529135.1 uncultured Pseudomonas sp. | reverse complement strand
AAGCAGTGATGGCGACATAAAGAAGAAACCTAATCGGCATATGATTGGTTTTAAAATAAATACCTACCATCGCACCCAACTCAAGGTAGATAAACAGTAAAAGAATATCATCCACGCTAACACTACCTTCACCAAGCATCCTAAGGAATGTAGCAACAGCAGCGTAAGCAGTTATTGCCCCAATACCAAACAAAGCCAAATAGTGAAACGCCTCAACACACAAATTCCCAAGCGAGTCCGCTGATGAATGAAGGCTTTTGCGAACCTTATCAGCCCATTTCAATTTATCCATTACTCACTACTCCAAACAGATGCCGCAGCATAATAGTAGTTCACCGTAAAGCTCAAGCTACTAGAGACTCTAGTCGGCTAATTTTCTGAACAAGTACTGGTGTTAGTATCGTGCTGCAGGTCTTGAAATAAATGCCCACCATCGCGCCCAACTCCAGGTAGATGAACAGCAGCAGAATGTCATCCACGCTGATCCCGCCTTTGCCCAGCATGTCCAGAAACGTCACCACGGCGGCATAGGCCGTGATCGCGCCAATGCCGAACAAGGCCAGGTAGTGAAAGCTTTCGACGCACAGGTTGCCCAGCGAATCGGCGGAGCCGTGCAGGCCCTTGCGCAGTTTTTCTGCCCATTTGATGTTCACGATGATCGACTCCCCGAAGCGGCTTGAAAGATGATGCGCCAGCCGTGTGACGCTTGTGCCATGCAGTTAAAGGGCCAGGCCCACGACCTTGGAAGAGGGCCGATTGCCGCAGGACACGTGCAACGCCGCTGGAAATTGAAGCTTGCACGATCGCAGGAATGCCATTACTGTATATCGATACAGTAAAACGCTAACAGCAAAAAGGCATAGAGGTGATGAATGGCCGTCGAAGTGGTGTATCGCAGCAGCCGCGACCCGGAGCGCTTGTTCATGGATAAAGCCGAAGCAGACCGTCACGACAAGATGCTCGAGCTGGCAGAGCGCCTGGCTGAAGTACTGCACAAGGCCGTGCCGTCGTTGAGCGAGCAACAGGTGGAAGAAGCCGGTATCTACATGGCGAAAAATCGCGACGTGTTCGCCAGGGCGTTCAAGAGCCAGCCCGACGCGCTGGGCGAACTGCTCGAAGACAGTGCTGCTGAGTAGACACCAGTGGGGCTTTGGGCTGACAAGCATGAGGCCACCGCGCTCACTCGTACAGCAAACGCTCCGCCAGTGCCTGCGCCACGCGAGCAGGTGAACGCTTTTCAGCCTGGGCATGGCCGAACACTTCGGTCAGCCGTGTAGGTATGCGAGCGATGTGGGCAGTGATTGCATCTGGTCGTTCGCCCCGATGGGCCAGCGCAGAATAAATCAGGGCGCCTGCGTTGATCACGTAATCGGGCGCATAGAGTATCCCCCGCCCTTCAAGCTGGTCGGCCACGTGCAACGAGGCCAGCTGATTATTCGCGGCACCTGCCACCGCTGCGCAGCGTAATTGCATCACGCTTTGCCCGTTCAAACCTGGGCCCACGCCGCATGGGGCGAAGATGTCGCACGGTGTACTGGGCAGCGCGTCATGGGCAACGGGCTGTGCATCGAACTGCTCCACGGCCAACCGCACCCGACCGGGTTCCAGGTCGCTGACCAGCAGGTCCGCACCGGCCGCATGCAGGTGTTCGGCCAGCGCGTAGCCCACACTCCCCAACCCTTGGACTGCAACGCGCAGGCCCTCCAGGTTGTGACTCCCCAGGCGCGCATGAGCGGTAGCGCGTAGCCCGGCGAATACGCCCATCGCCGCGTGAGGGGCAGGGTCACCAAGCGCCGTCGTACTGACGACGTGGGGCGTGCCCTGCGCCAGGCAGTCCATGTCCAGCGTCGAGGTGCCGCTGTCCAGGGCAATGAGCAGGCGCCCTTGCAAGCTATCGACGCAGCGCCCAAGGGCTTCGAACAGGGCAGCGCGGTTGTTCACATGCGGGCTGCGCAGGATCACGGCCATGCCGCCCCCAAACGGCAGGCCCGCCATAGCGGCCTTGTAGCTCATGCCCTGGGCCAGGGTGAGCGCATCGGTTATCGCACTGTCGTGGTCGGTGTAAGCCAGGTAACGGCATCCGCCCATGGCTGGTCCGAACCGCTCGCTGTGGATGACCACGACGGCCTCCAGGCCCGTTGGCGGGTCGTTGAACACATGCAGTGACTGAGTACGGGTGCTTTGCATCAGTGCGAACATGGCCTGGCTCCCCCATGAGGTGCAGCATCCAGTATAGGCACCCGAAACCCGCAGGCGGGGCTACCGGACAACTGGACGAAACCGCCCTGGCCAGCTATTACTCAAAGGTGTGTGGAGAAACCCATGAAGCCACGTCAAGCCTGCCTGGCCTGCCTTGAGTCCAAGCCTGTCGCTTTGCTGCAAGCTGCCCTGTGGGTCGCCGCCGAGCACGACCCAAGCGTCGACGTGGACGCCTGCCTGGCCATGGTCCATGACATGCAGCACACCATCAGCATTCATCTGCCCGTGCTGGCGGTCTCGGAACTGGCGCAACCCCTGCTGCGTCAGCTCAACGCACTGGGATTCCAACAGGACGAGTACCTGCCGCTACGTCCCCACGCAGCTTTAATGAACCATGTGCTGCTGCGGCGGCGCGGCCAACCGCTGGCCCTGGCCATCCTGGCGCTGGAGTTTGCGCAGCGTCTGTCCATTCCGCTTGAAGGGGTTGGCTTCCCCGGCCATTTCCTGTTGCGCGTACCCGGTACCGACCACTTGCTCGACCCTTGCGGCGGCCGACGCCTTTACCCCAATGATTGCCGCGAACTACTGATCCGCCAGTATGGCCCCGGCACTTCCTTGAACGCCGAGCATCTGCGCCCCGCCAGTGCGATGCAGATGCTGCAGCGGCTGTCGCGCAACCTGCGCCAGTTGCACACCAGCAATGACGCACCACTGGCCGCGCTGATCGATGCCGAACGCGTCATGCAGCTGGGGCCGGCCCAGGTTGGCGATTACCTGGCCCGCGCCAGCCTCTACAGGCAGTTGGACTGCCCGCACGCCGAGCGCTTCGACCTGGAGCATGCATTGCTACTGACAGAAGACCCTGTGCAGCGGTTGACCTTGGGCGAACGTCTGGGTCAGTTGCCTTCGGCTAGCCGTTCCATTCATTAGCACGCCGGCTGGAAAGAATCGAACGCCGCTCACTGTGGGGTATCAGGCTGATGCAAGGGGTGGGCCTGGATGAACGCTGGATGTTGCCCAGCCAACTTAGCCACCCTGCGTATCCGCCGATACTCCCCCAGGTCGACCCCGAAGCGTTCGGCAGCATAAAGCTGCGGCACCAGGTACACATCGGCCAGACCGGGCTCAGCACTCAGGCAGTACCCGCTCTCGCCAATCATCTGCTCGACGGCTGCGAGCCCCTGGTTTATCCAGTGACCGATCCATTGGTTGATCTGCACTTCATCATGGCCTGCCGCTCGCAGGCGGTTGAGCACGCTGACGTTGTGCAAGGGATGGATGTCGCAACCGATGATAGCCGCCACCCCGCGCGCCTTGGCTCGTTCCGCCGCACCTGATGGTAATAGAGCAGGCTGCGGATGGACCTCTTCCAGGTACTCGATGATCGCCGGGGACTGAACCAGCACTTCGCCGCGGTCGGTCCGTAGGGCAGGTACCCGGCCCTGGGCATTGATGCCCAGGTATCCGGCCTGTCGATGCTCGCCCTGCAGCAGATTGACGGGGATGGCCTCGAAGCTCAGCCCTTTCAGCGCCAGGGCAATCCGTACCCGGTAAGACGAGGTGGAACGGTAATAGCTGTACAGCTCCATGCCTGCGCCTCCTCAGTTGGCCGCGATGACCCTGCCGCGGCACTCGCCGAACCCGATGCTCGGCATACCTTCCCGGACACCCCGTGCCCGCAGGATGACCTCGTCACCGTCTTCCAGGAACTTGCGTACTTCGCCGGTGGCCAGTTCCACCGGGTGCTTACCGCCCTCGGTGACTTCCAGCAGGCTGCCGTAGGAGCCCGAAGTGGCACCTGACAAGGTGCCGGAGCCGAACAGGTCGCCAGGCTGCAGCTGGCAACCATTGACGCTGTGATGCGCGACCAGTTGGGCCACCGTCCAGTACATGTTGCGCGTGTTGCTCAGTGCCAGGCGATGAGGTGCCTGGCCCTCCTCGCGCATGCGCTCGGTCAGCAGCAGGACTTCCAGTTCGATGTCGAACGCGCCGGCTGCCTGGTCGCGCTTGTCGAGCAGGTAGGACAGCGGCTGGGGATCGCCTTGCGGCCTGGCCGGCTGAGGGCAGCGCAAGGGCTCCAGAGCCTCGGCCGTGACGACCCAGGGCGAGATCGTGGTAATGAAGCTTTTCGACAGGAAAGGCCCCAGCGGCTGGTATTCCCACGCCTGAATGTCCCGCGCCGACCAGTCATTGAGCAGGCACAGGCCCGCAATATGCTCGGCAGCATCACCGATGGGAATGGCCTGGCCCATGTCGTTGCCCTGCCCTATCCAGATACCCAGTTCCAACTCGTAGTCCAGGCGCGCGCTCGGGCCAAAGCTCGGTTCGTTCTGACCGGCGGGCAATGTCTGGCCCTTGGGTCGGCGAACGTCCGTGCCCGAGGGACGAATGGTCGACGCGCGGCCGTGATAGCCGATGGGTACGTACTTGTAATTGGGGAGCAGGGGGTTGTCGGGACGGAACAGCTTGCCGACGTTGCGGGCGTGTTCGATGCCCACGTAAAAATCGGTGTAGTCACCGATCTGTGCCGGCACGTGCAGCTGGCAGGTACTGGCTGGGTAGAGTGCCCCCTCGAGCACCGCCTGGTGCTCGCCATGCTCGTCGAGCAACTCGAGCAGACGTCCGCGCAGCGCCACGCGGGCACCGCGCCCCAATGCAAAGAAAGCGTTCAGTGTGCCGCCTTGCGTGGCGAGTACCGCCGCCTTGGCTTCACCCTCGAACAAGCCCATGGCAAGTACGGCCTCAAGGTCAAGGATGGCATCACCGATAGCCACGCCACACCGTCTGGCCTCGCCGGGGCGGCTGAAGATACCCAGGGGCAGGTTCTGCAGAGGGAAGTCGCTGTGCCCGTTGGCATGGCTCACCCAGCTGCGAGCGAAGGCGTGTTGGTTCATGGGTTATCTCCGGTTCGGGTTGAAGGTGCTGGGCAGCGTGGCCCAGCAGCTGTCGTAGTCGGCCTGCAATTGCGCGCAGGTCAAGGCCTGCTGACTCGGGCGCAGCACCTGGCTGGTCTCGAACATGAACGCCATGGTGTTCTCGATCTTGTGCGGCGCAAGCTCGGCGGCGATGGCCCGGTCGCAGGTCTCGGCATCCGGGCCGTGAGCGCTCATCACGCTGTGCAGGGAAGCGCCACCGGGCACGAAGCCTTCGGCCTTGGCATCGTAGGCACCGTCGATCAGCCCCATGAACTCGTTCATCAGGTTGCGGTGGAACCACGGCGGACGGAAGGTGTTTTCGGCCACCATCCAGCGCGGTGGGAAGATCACGAAGTCCATGTTGGCCAGGCCGTGCACACTGGTCGGGGAGGTGAGCACTGTGAAGATCGAAGGGTCCGGGTGATCGAAACTGACAGTGCCAAGGGTATTGAAGCGGCGCAGGTCATATTTGTAAGGCACGTTGCTGCCGTGCCAGGCCACGACATCCAGCGGTGAGTGCCGCAGTTCGCAGGCCCAGTGCTCTCCCAGGAATTTCTGTACCAGTTGCACCGGCCTGTCGGTTTCCTCGTAGGCAGCTACCGGAGTTTCGAAATCTCGAGGGTTGGCCAGCCCGTTGCTGCCGATAGGCCCCAGGTCAGGCAGGCGCAGCGGCGCGCCGTGGTTTTCGGCCAGGTAGCCACGGGCGTGGTCATCGAGCAGCTCGACGCGGAATTTCATGCCACGGGGAATCACCGCGATCTCAAGGGGACCTACCTGCATCACGCCCAGCTCGGTAGCAATGCGCAGGCGACCCTGCTCAGGCACCAACAGCAGCTCGCCGTCGGCGTTGAAGAACACCCGTTGCATGGAGCGGTTGGCGCAATAGACGTAGACGCTCACCCCGCTCGGCGCGTTGGCAGGGCCATTGGCGGCCATGGGCATCCAACCCTCGACGAAGTCGGTAGGCGCTTGCGGGATGGGCTGCGGGCTCCAGCGCAGGCGGTTGGGCGTAATCGCCCCCAGCCCCGTGTCCAGGGGTTGGCGCGCAAGGCGTTCGAAGCGCGGGTGCGCGGCCGATGGCCGAATACGGTACATCCAGGTGCGGCGCAGCTCGTGGCGGGCCATGGTGAACGCCGTGCCGGAAAGCAGTTCGGCGTACAGGCCATATGGGGTTTTCTGAGGCGAGTTCTGCCCGACCGGCAAGGCCCCTGGCAACGCTTCGCTGGCGAATTCGTTACCAAAACCGCTGAGGTAGTGAAGGTCAGGTACAGGGTCGCGATTCATCGATGCCTCCGGGCCGAGGGGGCCTGTGGGAGCAGTTGCTGCAGCCCAAGGGCAGGACAGCGGATCTGCATTGTTTTTATCGTAATCAGATTACGAATAACGTAATTTGCTCTGCACCTGGCGTCAAGCTATAAAGGCGCGACTCGATGACGCGCGGAAGACCTACCGATGGCCAAAGCCAGCTCCCCTACCGACAACGGCAAGCAGAAGGTCCGCTCGGCAGAGGTGGGCACCGACATTCTCAAGGCGTTGGCCGAACTCTCGCCGTCAACGTCGTTGTCCAGGCTTGCAGAGCACGTACAGATGCCGGCAAGCAAGGTGCATCGCTACCTGCAAGCCTTGATCGCCAGTGGGTTCTGCGAACAGGATGCAGCCACCAACCACTACGGCCTGGGGCGCGAGGCCTTGCGGGTGGGCCTGGCTGCGCTGGGCAGCATCGATGTGCTGAAAATCGCCGCGTTGCCGCTCTCGCAGTTGCGCGATGACCTGAACGAAAGCTGCTTCATCGCGGTATGGGGCAACCAGGGTGCAACGGTGGTGAGCATCGAACCGGCGGTGCGCGCCGTTACCGTGGTCACGCAAATCGGCTCGGTGCTGCCGCTGCTCACCTCGTCTACTGGGCTGGTGTTCGCTGCCTATTTGCCTGAGCGGGAAACCGTAGAGTTGCTTGAGCGCGAGCAGGCAGTGCTGCAACAACGCCCTGACGATTACCAGCAGGTACTGGCGGGCATACGGGACCGCGGCTTGCACCATGTCCACGGGCTGCTGATGCCGGGCGTTGATGCGCTGTCAGCGCCGATCTTCAACGCCATGGGGCAGATTGCGGCGGTGATGACGGTGGTGGGGCCCACTTCCATGTTCCATGCCGATGAAAATGGTCCCGCAGCGCAGCGGCTACTGGCAGCCACACGCGAGACCAGCTGGCGCATGGGGCACTGTCCGGCCTCTGAATACCCCAGACTGTTGCCTCGCGTGTAATGGTGAATGTCACGCCATGCGGTTTTTCCAACTGATTCAGTGGCTTATTCTTGAACCACTGGCTGGCACCACGGGCTCTCCCCCCGCCTGTCGTGCCAGTTGGGTGTATCGACGTAGATTTTGAAGCTCCTTGATCTGACGTCTCGATTGACCGCTGCCATGAGCAGCGGTTTTTTTTGCCTGCCGTATACTGCGCAGCCGGGTCGCCCACCCAAAGGGTTCAGGACCCCGCCACCTTGAGCAAGCCGAACGCGTGCGCCGGTTCACGAAACGCCAGGTAATGCCGCAACACCTGCTGCGGCGCTTCGGTGTGGGGATGATGGCCAATGCCCTGCAACAGCACGGCGTCGGCGGCAGGCACATCCCGCCGGTAGTGCTCGACCATAAGCGCGCCATAGAGGGGATCGACCGCACCGGCGATCAGGCGCAGCGGCACCGCCCCACGCAGCGCCTGCGTCCAACGTTCGCGGTGATGCATGCGCTCGGGCACGTAACTGGCCAGCCTGTGCAAGACGCGGGTACCGCGATTGGCAGCCACCATGCTCCAGAAATCGTCGAGCACGCTTTCGCTGGGGTGAGTACAGGGTCCATAGACACGCGTCATGTGACGCACCAGGTCATCACGGCTGAACGAGCGCGCCACCAGCCAGCCCAGAGGGCTGAGCAGCAGTTTCTGCAGCAACAGCATGCCGCAGCTTTCAGGAAACAGGCCACTGTTGAGAAACACACAGCTGGCAATGCTGGCGCGTTGCTCATGGTGCCGAGCCAACAGTTCCTGGGCCACGCTGCCCCCGTAGTCGTGGGCCAACACATCGACCGGCTGGTCGATCCTCAGGTGCGCCAGCAAGGCCTGTTGCAAGTCGGCCTGCTCCATCAGGCTGTAGGTGTGATCCACCGGTTTGGCCGAATCGCCGAACCCCAGCATGTCGCAGGCCACGACCCGATAGCGCTGAGCCAAGGGGCCCCACAGATAATGCCAATCCCAGCTGCCTGTGGGGAAACCGTGTAACAAAAGCAGGGGCACTCCTTGCCCTGCGGTCCAGTAGCGGATGCTCTGGCCCCGGAATGTAAAGCTCTGTCCCCGGGTACGCCAGACGCACAATGGAATTTCAGCCATGGGCATCGGAAGGTACCGGGTTAAGTGATGTGGACGCGATAGGGCAAGGCTGCGGTCATTGCATGTCACCTCGGCACTTACATGTGCTCTCTATGTCGAGACACAGTCTAGCCAGGGGCCATGGCGCTTGAACTTGCGTTGCCAGCCAGCTTGATGACTGAGCGAGTCACCTGCACGAGCGGTAGGCGCAGCCCGCCTGATCGCCGGCTGCCTATCGGTGCTGCAGGAGCGTCAGGCTCCGAGTGTACGGGCCAGTTCGGCCAGCCATGGCTCGGCATCGGTTTCCGGGGTCACCGTCTCGCTGGCATCGAGTTGAAGCATGGGCAACACTTCATGCACGCCAAGTTCGGCAAACAGCTCGCGCATCTGTTCGCCTCCACCGCAATAGGTGTCGCCATAACTGGAATCGCCCAGGGCGATGACCGCGCCAGGCAGGCCACGCCAGGCCGCGGGCAGGGTGTCGCGAATGGCGCTGTACAGCGCCATGAGGTTGTCGGGCAGCTCGCCCATGCCAGTGGTGGAGGTTACCGCCAGCAACCCCTGCGGGGCGAACGCCTGCACCTCCTGCAATGTGGCGCGGTTAGCGTGCCAGGCCTCCAGGCCAGCGGCCTTGAGCAGTGATTCGGCATGGCGGGCTACTTCTTCGGCGGTGCCGTACACCGATCCGGAAATAATGACGACTTTCATCAGGGAAAAGGATTCCGATACTGAGTGAAAACGTAGGATACTAGCACCCGGCGCTGGCACAAGGCCGGGGTACGCCCGTGGTCCTCTTCTCTTCACTGCATGACCCACCCATGATCAACGCGCAGTTGCTGCAATCGATGGTCGATGCCTCCGACGAGGGTATCGTGGTCGCCGAGCAGGAAGGCGACGATACCATCCTCATCTATGTGAATGCCGCTTTCGAGCGTCTGACCGGCTACAGCCGAGATGAAATTCTATATCAGGATTGTCGCTTCCTGCAGGGTAAGGACCGAGACCAGCTGGGGCGTTCGCGTATTCGCAAGGCGCTGGCCGAAGGCCGAGCCTGCCGTGAAGTGCTGCGCAACTACCGCAAGGACGGCACCGCGTTCTGGAACGAACTGTCCATCACCCCGGTCCGGCATGCGGCTGACCAGCGGCTGTATTACATCGGCATTCAGAAAGACATCACCCGGCAAGTGGAGATGGAGCGCGAGCTGGCCGAACTGCGCGCTGGTCTGAAACCCGGTGGCAGCCCTTGAACCAAGGTTGCGATTTACAGTCAATCGGGTTGTAAAACCCCCACATCGAGTTTCACCATGCAACCCGACACGCTCTTGACCCAGGATGAGCTGGACTATATCCAGGACGTCCAGCATTCCCCACAGTTCGACGTGGCTGACCCCATGACGAGCCTCCTGGTCAATGGGGACAGCCGCATCCAGAGCCTGCTCACACGCCTCGTGGCACATGAGCAGGTCACCTTGCAGGCCTACGTCGACAACCAGCAGATCAGCATCCCGCTGCAACTGATCGAAGATGAGTTTCACACCTTGCAGTTGCAGTTGGGCGCCCCTGACATCTACGAAGTAGGCCCCAGGCTGCGTCCATGGCGGCTGACCCTTGACCCGCCCTGTCCATTGCTCGATGCCCACGGGGCGCTTAGTGGGCTGTGGGTCTGCGACATCTCCGTTAAAGGCGTCCAAGTGCAGATACGCGATCTGCCGGAGGTTCCGGATGTGTTCACCTTGCAGTTTGCCCCAGGCGGCATGGTACCCATCGAGCTGCGCGGCAAGCTGCGCAGGCGGATCGACGAGCTCAAAGCCGCCTACGACCTGAGCGCTACCGACGAAGAAGACATCGAGCGCTTGCGCGATTTCATCCTCCAGGCGCACCAGCGTGCGCACCCTGAGCTGCACAGTCAGGCAGTTGGCTGAAGGCGCCTTCGCAGGCGATTTCCGACGATACGTTTCTCCTTGCCTTACCGGGTGGCTTACGCGGCCCTGAGCGATGCGCCATAATCCGCGCCCACTTCTTGCATGCCAATCTGTGTCGGCCACCACCCCGGCCGGCACAGCCAAGGGGCCAGCTACCCGCCAGCCCCGTCGTCAGGAGATACACGATGTCCACACCACCCGTCACCTTGATGGTGTCGCGGCGCGCCGCTGATGGCCGCTATGAGGAACTGCTGGCCTGGCTGCATGAGGGCGAACAGTTGGCGACCGATTTTCCCGGCTACCTGGGCTCGGGCATTCTTGCCCCTCCCCGCGACGGCGACGAATTTCAGATCATCTTCCGCTTCAGCGATGAGCCGACCCTGCATGCCTGGGAACATTCGGCCTCCCGGCGCACCTGGCTGCAGCGAGGCAACGGGCTGTTCGAGCGCCCCAGGGAGGCACGGGTCAGCGGCATAGACGACTGGTTCGGCACTGCCTTGGTGCATAAACCACCCCGCTGGAAGCAGGCCACGGCCATCTGGCTGGCGTTCTTTCCGGTGTCGCTGGCTTTCAACGTGCTGTTCGGTCATTGGCTGACAGGCATGGACCTGTTGCCACGCGTGCTGGTCAGTACCCTGGCGCTCACCCCCTTGATGGTGTACCTGTTCATCCCCCTGTCAACGCACCTGCTGGCAGGCTGGCTGCAGGGCGCGCCAACCCGCGGCCGAGCCTTGCGCAGCCGCTAGGACCCGGCCACGCATGCTCGGAGCAGTTGGGGTATGCTGAGCGGCAACCTTCGACAGATACAGTTGACCGCCCCGAACATGAACAGCCCTATTCTCATCACCGGAGCCAGCCAGCGCGTCGGGCTGGCCCTGGCCTTGGAACTGGCCCAGGCCGGCCATACGGTGGTCAGTGCCAGCCGCAGCGTCCAGCCCCAGTCGCCACACCCCAACATCGTCCCGTTCACGGCGGACTTGTGCCAGGAGGCGGACCGCGAGGCACTCATCAAATACCTGCACAGCCATTACGACGGTCTGCGCGCCATCATCCACAACGCCTCGCTGTGGCTCGACGATGACCTGCCCAACCTGGACACCATGTTTCGCCTTCATGTCCAAGCGCCTTATCACCTGAACCTGGCCCTGGGTGAAATGCTGACCAAGGTGGACAAGGCCGACATCATCCACATCTGCGACGAGACGTCTTCACGCGGCAGCAAGAGCCATATCGGGTACGCAGCCACCAAGGCCGCGCTGCAGAACATGGTGTTGTCGTTCGCCGAAAAGTACGCGCCCAAGGTGCATGTGAACGGTATCCTGCCTGGCCTGCTGATCCTCAAGGAAGGCGGCGACGAAGCGTATCGCCAGCAGACGCTGAAGAAGGCTCTGCTGGAGTTCGAACCCGGCGCCGGCCCGCTGATCGAGACGGTCAAGTACTTGCTCGCCAGCCAATACAGCACGGGCAGCCAAGTGGTCATCAACGGTGGCCGCCATCTGAAAAACCGCATCATCTGAGAGAAGCCCATGACCCCACAGCAACAGCTCGAACTGGAAGCCGCCGCTTTCCGCCGGCTCGTGGAACACCTGCGCTCGCGCACTGACGTGCAGAACATCGACCTGATGAACCTGTCTGGTTTCTGCCGCAACTGCTTGTCCAAGTGGTACAAGGCAGCAGCCGACGAGCGCCAGCTGGACCTGAGCCTGGATGACGCCCGCGAGGTCGTCTACGGCATGCCGTATGGCGAGTGGAAAGCCCAGTACCAGAAAGAGGCCAGCGCCCAGCAGCAAGCCGCATTCGAACAAGGAAAACCCCGTGACTGATCTGACTACCCTGCGCACCCGCCTTGCCAGTGGTGAACATGTGTTCGCCGATACCCTGGCGTTCATCGCCGAGCACTATGCCTATCAGCCGCAGGCCTTCAGCAACGGTGGCGCTGAAAACGCAGCCGGCCAGAATGAGGGATCATGCAAAACGCTGGGCCTGGCCCTGCTGGAAGGTTTGAGCGATCAGGAAGCCCTGCTGGCGTTCGGCGAGCATTATCGGGATGTACTGGCTACACCGCAGGGCAGCGATCACGGGAACATCCGTGCGCTGATCGAGCACGGCCTGGCGGGCGTCACGTTCAATACGCTGCCACTGTCGCGCAAGGCTTGAGAGGTGGGTGGCTCGCGCTCTAGCGCAGCGAAGCTGTTGAGTTCGGCGCTGTAGCGGGCAAGCTGGGGCTGCTGCGCAGCCCCAGTGGCTTAACCTGGGAAAGCCCGGGTTACAGCTGAACGCAGTCGAACTGCACGTCGGTCGCCACATCCTCGTCGTAATTGACGTCAGTGCGCTCGAAGCCAAACAGGTTGAGGAACTGCTTCTTGTAACCGGCATAGTCGGTCAGCTCGAACAGGTTTTCGGTGGTCACCTGTGGCCACATGGCCTTGCAAGCATCCTGCACATCGTCGCGCAGTTCCCAATCGTCCAGGCGCAGGCGGCCTTTCTCGTCGACCTGAGCCGGCGCACCGTCGGTGCGGTACATACGGTCACGGAACATGCGATCGAGCTGGTCCTGGGTACCTTCATGGACACCTTTTTCCTGCATGATCTTGAACACCATCGACAGGTACAGCGGCATCACCGGGATAGCCGAGCTAGCCTGGGTAACCACCGACTTGAGTACGGCCACGTTGGCGCCGCCCTTCACTTCACCCGCCAGCTTCTGGTCTAGGCGCAGGGCGGTATCGTCCAAGTCCTGCTTGGCCTGGCCCAAAGCACCATGCCAGTAGATCGGCCAGGTGATTTCAGTACCGATGTAGCTGAAGGCCACGGTACGGGCACCTTCGGCCAGCACACCGGCGTCGGCCAGGGCATCGATCCACAGCTGCCAGTCCTGGCCACCCATGACGGTGACGGTGTCGGCAATCTCCTGCTCGGTGGCCGGCTCGATGCTGGCCTCGATGATGGCGTCCTTGTTGGTGTCGATGGCGGTCGACTTGTACGGCTGACCGATGGGCTTGAGTGCCGAGCGCACCAGCTCGCCGGTCTGCGGCAGCTTGCGCACGGGCGATGCCAGCGAATAGATGACCAGGTCGACCTTGCCGCCCATGTCGTTCTTGATCAGCTCGATGACCTTGGCCCGCGCTTCGTCGGAGAAGGCGTCACCGTTGATCGACTTGCTGTAGAGGCCGTCGGCCTTGGCGAACTTGTCGAAAGCAGCCGCGTTGTACCAGCCTGCGGTACCGGCCTTGGTTTCGGTGCCCGGCTTTTCGAAGAACACGCCCAGTGTGTCGGCCTTGAAACCGAAGGCGGCGGTGATACGCGCCGCCAGGCCATAGCCGCTGGAAGCACCGATGACCAACACCTTCTTCGGACCATCCTCGCGCACGCCCAGCTTGCGGGTGGCTTCGATCTGGTCACGGACGTTGAGCTCGCAGCCCTTGGGGTGAGTCGTGGTGCAGATGAAACCGCGGACCTTAGGATGAATGATGGCCAATGTCTGTACCTCGTCTGGTTTATGCAAGAAAACGCCGGGGCGCTTCCAGAGTGAACTGAGGGGTGAGACTACCCCCGCAGGTTAGGCGACACATCTTAAGGGTTGAGCGCAGCGATGCAAAATCGACAACCGAGGACAGCCGCGTGCACTGGCCGTTTGGGCGCAACAAGGCCCAAGCCGATTGATTGGGTTTCCCTATCAATCGGCAACAAAAACAAACTTAACAAATAACCCGAATGCGCCGATGCTGGGAGCCCTCACCTACAGACGGAGAACAAGAACATGAACGAAGTGGTCATCGTCGCCGCGACCCGCACCGCCATCGGCAGCTTCCAGGGCGCCCTGGCCGGCGTCCCGGCAGTCGACCTGGGGGCTGTAGTGATCAGGCGCCTTTTGGAGCAGACCGGGTTGGACCCGGCTCAGGTCGATGAGGTGATCATGGGCCAGGTGCTCACTGCCGGCGCAGGGCAAAACCCGGCACGTCAGGCCGCTATCAAGGCGGGCCTGCCTTTCAGCGTACCGGCCTTGACCCTGAACAAGGTCTGCGGCTCGGGCTTGAAGGCACTGCACCTGGGCGCTCAAGCCATCCGTTGCGGTGATGCCGAGGTGGTGATCGCAGGCGGCCAGGAAAACATGAGCCTGGCACCCTATGTGATGCCTTCGGCCCGCACCGGTCAGCGCATGGGGCACGGTCAACTGATCGACAGCATGATTACCGACGGCCTGTGGGATGCGTTCAACGACTACCACATGGGCATCACCGCCGAGAACCTGGTGCAGCAATATGAGCTCAGCCGCGAGCAACAAGACGCCTTCGCCGCCGAGTCACAGCGCAAGGCGGTTGCCGCGCGAGAAGCAGGCCGCTTCGACGACGAGATCACTCCTGTCGTGCTGCCGCAGAAAAAAGGCGACCCTAAGGTGTTCGCCCAGGATGAGCAACCACGCCCGGACACCACGGCGGACTCCCTTGCCAAATTGCGCCCCGCCTTCAAGAAAGATGGCAGCGTGACGGCAGGCAATGCCTCCAGCCTCAACGATGGCGCTGCGGCCGTGGTGCTGATGAGCGCCGCAAAGGCCAGTGCGCTCGGTCTGCCTGTACTGGCCAGGATCGCGGCGTATGCCAGTGCCGCGGTCGACCCTGCAGTGATGGGGATCGCCCCGGTATCGGCCACTGAACGGTGTCTGGATAAAGCAGGGTGGCAACTGGCCGACCTGGACCTGATCGAAGCCAACGAAGCCTTTGCGGCGCAGGCACTGGCCGTGGGCAAGGCATTGGCGTGGGATGCCTCGCGGGTAAACGTGAACGGTGGAGCGATTGCCTTGGGTCATCCCATTGGCGCATCAGGATGCCGGGTGTTGGTCACCCTGCTGCACGAGATGATCAAGCGTGATGCCAAGAAAGGCTTGGCAACACTGTGCATCGGTGGCGGACAAGGGGTGGCGCTGGCGGTAGAGCGCTGATCGAACCGGCCTAGGACCGGCTGCCTGCCGCTGTTCACTCGAACGAAGAGCGGCAGGCATTCCAGGCGGTTAGACGCTGGCCCGCAGCGCACCAGCGGGATCATTGAGTGCCTTGGCCAGTCGCGCCACTTCCTGGCACTTCTGCACGGCTACGCCCAGTGGGCTGTGCACCAGTGAGCAGGCTGTACCGACCCACAGTCGCTCACCCAGGCGCTCATGTGCCTCACGCAGCCAGTGCGACCGGCCGTCCAGCTCGTCCTGAGCGTCGTGCTCGGCGTCGACCAGGCCCAGTGACAACACTTTGTAGGCAGGAAGGCGGTCCAAGGTAGTCAACAGCTGTTCTGGGTCGCTCACCAGATCGATGTGCAAGCCGTCTACTGGCAGGTTCGCAGCCAGACCAAGGTTGCCCTGCAGCCCGCCCGACCATGTGGCGATCAGCTTCTTCAGCGGAGCACGCTGGAGAATGTTGTAGACCCGCTCGTAGGCGTTTTTCCAGTCTTGCGGCAGGTCCTGGGCGAGCAACGGCTCGTCGATCTGTACCCACTGCACGCCCTTCTCTGCCAGACGATTGAGGATGGCGTCGTAGTGCGCCAGCAGTTCATCGACAAGCTCCAGGTCAAGCGTGTTGCCCTGCTGTGTGGTGTTTTGCCACACATAGGTCAAGGGGCCGACCAGTACGGGCTTGACGGCATGGCCAAGCGCCGTGGCCTGGGCGACTTCCTGGAGCAACTGTGCGCCAAGCTCGGTGAAGCGCAACGTCATGGGCGCCTGTGGGTCGCGTCCTGCCCGGTCATACCAATCCACATCGCCCACCGGCAGCAGCTCGATACCGGCGTCTTTCTGCATCTGCCAATGGCGAGCGCGCAGCTCTTGATCGTTGCCAGTGCGTGGAAAGCCCAGGTTGTGCGCCAGTGCCATGTGTGTTTCCCGGTCTACAGAAATGATGGGGGCATTTTCGGACCGCTCAGGGTTTAGGACAAACTCGATAAATTTGAGATCAACTCAAATTTCCCTCATGTTGCTGCCAGCTTGGCACCTGCCTGGCTCATGGCTATGTCTCGTTCGGATCGGTGCCCTGCGCAACCGGACATGACCCTGACGCGGCGCTAGCGCACAATGTCAGCCTGCCCCTATCTGGTGTCCAGTCTCATGAGCGTGCTCAAGACCGCCCTGCACGAACAGCAATTCGCCTGCATCATGGAGTTCGTGCCCAAAGCATCCGCAGAGCGTTTTGCCGCGATGGACGCGATCATGGGGCGTGGGCAACTGTGTGGTTGGCCGATGACCCTCGCCATCGGCGACCGGGTGAGCAGCCCTTTAGACATGTCACCTCTCGATGCACTGGCCTCTTTCGAGCGACCCGTGCCCGCCCTGCCCCATTTCTCTGGCAAGGACCGGGAACGCCATCACCTGCTCGCCCAGATGCGGCGCATGGATGCCGCAGGCCAGCAACAGCTGCTGGTGCTGACCGGCGACCGCCTGCCCGGCCATGAGCCGGGTGCGCGCCCGGTACGGTACCTCGAATCGGTCGCAGCGCTGCAGATCGCCCGCCAGGCCTACCCTCACTGGTTATTGGGTGCAGCGCTCAACCCCTTCAAGTACCGCGAAGAGGAAGGCGCCGCCCAGTATTTCAAGGCGCAGAAAAAGCTGGCGGCCGGCGCCGACTTTTTCATCTTGCAACTGGGCTTCGATGCTGCCAAGCATCAGGAGGCCATGCACTGGATGCGCCGCCAACAAGCACCCAGACCCTTGGTGGCCTGCCTGATGAGCCTCACGCTGGGGCGCGCCGGCATGCTCGATCATGTCGCGGGCGTTACCGTCACCCCATCGATGCGCCAGATGCTGGAAGCCGAAGCGGCCCAATCCAAGGCCTTTGCCCAGGCCCGCAGCGTCGATCGTCTGGCACTGCAGGTCATCGGCGTGAAGCTGATGGGCTATGCCGGCGTGCACTTGTCAGGCATCCATGAACTCAGCCAACTGCTTGCCCTGGAAGCACGCATCGAACATTGGCAAGCGCAGGTGGCGACGCTACAGCAATGGGCGCCTGCCTGGCAGGCAAGCTGGCAGATGCCGGGCCTGCCTGCGGTGACGTTCCACCCGCCGCAGGCGAATTGGCGCGAAGGGGAGTCGCGAGTCGTGGCGTCGTTTGCGCAGAAGGCCCGTTATCACGCCATGCATGGCATGCATGGCGTGCTGTTCAGCCGTCGCAACCCGGTGAGTCAGCTGTTTGGCTGGGCGGTTCGCCAACCGGTCTGGGCCACGGGCCTGGGTGCGCGGGTGCTGCACGGTGTGGAGCGCGCCGTGAAGCGCCCGTTGCTTGGCTGCGACACCTGTGGACGCTGCCGCGTTGAAGACACCCTGTACACCTGCCCGGAAACCTGCCCCAAAGGCCTGGCCAACGGGCCTTGCGGCGGCACCACGTTGAACCGTTGCGAGTTCGGCGACCGCGAATGCATCCACAGCGCCAAATATCGAACGGCCAAGGCGGTAGGGCAAACCGACGTGCTGGCGCAGCGCCTGATCCCTTGCGTGGAGGAGCACACCCGCCAGCGAAGCTCATGGCCAGGGTGGTTCAATGCTCAAGCCCAGCCCGTCACTCGTCCGTCAGTGCCTCGAAGCCAGCCCGAATCGTAGCTTCAGGAAGGTCATCGGCAATGAACACCATGACGCTTTCTCGCGCCTCGCCGTCTGCCCATTCGGCGTCCCAGTCGAACCCGTAGAGCTTGAGCACACCCTGGGACACCAATTTGCGGTCCTCACCCACGATGTTGAGTACGCCCTTGTAGCGCAGCAACTGAGCACCGTGGGTTTCGAGCAGGCCATTCATGAAGTCGCTGAGCCGGTCGATGTCCAGCGCCTTGTCTGTGCGCAGCACCAAGGTAGCGATGCGGTCCGGGGTGGCGGGTTTGAGCACCGGGCGCAGGGTGGGCTTGAGGTTGGCGCCCAGGTCCGGGTTGAGGTTGAAGCCGCGCACATCGAGCAGTGCGCCCAGATCGATGCGGCCTTGTTCGACCACATGCATGGCCGCCCGTCCATTGATGCGACCCAGCCGTTCGCGCAGGGCTTGCACGGTGGCCGGCTCTACCAGGTCGGTCTTGCTCAGCAACAGGCGATCGGCGAAGCCCACTTGGGCCTGGGCGATCGTCTGGGCCAGGTGAACGTCGGCGTGGGCGGCATCGACCAGGGTGATGATGCCGTCCAGGATATAGCGCTCACGCAATTCCTCGTCGATGAAGAAGGTTTGCGCCACTGGGGCGGGGTCGGCCAACCCCGTGCACTCGATCACCAGCCGGTCGAACGTGATTTCGCCAGCATCGAGCCGCTCCAGTAGCAGGTACAGGGCACGGGTCAGGTCGCCATGAATGCTGCAACACACGCAACCATTGGCCAGGGTCATCACCTGTACCGGCTCGTCGCCGAGCAACTGGCTGTCGATGCCCGCTTCGCTGAACTCGTTTTCGATCACTGCCAGTTTCAGACCGTGCTCGGCCTTGAGCATGTGCTTGAGCAGCGTGGTCTTGCCAGCGCCGAGAAAACCGGTCAGTACGGTTACGGGAATGGGGGTGTGCACGTAGATCATCTCCTGTGCAGAAAAAACACAGGCCCCATCGCGACAAGCCAGCAGTTACCGACAGCGCCCCTCAGAGCGAGGGGTTGTCGGTGACCACTGGCTGCCGGCGATGAGGCCGGTACAGGTCAACGCTTGGGGCTCAACAGCACTTGGGCCCGGACTTGCCGCCATAACGCGCTTCCTGACGTTCCCGGAAGAACGCTTCGTACGTCATGACCGGTTTGTCCGGATGCGTCTTTTGCATGTGTTCGACATAGTTGTCGTAATCGGGCATGCCGACCATCAGGCGTGCAGCCTGCCCCAGGTATTTACCCAGTCGACCCAGGTCATTGAACATCGCAGCGGTCCTCTCAAGCGTCAGGCAGTGCCTGGAACGGGGTTTCCTTGTCGGTCCGCTCTTTGCGACCCCAGGCGGCGTAACCCACCTTGATCGCGAAGAACAGGATGCTGAACACTACCACCAGGAACAGGATGGTCAGCCCGGCGTTGGTGTAGGCGTTGTAGATCACGTGCTGCATCTGCCCGATGTCTTTGGCCGGCGCCAGTACCTGGCCTGCGTCCAGGGCAGTGCTGTATTTCTTGGCCAAGGCCAGGAAGCCCACGGCGGGGTTAGGGTCGAACAGCTTGATCAGGCCTGCCGCCGTGGTGCAGATCAGCAACCAGGTGGCTGGCAACAAGGTGACCCAGATGTAGCGCTGGCGCTTCATCTTGATCAGCACCACGGTGCCGAGCATCAGCGCGATACCGGCCAGCATCTGGTTGGAAATGCCGAACAGCGGCCACAGGGTGTTGATACCACCGAGCGGGTCGATCACACCCTGGTACAGCAGGTAGCCCCACATGGCCACGCAACCTGCGGTAGCCAAGAGGTTCGCGCCCCACGACTCGGTGCGTTTGAGCGCCGGCACGAAGCTGCCCAGCAGGTCCTGGAGCATGAAGCGACCGGCACGGGTACCGGCGTCCACGGCAGTCAGGATGAACAAGGCTTCGAACAAAATGGCGAAGTGGTACCAGAACGCCATGGTGTTTTCGCCAGGGAGCACCTGGTGGAGAATTTGTGCGATACCCACGGCCAACGTCGGCGCACCGCCGGCACGGGCCAGAATGGTGTGTTCGCCGATAT
>CAURYQ010000078.1:0-21007 GCA_963529135.1 uncultured Pseudomonas sp. | reverse complement strand
CCCTGCTAACGCCAAGGCCACCAGCCCTGATGGTACTGAATGAGCCAGAGAACAGCCTGCATGCCGATTTGCTGCCTGCTTTGGCCCGCCTGATCATTCGTGCTTGCGAACATAGCCAGATCTGGGTCGTTTCTCACAGCGCCCCACTGGTCCAAGCCCTCAGCACGTATGACGGCTGCAACCTGCAGGCGCTGGACAAGGTACAGGGCCAAACGCAACTCAAAGGCATGGGCTTGCTGGATGAGCCACTGTGGCGGTGGACCGACTGATCTTGCTCTGAATGCTGGGCTTTCGCGGCGCATTCAAGCGTCGCCTAGTTGTCGTCAGGCGGTTCACGCTCAGGATCTTTAAACTGGGCGCAGGAAGCGATCAATGCCCGGGGCGCGCATCGCTGAGTCGAGTCAGGCCGTTCGCCACGCCTCGCCCGGCATGATTCGACGCATGAACTCGTCGAACAAAGGCACTGTGAATGCGGTATCACCGTGGCTCGGGCTGTAAATCATGCCTTTTTCGATCAGCGCACTGCGTAGCGGCGCGAGTGTCGAGACTTTGCGCCCCAGGCTGGCGGCGATATCACCTGAGCGGTGGGGGCCAGGGCCAAGGTCTGACATGCCGCGCAAGTATTTCTTTTCGGCCAATGTCAGGCGGTCGAAACGGACCCTGAAGAAACTTTCGTCCAGCGTGGCGACGGCTTGTTGCGAGGCCGCCTGCACGTCTGCGCCGGTAATGGGGCTGTGCAAGGCGATGTCCCAGGCGTGTTTGCCCCATTCCTGCAAAAAGTAGGGATAACCCTGGGAGTGGGCCAAAATCTCTTTGAGGGCGCTGGCTTCAAAGGCCACGCCCTCCTCCTTCGCTGGCTGGACGATGGCAAATTTGGCAGCGTCGGGTGTCAACGGGCCGATGTCGGGGAAGTCGAACAAACGTTCCGCGTAGGACTTGGCATTTCCGCAGCGCCCGCGCAACTGGGGCAGGCCAGCGCCGACCAACGTCACCGGCAGCTGCGCCTGGGCACAGCGATGCAACGCGGTGATCAGCGCTGCGAGTTGATCTTCGGCCACGTACTGCAACTCGTCGATGAACAGCACCAAGGCTGTGTCAGCATGCTGTGCTGCCCGGCCGGCAGATTCGAGCAATGTCGCCAGGTCGCTTTCCAGGTCACCGTTGTCGGCCAACCCCGGTTCCGGGTCCAGATCCAGGCCGACCTCGATGTCAGCGTAAGTAACCTTCAACGATTTCACGAAACCCGCCAGCGCCTGCAAGGCACGCCGGGCCAGCGCCTGAGCAGCCTCAATGCGGCTCAGGCGCAGCAGCGACAGACGCAACTGCGGCGCCAGCAACGCAGGCAGGGAGCGATTTTCCGGTGCTTCCATGCGGATCGCGTGAATGCCATCGGCTTCCGCCTGGCTGCGCATTTTCTCCAGCAGCACGGTTTTTCCCACCCCGCGCAGGCCGACCATGAGTACGCTTTTGGCGGCGCGGCCACGACGAATCCGGGCAATGGCAATGCTGACTTGCTTGAGCAAAGCGTCGCGCCCTGCCAAAGCAGGAGGCGGTGCGCCCGCCCCCGGGGAGTAGGGATTGGAGACAGGGTCCATGCACGTTTACCAAAGTTAGCTAAATTATGTATTTTTCATAACTTAGCTAATCTTGGTTGATTCGCCAAGCGCCGCTTGCCGGAATCGGCGCAAGTAGCCTGTGTCTTCGGTGTGGCGAACTCAGTGATCAGGTGCATGCTGCATGGCCTCGGCGATGGGGGCGCAGGATGAAGGAGCGCCTGGGTTGCCGCAATATAGGCAGGACTACTACGGTGCTTATTGCAGGGATCGTGAAGGAAACAATCTGTGTTTTGTACACGCTGCTGGGCTAACGAGTCTCAGTGAGCGCTGACACGGCCGTTAAGGCTTGGGAGCGTACTTTATGATCAAACCGCCAAGCCTTCGCGCGCAGTGACCAGAACGAATTCTGCACCATGATAGTGATGGGCGTAGGTTTTTCTGAGAAACTCAGGTGTCTGCGCGTCCTCACGCTAAAATCCAGTAATACGCCCCTCCTTTTCCTTCGCACTGAACCAGACTGCAGATCAATGACCTGTGGCCGTTGGGAGATTCGTTTGCGCCATGTTTGCGATACCGATAACACGATCGGTGATGACCGCCTTGACCACGTTCTAAATGCCAGCGAGCGGTTGGCCAGGGCCGAATCCGTAGAGGAAGTCGTGGCGGTGTTGCGGGACAACGCACGCGCTGCGGTCGGGGCAGAAGGCATTGCAGTGGTGATCGAGAACCATGGCCGGTGCTTCTACGTCGCTGAGGATGCGGTATCTGCCTTATGGCAGGGGCAGGATTTTCCGGCCAACTCCTGTATTTCAGGCTGGGCCATGCATCATCGCGAGACAGTCGCGATCAGTGACATTCAACTCGACTCACGTATACCCCACGAAGCCTACTGCGCGACGTTCGTTCGCAGCCTGGTGATGGTGCCTATTGGTCGGCCCGTTCCGGTAGCCGCGCTTGGCGCGTATTGGTCACAGGTTCGAGACCATGATCGCGACACGGTAAACCGGCTGGAAAGCCTGGCGCGACTGGCGACGATTGCCATCGAGAATGCGCGCCTGACCCAAGCGCGTAACCATGGAGCGGCACTTGCCTCGGCACAGAACCGCATTTTGGCGTTGGCGGTAGCCGCAACGCCTCTGAGCACTACGCTTGATGCGGTGGTCCGCGAGGTGGAGGCATTGTCGGTTTCAGGGTTCCTGGGGAGCATCCTGCTCTGGAATGACGCGGCAAGTCACATTGACCACTGTGCCAGTCCGAGCCTGCCTCCTGCCCACCGAGAGGCCCTCCCAGGTGTTGCGATCCTCCCCCAGGTCCGTGGCTCGGACACCCTGGGGCAAATGAACATCAACACGATCTCTCGCTGGCCCGAGTTGCGCGACCTGGCCAGCGAGCAAGGCCTGCATGCCTGCTGGTCGACCCCGATCCGTTCGACTCACGGCGAGGAGGTTGGCGTTTTCGTGCTTTACCACGCCCAATTGCGTGACCCGGTGCCAGCGGACATCGAAATCATCGACTTCGTGGCTCATACCGTCGGGCTGGTCGTGCATCGCGCCCGCTCGGACTCCGCCGTTCGGATCAGTGAAGAGCGATTGCGCCTGGCCGTCGAGCACGCTGATGTAGGCTTTTGGGACGTGGATTTCATCCACAACACGCTGGCCTGGCCTTCGCAGACCAAGGCCATGTTCGGCATAGCGGCGGACACGCCCGTCACACTGCAAGACTTCTATGCCGGTTTGCACCCTCAGGACTACGAAGCGACAGTGGAGGCATTCGCGGCAGCAATCGATCCCCTGCGTCGCGCGCTCTACGATGTCGACTATCGCACCGTGGGCCGCAATGACGGCATCGTGCGCTGGGTGGCAGCCAAAGGCCGGGGCGTCTTCGATAATGCCGGGCGCTGCTTGCGCGTGACCGGGACGGCGGTAGACATCACCGCCCGCAAGGTCGCCGAGGACGCACTTAAAGAACTCAATGCCTCCCTTGAAGAGCGGATTGCCCGAGCCATTGCAGAGCGAGAAGAAGTGCAGAAGGCGTTGCGTCAGAGCCAGAAAATGGAAGCCATGGGCCAACTTACCGGCGGGGTCGCGCATGACTTCAACAACCTGCTCACTCCGATCGTCGGCACGCTCGATATGCTGCAGCGTCGGGGCGTGGGCGGCGAGCGCGAGCAACGGCTTATCGCCGGCGCCATGCAATCGGCAGAGCGTGCCACGACACTGGTGCAGCGACTGCTTGCCTTTGCCCGTCGCCAGCCCCTTCAGACCAGCTCGGTGGATGTGGCAAGGTTATTGATCGGGATGGGCGATCTGGTGGCCAGCACCATCGGGCCGCAAATCAAAGTGGTCGTCGATGCGCCGCCGAACCTGCCTGCGGCGATCGCGGATCATAATCAGCTCGAGATGGCTTTGCTCAACCTTTCGGTCAATGCTCGCGATGCAATGCTTGAAGGCGGGACGATGCGCATTTCCGCGAGCACGGAGCTGGTCGGCGCCGAGCACCGCTCAAAACTTCCGGCAGGCGAATACCTGTGCCTGTCCGTCGCAGACACGGGCATCGGCATGGACACGACCACGCTTGCTCATGCGGTGGAGCCATTCTTTTCGACCAAGGGCGTCGGCAAAGGCACAGGGCTGGGTTTGTCCATGGTGCACGGGCTGGCATCGCAATTGAACGGCGCCCTTACCATCCATAGCGCACCGGGGCTGGGTACGAACGTGGAACTTTGGCTGCCTCGCAGCACAACCGAACCCAGCGCGATATTGCGCATCGACCAACTGCCAGAGTCGCCGCAGATACGCGGCACTGTGCTGCTGGTCGATGACGAAGAACTCGTACGGGCAAGTACGTCGTACATGCTGGCTGAACTGGGCTACCGCGTGGTAGAGGCTGCATCAGGTGAACAGGCATTGGAACTGATGCACACTGCACAGCCGTTCGACTTGCTCGTCACAGACCACCTCATGCCAGGCATCAGCGGGACCGATCTGGCAAGAGCGGTCCGTCTTTCGAGTCCCGATACGGCGATTCTTGTCATTTCCGGCTATGCAGAGCGTGAAGGCATTGACCCGGATCTACCTCGGCTCAACAAACCATTTCGCAAGTACGATCTGGCAACGAGCCTAGCCAGGCTGCGTGGCGAAGCGCTAGGGGAGTCTGCCTAGCGCCGGTTGGGCATATGACAAGCGCGCCAATGCTCGGATGCAGCAGCCTACGAACGGCCTCAAACTGACCGCGGTGCCCCCGATATCTTTACCGCCGAACTTTCACTTGCAGCCTTGAGCAGCGATGCGCATTAACCCTTCGCAGCCATCAGCAACCGGCGCAAAAAGCATCATTGAACAACCAGCCCAGAAAACCGCTGCCGAGTACGACCAGCCACGGCGGCCACTTCCAGAACATCAAAGCCACCAGTGCTACAAGGGCCATGCCGAAATCCAGCGGGTTGAGAATGACGCCCGTCCATATTGGCTGATAGAGCGCAGCAAGCAGCATCCCCACCACAGCGGCATTGATGCCCAGCAGTGCCGCCTGGACACGGCGGTTACGGCGCACATGGGCCCAAAATGGCAGAGTACCCAGCACAAGCAGGAAGGAAGGCGCAAAAATCGCCAGCAGGCAAATCAGACCGCCAAGCCAACCGCTGGGTGCCTGGTTCATGGAGGCCCCGAGAAAGGCTGCGAACGTGAAGAGCGGCCCGGGGATCGCCTGCGCTGCGCCATATCCAGCCAAGAAGACATCGTTACTCACCCATCCACGGGGAACGACCTCAGCTTGCAACAGCGGCAATACAATGTGCCCGCCACCAAACACCAGCGAACCTGTGCGATAGAACCCATCCAGCATGGACAGGGTCGGGTTTGAAAACAGTTCGGCCGATATCGGTAGCCCGATTAGCAGGACAAAAAACAGGCCCAACCAGAACAGCCCAGCGCGACGCCGTAAGGGGATGGGCAAAGGATCAAACGGCTCCCCGGATCGCGGCGTGAGCAGCATTAGTCCAAGGACGGCAGCAATAATGATGACAACCATCTGCCCCGCGGTAGAAGGCATTAACAGCAAGAAGCAGGCTGCTGCTGCCATAATGCTTACACGCGCTACATCGGGGCACATTGTGCGTACCATCCCCCACACCGCCTGTGCCACCACCGAGACAGCAACCACTTGCAAACCGTGCATCACGCCCGTGGGGATGGCGTTATCGTATGTGGCCAAGCCCAGGCCGAAGGCGATCAGTGCCATCGCCGAAGGCAAAGTGAACCCTATCCAGGCCGCTACCGCGCCACCGTAGCCACAGCGCAACAGCCCTAGGGCCATACCTACCTGACTGCTTGCAGGCCCAGGTAGAAACTGGCAAACGGCGACCAATTCTGCATAATTTTGCTCGCTCAGCCATTGACGGCGGCAAACGAATTCCTCTCGAAAGTATCCCAAGTGAGCGATTGGGCCACCAAAAGAAGTCAGCCCCAGACGAAGAAAAACCAGAAATACATGCCAGTGATTCCGCTCAGCCCGACGAGGCTCGTTCATGATGGTTTGTCCCTGATGGCAGGCTCGACACGCTTTTATCTAAACCATCATCAATCAGCAAGCCCTGGAGCAACTGCAAACGCGGTTGACGCAGATGCAGCGGTGAGCCCCCACGCCTCTGGTGGGGTGGTAGTCTGTGCAGGCTGTGGCAGTCCTGGCCATGTCGGCTTATAGTCGATGACAGCCTATGAAACGACACGGCGATCATTTTCAGCGTGACGATGATATGACCGGCGAGACAACTTGAAGTCATCACCCAGGCTCACACTTACCGAAGGGCAAAAATGCAGACACGAGACCTTGAGCTTTCCCAGTACCTGTCTCAGTCAGAGAGAAATGCCATTGCCGAAATCGAAGCGACTACCAGCATCCTCAGGTTAGTGACGCGCGTCACTCATATGAAGTTTGCGGCTATTGCCAAGTTCAGCGAGGCGGATTGGGTAACCTGTTCGGTTCATGACCCGGACGACATTGGCCCTGACGTAGGCGAAAGTGTCCCTGTGGAAACCACCGTATGTGATGAGTTTCGCACCTTCCCCACTTCATTGATCATTCCATCGATCAGCGAAATCAAGCGATTCGCTCAGAAACCCATCGTTCGTAAATACAAGCTCGAGAGCTACGCGGGCGTGCCGATCTTCCTTCCTGACGGTAGTCTGTACGGTGCCCTTTGCGCCTTGGATATAAAGCGCAACCTGCTCAACGACCCAGACCTGCCGGAAACGCTGTCATTATTCGCCCGGCTGATCGGCTGCATCTTCTACAACAACATGCATCACGAAATCGAGAAGCATGTGAATGAAGCAGCCGTTGCACCCAGTCTGTAGATCACCCCGGCAGCCAGGGACGAACCGCCAGCGCCAGGCGTACGTGTGCTCGATGCCGATGGTCATGGCCAGGCGATCACCCGCCCGGCCAGCGCCGCAAGACCCGGCGTGAATCACACCACGAATCGAGTCACCAGCTGGTTCAGGTTGATCGCCAACTGAGACATCTCTCCACAAGCGCTGGCCGTTTGGCTGGCGCCTGCGGCGCTCTGCGACGCCAGATCCCGAATACGCACCAGGTTATTGTCGACTTCCCGTGCCACATGGGATTGCTCTTCCGACGCCGTGGCAATTTGAAGGTTTCGCTCATTGATAAGCGTAATCGCACTTGCGATCTGGTCCAGCGAGTTGCTTGCTTCCTGGGCAATACCAAGCGATTGATTTGCCAAGTCGCGGCTGGTGCCCATCGCCTGAACAGCGTTGCCTGAGTCAGTCTGGATGGTAGCAATCATCTGCTCGATTTCCTGGGTCGACACTTGAGTGCGGTGAGCCAGTGCCCTCACCTCATCAGCGACCACTGCAAAGCCACGCCCTTGCTCGCCGGCGCGAGCGGCTTCGATTGCAGCGTTCAGGGCAAGCAGATTGGTTTGCTCTGCAATACTGCGAATGACCTCCACGACTTTGGAGATGTTCTGGGCGCGGTCCGACAACCCTTGGATCTGCTCGCTGGTTTGCTCTACGTTGCTGCTCAAGCGCTGGATCGACTTCAAGGTTTGAGCCACCCGCTCCAAGCCAGCACCCGTGAACCCTTGTGTGCGCTTCGATTCTTCGGATGCCGACTCAGCATTACGGGCCACTTCGTCGACGGCTGCACTCATCTGCGTGACGGCCGTGGCTGCTTGATTGACCTCATCATTTTGCGAAACCAAGCCGCGACTGGAGGCCTCGGTGACCGCCGTCATTTCTTCTGCCGCCGAAGCAAGCTGCGTGGACGAGTCCGATATCTCCACAATCGTGCTACGCAAGTTCTTTTGCATTTGTTCAAGCGCCTTGAGTAGCCGAGCTGCTTCGTCTGCGCCGTTGACGTGAATGTCATGGGACAAATCGCTATTGGCGATTCGCTCGGCAACACCGAGTGCGTCGCGGATGGGGCCGGTGATGCTTTTGGTGAGCAGCGCAGCCAGCACGATGGTCAATACCACCACCGCGATGACGATGCCGAGGGTAAGCGCCATACCTGTCGAATAGATCTCGCTTGCAGTCTGACCGGCACGCTTGGCGCCCTCGTCGTTGAACGCGGTCAGCCGTGTAATCTGCTCTTCCATCTTGTTGGTCAGGGGCCTGATTTCTGTCCTGACCAGGCCCACTGCAGAGGCGATGTCGCCTGCCCTCATCATAGGCTCCAGCACGTTCAGTTGGGTTGCATAGCTCTCCGCGCTGGCCCTGACGGCAACATATAAGGTTCGCTCGGTATCGCTGGCGATCAGAGGCTCATAATTGGCAACCGCATCTGTGAACGCCTTGCGGTAACCAGGGAAACTGTCGATGGTACTTCTGATGTTTTGCGGGTCGGCCAAGCCGCGCTGCGTCTCGAGCCTGAGTCGCAGCACAGCCGCGTTCATGATTGCAGTCTGACGCACACTGGCCATCCAGTTCTGCTCTACATCCTTCTCTATGTCTCGCAGCTTGCCCATCTGGAGCACGGCGGAAACGCCGAGCACTAGAACGAGTCCAACGATCAATGCAAAAAACAGTGCAGCTCGCGGCGCCAGGTTAAGGTTTCTGATACTCATGGGACGTTCCCGAAGGGTGAAAGCGGATGGCTTGCCAGGTCTATCGGCTGGGAACGTAAAAGTTTTAGATGCGCCAAGAAGTTTTGAGCACCCAAGCGCGAGCTGCTCAAGGGAGACCTATGCGGCAATCGCGGGAAGGAGATCGCCAGGTGCTGTTGCATGGGGGCCTGGAGTCGACCTTATCTATACACCATCCTCTTCAGTACTCAATACCTGCGCTCCCCCGTTCGGCTTTTCCAGGATTACCAGGGCGCCGGTTATGAGCGCCTTCATACCTTCAAATAGCTCAACCTCCATTTCCGACTCTTCGGCCACCCGATCAGCGTCCAGCAGTGGCTCGCGCCCAGACACCGTGTACACCGTATCGGCCACCGCGAAGCCGTGGAAGGCCACCGTCGACAGCAGCCAGCGGGACTGCTCGATACTCAGCTCATAGGCTTGGGCGATATGTGACTGATGCTCGGTGATCTTGCCAATCATGGTGTCAGTGGCCGCCAGCCGACGGATCACGTACGGCGTCAGCCCTGGATGCGCTTTGACGAAGGCCTGCACGGAGACGGCAAAGCGAACGAGGTAGGCCTGCAGGCCTTCGCCATCTGCATCTTCGGCTCTGGGGATCTGCCAGCGCTGGAAGATCTCTTCGGCCACCATGCACTTGAGTGCTTCGATGTTAGGCACATGCTTGTACAGCGCCATGTGGCTCACGCCCAACGCAGCGGCCACACCAACGAAGGTTAGATTGGGCAGACCAATGACGACGCTCACGTCGGCAATCCGTTCTCGGGTGATGGTGCGAGGGCGACCGCGTCCGGGCGTGCGTTGTGGTGGTTGCATCGGTTCCTCCAGCTTGTGTGAAGACAGTCTTGTAGCTGTCTTGTCGGGTTTTCGCAAATTAGTTTATAGTCATGCAACTAATTAATTCGACGCTTTGCAGGTCCGCTACATGTCCGATTCATCAACGCCCCCCGACGCCTCCACCTCTTCAACCAGCAAAGCCCGCAACCCGCTAGTCAGTGTGCTCCATCCCATTCGCGGGCGGTTGGCGGTGGCGGCAGCGTTGGCCGCCGTAGGTTCGATGCTGGCCTTGGTACCATTGGCCGGCATTGCCCACATCGCACACATGGCGTTGAGCGAAACAGCCACATCGGGTGATATTGCCCGGGCCATTGCAGCCAGTATTGCCAGCCTGTTGATCGGCATGGCCCTGGTCACCGCAGCCGAAATGCTGGCGCACCAAGCCGACAATCACATCACCCATCACCTGCGCGTGGCGGTCGGCCAACGCTTGATGCACGTACCGCTCGGCTGGTTCAGCGAACGGGCGTCAAGCGAGGTGAAACGGGCCATGCAGGACGACATCGGCACACTCCACAGCCTGACCGCGCACTTCTTCACCACGATGGGCCGAGCCGTCGGCGCCGTGCTGATTTCCGTCGCTTACCTGTTCGCCTTGGACTGGCGGCTTGCGGTAGTCGTGCTGCTGCCCTTCCCCGCGTTCTTCCTGTTTCTGCACCGGGCCATCAAGGCCAGCGCAGCCCATATGGGGGATGTGGCAGCGGGCATGGGCCGTATCGATAACGCAGTGATGGAATTCGTCAATGGCATTGCGCTGGTCAAAGCGTTCGGCGGGCGCGGCAACGCGCAGGACCGCTACCGCACGGCAGTCGATGCCTTTGCCGACACGTTCACCGGTTTCACTCGCCCACTGGTTGCCGCGATGGCAAGGACCAACGCCCTGATTGCCCCAGTAACGGTACTCGGCGTGGTGTTACTGGCCGGCATGCTGTTCATGGCGCTGGGCTGGATCGAGCCGCTACAGATACTGCCTTTTGCCTTGGTCACACCTGGGCTGTGCGCGCCGCTGCAACTGTTGCACTACATCACCCACGACCTCAATAGCGCGGTGGCAGCGGCTCAGCGTGTACAGGCCCTGCTGGATACCCCGGTGCTGTCTACCCCGGCGCGGGGCAGCCAGCCCATCGGCAGCGAAGTACGCGTGGAGCAAGTGAGTCATGCCTACGCTGCCAGCAACAATGTGCTCAATGACCTCAGCTTCACCTTGGCCCCCGGCACCACGACCGCCATCGTCGGCCCCTCTGGCGCCGGCAAGTCAACCGTGGCGCGTCTTCTGTTGCGCTTCTTCGACCCGGACGCCGGACGCATCACGCTTGGCGGGGTTGACCTGAGGCAGATCGAGAGCTGCGAATTGTACCGACGCATAGGTTTCGTCCTGCAGGAGGTGCGCCTGATCCATGCAAGCGTGGCCGACAACATCGCCCTGGGCCGACCGACTGCAACACGCGAACAGATCGAAGCGGCTGCGCGCCTGGCCAACGTTCACGCACGCGTCCTGCAACTGCCGCGTGGCTATGACTCGGTGGTGGGCGAAGACGCGCAATTGTCCGGCGGCGAGCAACAGCGCCTGAGCATTGCCCGCGCCGTGCTGCTCGACCCGCCCGTGCTGGTACTGGACGAAGCCACTGCAGCCGCCGATGCCGAAAGCGAGGCGGCGATCCAGGATGCCCTGTCGCGTTTTGCCCGAGGTCGCACCTTGCTGGTCATTGCCCACCGGTTGGACACGGTGATGCATGCCGACCAGATCCTGGTGCTGGATAAAGGCAGCCTGTGTGAACAGGGACGCCATGGCGAATTGCTCAGCCGCCACGGCCTCTATGCGCGACTGTGGGCGCAAGGTGGCTACCAGAGCGCCGTGAACAAGGCACTGCCAGCATGCTGAAAACCTTCATTCGACTGCTGGGCGAAAGCGCCCCGGCCTGGCACCGCTACCTGCTGATGACCTTGCTGTACGGGGTTTTCAGCGGCCTGACCATCAGTACCCTGGCGCCGATCATGCTGCACTTGCTGAACAGCGAAATCCGCGGCGCCTGTGCCTGGCTGGCCGTTCTGGCTGCCGGCATGACCCTGTGCTGGGCCTGGCGACGCCGGGTCGAACACGCCGGCATAAGCTTGGCGATAGCGGTGTTACGAGGCGGACGTCAGCACATTGGCGCCCAGGTGGAAAAGCTGCCACTGGGTTGGTTCACCCCCGACAATACCGCGCGGCTCGGGCATGTGATCACCCAGGGCACGATGGCCGTGGCCCAACTGCCGGCTCATGTGCTTACGCCCTTGATCAGTGGCAGCGTCACGCCGCTGATACTGTTGGTTGCGCTGTTCATCCTGCACCCGCCGCTGGGCCTGATCGCCCTCCTGGCACTGCCGGTACTCGCCGCTGTATTGCTGCTCAGCGCACGCCTGGGGCGCCGTGCCGATCAGGCCTTCCAGCAGCACTTCGCCGCCGCCAGCCAGCGGATGGTCGAGTTCGCCCAAGCACAATCAGTGCTAAGGGCCTTCAATGGAGCTGGCGGTGGCACGCGCTTGCTTGAACAAAGCCTGGAGCAACAGCGCGCAAGCAGCATGGGCCTGATCATGCGCGCTTCGCTGTCTGCACTGCTCAACAGCTGGGCAGTACAAGCCACGTTCGCGGCGTTGTTGGTGGCCGCCGGCCTGGGGTTCGCCGATCCGGCGGGTGACCGGGCGCAGGACGCGGTGGCGGTGATCGTGGCACTGGCGCTGGTCTGCCGCTTCATCGACCCGCTGCAGGACGTGGCCAGCCATGTGGAGATTCTGCGCGCAGCCCATGGCCAACTGCAGGAAATCGAACGGATTCTAGCAGCCGAGCCCTTATCATCACCGACCTCGCCCCAGCGGCCAGTGGGCAGCGCGATCGACTTGCAAAAGGTGAGCTTGCGTTACAGGCCCACCGGCCCCGACGTGCTGCAGAACGTGAGCCTGCACATCCCGGCAGGCAGCATGACAGCCGTCATCGGCGCTTCGGGCTCAGGCAAGACATCGCTCATGCGCCTGATCGCACGGTTTTTCGATACCACCGAGGGCAGCGTGCGTATCGGCGGCGTCGACGTACGGCAGATGACCCACGCCTGCCTGACCGACACCGTCAGCCAGGTGCTGCAGGACACCTGGTTGCTCCAGGGCAGCATTGCCGACAACATCCGTATCGGCAAGCCCGATGCCAGCGACGCCGAGGTATTGCAAGCGGCGCACATGGCCGGCTTGTCGCCTACCCTCGAACGGCTGAACGAGGGCGTCGATACCCCTGTGGGTGAAGGCGGTGCACGGCTTTCCGGCGGCGAGCGCCAGCGGGTCACCATTGCCCGCGCACTGATCCGACATGCCCCCGTACTGCTGGTGGACGAAGCCACTGCTGCCCTCGATGCCCAGAACCAGACCGTGATTGCCCAGACGCTGCACAGCCTGCGTGGGCGCTGCACCCTGGTGGTCATCGCGCACCAGCTCAACACCGTGGCCATGGCCGACCAAATCGTGGTGCTTGAGGCTGGCCAAGTTGTCGAAGTAGGTACACCAGAGACACTGCGCGCCAATGGCGGGCGCTATTCACGCATGCTCGCACAGCGCCACGCTGCCAGCGGCTGGCGCATCGGGGCACCGAGGGTGGAACACGACTGATGCGTGCAGCATGGCTATCCCTGTTCGTGCTGCTGTGCACGGCCTCACTGGCAGTCGGCGCTCGTGAGCTGGCCTGGAGCCAGTTGCTTACCCTGCAAGGCGACGCGTGGCTGACCCTGACCGCAAGCCGGCTGCCTCGCCTGGTCGCATTGATACTGGTGGGTGTGGGGCTAGCGGTATGCGGGGTGATCCTGCAACAGATCGTGCGCAACCGCTTCGTGGAGCCAGGCACCACTGGCGGGCTCGATGCCGCGCACCTTGGCATCCTGCTGTCGCTGGGCCTGGCGCCTGCGGCCGGGGCACTGCTGCGTATGCTGTTCGCACTGACCGTGTGCTTGGCCGCCAGCCTCCTGTTCGTCGCCATCATCCGCCGCATACGCGCCCGCAACGCGGTACTGGTGCCGGTCGTTGGCCTGATGTACGGCGCAGTGCTGAGTGCGCTGACCGAGTTCTACGCCTATCGTTTCAACCTGCTGCAAAGCATGCAGGGCTGGTTGCTGGGTGATTTTTCCAAGGTGGTGCAGGGCCGCTATGAAATCCTCTACCTGATCGTGCCGATCGTGCTGCTCACCTATCTGTACGCACAACGCTTCACCGTCCTAGGCATGGGCGAAGGCATGGCTACCAGCTTGGGCCTCAACTACACCGCCAACGTGACCTTGGGCTTGTTGCTGGTGGCGGTGACGGTGTCGGCCAGCGTGATAATCGTCGGCGCCATCCCCTTCGTCGGCCTGGTAGTGCCCAACCTGGTCGCCCTGCGTCATGGCGATAACCTGCGCCGCACCCTGCCGCTGGTGGCACTGGGCGGTGCTGGGTTGCTGCTGGTCTGCGACCTGCTTGGGCGGTTGCTGATCTACCCGTTCGAAGTGCCCATCGGCCTGACTGCGGGCGGTCTGGGCGGCCTGATCTTCCTGGGGCTGATCGTCTGGAGGCAACGATGAAAGGTCGACACTGCGTGTGGCTGACTGTTGCTGCCTTGGCCACGTTATTCGTACTCATCAACGCCGGGGCGGACCTGCCCTACCTCATTCCCAAGCGCCTTGTGCGTCTGGCGGCCATGGTGATCGGTGGCGTGTGCGTGGCCTGCTCCGCCATCGCCTTCCAGACCCTTTCAGGCAACCGCATCCTCACCCCGGCGATCATGGGCTATGAAGCCGTGTACCTGCTACTGCAGGCGCTGCTGGTACTGGGCATGGGCGTGCAGGGGCTGACAGTGCTCGGCAGTGAAGGCAACTTCCTGCTCTCGGTGCTGCTGATGCTCGGTTATTCCTGGGCCTTGCACCGCTGGCTGTTTCGCGACGGCAAAAGCAACGTGTACTTCCTGCTGCTGGTCGGCCTGGTATTGACCATGGTCATGACCACGTTCACCCAGTTCGTTCAACTGAAGGTCAGTCCTGGCGAGTTCTCGATGCTGCTGGGCTACACCCAGGCATCGTTCAACCGGGCATCGCCACAGGTGCTGCTCTATTCGGCGGCGTTGGTGGCGGGCTTGTGTGTGCTACTGGCCCGCGCCGTCCCGGTGCTGGACGTACTGGCACTCGGGCGCGACCAGGCCATTTCGCTGGGCGTGGACTACCGGCGCAAAGTACGCCTGCTACTGGCGCTGATCGCAGCGCTGGTCGCAGTGTCGACCAGCCTGCTGGGGCCTACTGCATTCATGGGCGTGTTCGTCGCCAACATCACCTATGCCCTGGCGGGCACCTTCCGCCACAGGGTCACATTGGCGCTGGGCAGCGCCGTGGCCATCGCCGTGTTCATTGCCGCCCAGTTGCTGGTCGAGCATGTCTTCAACTACAGAACCACCGTCGGCATCCTCGTGAACCTGGTGTGTGGCACTTACTTTCTCGCCCTGATGGTGCGCAACCGGGGAGCCGCATGATTACGGTCCACAACGTGTATAAAACCTATGGCGGCAAGGCGGTATTGAGCGATGTAAGCGCCAGCTTTCCGCGCGGTCGGCTGACCTCGCTGATCGGCCCCAATGGCGCCGGCAAGACTACCTTGCTGATGGTGCTGGCCCGGTTATTGGCGCCTGGCCGCGGGGATATACGCCTCGATGGGCAAAGCATCGACAACATCGCCGTTGGCGACTATGCCCGACGCGTTGCCACCTTGCGCCAGTCGGTTGACTTCAACCTGCGCCTGACCGTCGACGAGCTGGTCGCATTTGGCCGCTTCCCCTACAGCCACGGTGCACTTACCGCCGAAGACCGCCGGGCCATCGATCAGGCCATTGCATTCCTGTCCCTTGAGCCGTTGCGCCAGGCTTACCTCGACGAACTTAGCGGCGGCCAGCGGCAAATGGCATTTCTGGCAATGACCATTGCCCAGCAGACTGACTGCTTGTTGCTCGACGAGCCGTTGAACAACCTCGACATGCGCCACGCCGTGCAGATCATGCGCGCCTTGCGCCGGCTGTGCGACGAGTTCGGCCGCACGGTGATCCTGGTGGTGCATGACATCAACTTCGCCGCCGCCTACTCCGACTGCATCGTCGCCATGCAGGGCGGCCGGGTGCATTGCAGCGGCAGTGTCGAGCAGGTGGTCACCGAGCAACAGCTGCACGCGCTGTACGGGTTGGATTTCGAAATCACCCACGGCGCGCGTGGCCGCCTGTGCAACTACTTCAACCCACCCGGAGAACAGCAATGAACCGCAACTACCCCGCCAGCGGCTGGCCATTGGCGCTACTGCTAGGCGCCATCCTCACCCTGCACGGCTGCAACGAGCCCAACGCGGCAACCGTGAAAACCGCGCAGCAGGGCAACTACACGCCGGTTACCGTGCAGCACAAGCTAGGCACCACCGTGATCAGTCACCTGCCGCAGCGCGCGGTGGCCCTGGACATGAACGAAGTGGACTTCCTCGACCAACTGGGCGTACCTGTGACAGGCATGCCCAAGGATTTCGTGCCGGACTTTCTTGCACGCTACAAGGATGCCGGGCAAACGGCAGATGTCGGCTCGATCGTGCAACCCAATCTGGAGCGTGTGCATGCGGCGCAGCCTGACCTGATCCTGATCACCTCGCTGCAAGCCAGCCACTATGACGAGTTGAGCGAAATGGCGCCGACCCTGCATTTCGATGTGGACTACCGCGACAGCGAAACCGGTCATGTCGCCCTCGTCAGGCAGCACTTGCTCACCCTTGGCCAAGTGTTCGGCAAGCAGGACCTGGCCCAGCGCAAGGTTGAGGCACTGGAGGCCAAACTGGCGCACGCGCGCAATGTCACCCGCGATCGCTCGGAACGGGCCTTGGTGGTACTGCACAACAATGGCGCCTTCAGTGCCTTCGGCGTGCAATCGCGTTACGGCTTCATCTTCAACGACCTGGGCGTCAAGCCGGCCAACACCACGCGGGATACCGGTCTGCATGGCCAGCCGATTTCCAGCGAGTTCATCCAGCAGGCCAACCCCGACATCCTTTACGTGGTCGACCGAACTGCTGTGATGGAGCATCGACCGATGATGACGGCTGAGACCCTGGACAACCCCCTGCTTCGACAGACCAACGCCTGGAAGCATGGCCGCGTGGTATTCGTCGACCCGCAGGCCTGGTACGTCACGGCCGCCAGCCCCACTTCGCTGGCACTGATCGCGGATGACGTGATCAAGGGGTATCAGGACTAAGCGCCGGCATCTTCAATGCGCGCCACTACACAAGCGTGTGATTCTCATTCGCCTTACGTCTTCGCTTTAAAAAACCAAACATCAATCTGCCGTTTATTCACACTGGAGCCATCGCGTGTCCACCCGTCCCCTGCATACACTCTCGTCCTGCACTCCAAACCTGTCTGGGCTGCCGCGGACTCCGCTGGCACATGCCGTTTTGATTGGTCTGGCCTTTGGCAGCTGCACACTGGCGCCAATCATGGCAAGTGCCGAGACAGCTGATGCTCGTCCTCACGAGACCACCGACGAAAAAGCCGCAACCTCGGAATTGCCTGCGACCCTGGTCGACGCTCAGGCCAGCGCTGCCGAGCCACTGCCACCGGTGTACGCCGGCGGCCAGGTGGCCACAGGCGGCCGCGTGGGCTTTTTGGGTAATAAAGACTTCATGGAAACGCCGTTCAGCACTGTCAGCTACACCGACACCTATATCCAAGACCTGCAGGCCTGACCGGTACCTACAGCGAGAACTACTCGATCCGCGGCTTCCAGACCAGCGTCAGTGACATGACCGTCGATGGCCTGTTCGGCATGGCGCCCTACTACCGTGCCTCCCCAGAAATGTATGAGCGCATCGAAGTTCTCAAAGGCCCCTCGGCACTGCTCAACGGCATGCCGCCAGGTGGTTCGGTGGGCGGTTTCGTCAACCTGATCCCCAAGCGCGCTGGCGACACGCCGTTGACCCGGCTGACCGCCACCTACGCTTCGAACGCCCAGTTTGGCGGCCATGTGGACGTAGGCCGGCGCTTCGGCGAGAGCAACCAGTTCGGCGTGCGCTTTAACGGCATGTACCGCGACGGCGACACTGCCATCGACGATCAACGCCAACGCAACGTGCTGTCTTCGCTAGCCCTTGACTGGCGTGGCGAGCGTGGAAAGCTGTCGCTCGACTTATTCGATACCGACGACAACCTCAGCGGCCAGAACCGCGGCATGGGCTTGGCCGCAGGCCTACCAGTGCCCAAACCGCCCAAAAACGACACGCTGCTGAACCCCGACTGGGCTTACGTGGAAACCAAAGACAAGGGCGTCATCCTGCGCGGTGAGTATGAGCTCAACGATCAGTTGCTGGCCTATGGCGCGGTCGGCACCAGCAAGACCGACTATCGCTACAGCGGTGCCCTCACAGCCACGGTGAACAACAGCGCCGGCGACTTCACCACCGCGATGGGCCAATTGCACATGGAGATTCACAAGACCTCTGCCGAAGTCGGGCTGCGTGGCCATTTCGACACCTTTGGCATCGCTCACCAATGGTCGGTCAACGCGACCCAGTACAGTGATACGCAAAAGGACTTCGGTCGCCGTGCCGCCGGCTCGAACTGGACGACCAACATCTACAACCCGGTCTGGGGGCCGAAGGTATCCGAGGCCTGGCCATTGATGGGGCACACGGAAAACGACCTGAAAAGCTATGGCATCGCCGACACCCTGTCAGTACTGGATGACCGTGTGCAACTGACCCTCGGCGTTCGTCGCCAGGAAGTGGTCACAGACACTTACGCAATCAAGACTGGTCTGCGCAACAAGCCCGGCTATGACACCCACGCCACTACGCCCGCCGGGGCCATCCTGTTCAAGCTGACCGATGAGCTGGCGCTGTATGCCAACTACATTGAAGGCCTGAGCAAAGGGGCGGCCGCGCCGATCACCGCAGCCAACTATGGTGACGTGTTTGCGCCGTACAAATCCAAACAAAAGGAAATCGGGTTGAAGCTAGACCTTGGTGTGTTCAGTCACACCCTGGCCCTGTACGAAATCAAGCGTCCCGCCAGCTACACCGACCCGGCGACCAACATCTTTTCGTTCGGTGGCGAGCAGCGCAGCCGTGGGGTGGAATGGAGCTTCTTCGGCGCCCCTCTTTCCGATGTTCGCCTGATGGGCGGCGTGGCGTATGTCGATCCCAAGCTGACCAAGACTGAAGGCGGTATCAACGATGGCAAGACCGCCACCGCCTATCCCAAGCTGCAAGGCAAGCTGGGTATGGAGTGGGACATCCCCGGCCTGGATGGGCTGACCCTGACCGGCAACGTGACTTCACAGTCCAAGCAGTACATAAATGCCCAGAACAGCCTGTCGATTCCGGGCTACACCCTCTTTGACGTTGGCGCCCGTTATGTGACTCAGCTCGCCGACAAGCCGGTGATCTTGCGTGCGAACATTGCCAATCTTGGGGACAAAGATTATTGGGGTGTGCCGCTGACACAGACCCTGGGGCTGGGGGCGCCGCGGACTTATCAGCTGTCAGCGACAGTGGATTTCTAATCCTCGATCGTTACCAGGTCCTGGTCGGGGTGTCTGCCTGCGTCAACCCTGTTGGGGTAGGCTCCCCGGGAGGGCCGCCCACGCTGCACCATGCAAAGGCCCTCTTTCTACTTCACGACCCAGCGCGGGCGGGGCTTGCCTCCCCAGGACAATGAGATCATCGTCAACCTCTTCTATGGGGGCGGCGGCAGTTCTTACCGGCGTTGAAATGGCCTGGGCCACGCGGTGGACAGGTGCCAAATGAGCCCTGATTGCACGCCATGAGCCACCGCCAGGTGGCCGGTGGCTCATGGCACCGAACCCTCCCGGCGACCTGCGCTGCGGCCATCGCTTAGTAACTGCACCGCGAGATTCTGCCCATAACTCAAGCCCGCCGACGATACCCGGCGATGAGCAATACAAGCCCAGGCACCAATAAGCCCACTGAGGTGTAGCCGAAAGCAGCCTGACCTGAAGCGCCGACGGCGGCAAAAGCGGCGCCAATCGCTATGAGTGGTATACCTGCGAAATAAAATGGGTTTGCTGTCTTAGCCATTTAGAACCTCCTGTTTGACTTTCTCGTTTTAACACGTCTGCCCTCGGAAAAGCGTGGGTATGGAGAGGTTTTGCCATGACGAAACACAGACATAGGCCAGGGCCTTGCCAAGATCGAACAGCGAAAGATTTTCGACGGTCGCTCAGCGAAGGACGATTGCCCCCATGCCGGCCCATTGCCGGGCTTTGTCAATACTTGCCGTTGCATCCAGAACCCCACTCCCCGGCGAAACCCTACCCTGACCTCGCACTGAAGCGGGTACCGAATGTGTCGTCTAAGCCTTTATTCACTGAGGTGCATCATGTTCAAGAATGGTACGCGACCCATATATCCTGGCGAGGTCCTCCGGGAGGACTTCCAGAGCGAAATGGGCTTTAGCGCTGCTGCCTTGGCCCGTGCTTTGGGTGTTTCTACCCCCACCGTAAACAACATCCTGCTCGAGCGTGGCGGTGTTTCTGCTGACATGGCTTGGCGCCTGGCCGGGTGCTTTGACACCACTCCAGAGTTCTGGCTCAACCTGCAAACAGCGTACGCGCTGCGCAAGACCGAACAAGAGCACGGAGAAGAAATTGCCGGAGCGGTACGTCGCCTAGTGGCTTGAAGCAAGCTTACGAGCCCTTCGGGCGCGGCTTTTCCATGCCCCCGTCGCGAAAAAGCCCAGCGGAGGGCTGGAATCGCTGACTCGTCAGGGCATCTGGATGCCCAAACGTTCCCTCAGCAGCTGCTTGCCCTCAGCTACCAAGCTCCGCGAGGCAGTTCGGGTCCTCACCCTATGCCCGCGAAAATGGCGAGATGATGATCGCAGGCCTCAGCTGGATAGTGTGCCCTTGCTGAAAAAGCTCATGCAGAGGAAGTTGAGCCGCAAGCCCTACCCCATGTCATGGGAAGAGCAATCGACCCTCTTTAATTAAGTCGCCTAGGCACCTGCAGACGATTGCTTGTTCAACGTGAACATCGACTGTCGCGAGCATTAGCCTGGAAGAAAGCGCGGGGGCGCGCGGCAAATCTCTGGCAGGAGCAACACTTGCGGCCGGCACACACCAGCTACGCTTCGATCAGGGTTCACGACTTGAAGCATACATTTGGCAGGCGCCTCAAAGCGGCTGGTGTAACAGAGGAAGACCGCAAATCGTTCCTTCGCCACATCAAACGGTAGCGTGACCAGCCACTATTCTGGCGCGGAGCTGGGGGAGTTGATAGAGGCGGCAAACAAAGTTTCAGCGACGGACTCGCGTGGGCCGGTGCTGACAATTTTAAAGAGGAGGCAGGCGTAACAACCTGAGAAGTCACGCAAAAGTCACGCACATGAAAAAGGCCACCCCTTTCGGAAATGGCCTAAGTCATTGAATATAATGGTCGGGACGGAGTGATTCGAACACTCGACCCCTTGCACCCCATGCAAGTGCGC
>CAURYQ010000077.1:0-21035 GCA_963529135.1 uncultured Pseudomonas sp. | reverse complement strand
CGATGTAGAAGATCAGGATGCGGTAGACCACCTGGTTGGTGGCCTTGGGAATGCTATGGCGCGGATCGTCGGCTTCCGCAGCCGTGATACCCACCAGTTCGAGGCCACCGAAGGAGAACATGATCACGGCCAATGCCATGACCAGGCCGGTCACGCCGTTGGGGAAAAACCCGCCGTATTGCCACAGGTTGGCCACGCTGGCGTCCGGCCCGCCATTACCGGTAGCGAGCAACCAGGCGCCGAAGCCTATCATGCTGACGATGGCGACAACCTTGACCAAGGCGAACCAGAACTCCATCTCGCCATAGACCTTCACCTGGGTGAGGTTGATCAGGTTGATGACCACGAAGAAGATCGCGGCCGTGGCCCATGTGGGAAATTCCGGCCACCAGTACTGGACGTAGATACCCACCGCCGTCAGCTCGGCCATGCCGACCAGGACATAGACCACCCAATAGTTCCAGCCCGACACGAAGCCTGCAAACTCGCTCCAGTATTGATGGGCGAAATGGCTGAAGCTGCCGGCGACCGGCTCTTCGACGACCATTTCCCCCAGCTGGCGCATGATCAAGAACGCCATCAGGCCGGCAACGGCGTAGCCCAGCAGGACGGAGGGACCGGCCAGCTGGATGGTTTGTGCGATGCCCAGGAACAACCCGGTACCGATGGCGCCGCCGAGCGCGATCAACTGGATGTGACGATTCTTCAGCCCGCGCTGTAACCGCTCGGGCGTGCTCTGGTCTTGCATGAAGTGTCCTTTCGCTCAGTGAGGCAATGCTGTTGCTGTTGTTTGCAGTCAAGGATCTAGATCCATCCGCCCCACTGCAAGATGAAAATACCAATGTTGGTCGTGATGGCGGCCATCAGCGTGGTAATCACGATGATCGAAGCGGCCAGGGCGTGGTTACCATTGGCCGCACGCGCCATCACGTAGCTGGCCGCTGCGGTGGGGCTGCCGATGTAGAGAAACAGGATGCCCAGCTCGGCCCCCCGAAAACCGCATAGCCAGGCGCCAAGGGTGCCGACCAGCGGCAGCCAGACCATCTTCACCAGGCTGGCATCCACGGCCAGCCTGCCGCTGTCACGCAGGGCCGTCAGCGACAAGGTGCCGCCGATACAGATCAGCGCAAGGGGCAAGGTCATCTGTGCCAGGTAATCGCCAGAGGTGAGCAGCCAGTTCGGCAGCGGCACTTGGCCGTAGGCCATGGGGATGGCGACCAGCACACTCAGGATCAGCGGGTTTTTCAGGATGCTCTTGAGGATGCTCCAGGGGTCGGACTTGAGATCGGGGCTGTAGACTGCCAGCACGATGGCAGACAACGAGTTGTACAGCAGGATGACCAACCCGGCGAGCACCGCGCCCAACGAGATGCCGTAGTCGCCGTAAAGGCTTGCAGCCAGCGCCAGGCCGATGACGCCGTTATTACCGCGAAACGCCCCTTGGGTGTAGATGCCACGGTCGGCCCACGGGCTGCGCCAGACGGCCATGCCCCAGGCAACGGCAAACCCGGCCAGGGTGGCCAGGGTGAAGTAGATCATGATCCCTGGCCTGACCGCAGCGGTCAGGTCGGCATGATAGATGCCCAGGAACAGCAAGGCCGGCATGCAGACGTTGAACACCAGTTGCGAGGCCACCCGGTTGAAGTTGTCGTCGATCAAGTGGATGCGCCGAAGCAAGACGCCCAGAAACAGCATGGCGAAGACGGGCGCCGTGATGTTCAGCGTCTGGATGAGAAGGGCAAGCATGGGCGCGCGATCCTGAGAGAGGTTGCCGTTAGGGGGCTAATGATACGCCAACGGTCAGGATTTGCGGGCATTGCGCGGTGATGGGCTCACCTGCGGCCCTGTCGGGGCACCGGACCGGCCCGATGGGCTGCTGAGTGGCCCCGACAATACGCGCTGCGGGGCGCAGACCCTGGGGCCGCCGCAGGGCCCATCGCGGCCGGTCCGGCGCCCCGGCAAGGCCGCACCTGCAGCAGGCTTCAGCGCCGCACCGGCCGCTTCTGCAGTTTGCGCTGCAATGTCCGGCGGTGCATGCCCAGCGCGCGCGCAGTGGCCGAGATGTTGCCCTCGTGCTCGTTCAGCACACGCTGGATGTGTTCCCATTGCAGGCGGTCCACGGACATGGGGTTTTCCGGCACCAGGGTGTCCAGGTCGGTGTGCTCGGACAACAGTGCAGCCAGCACGTCATCGGCGTCCGCCGGTTTGCACAGGTAGTTGCAGGCGCCACGCTTGACCGCTTCCACGGCCGTGGCAATGCTCGAGTACCCGGTCAAGATCACGACCCGCATTTCCGGGTCCAGCTCCAGCAGCTTGGGCAGCAGCACCAGCCCCGAATCCCCGTCCATCTTCAGGTCAAGGGTGGCGTAGTCAGGCAGGTCCTGCTGTGCCAGGATCAAACCCTCTTCGGCCGAGCTGGCCGTACTCACCCGAAAACCGCGCCGGCTCATGGCACGGGCCATCACTCGGGTGAAAGTGGCATCGTCGTCCACCAGCAGCAGGTGCGGCAGCTCTTCGGTTTCCACCTGGTTTTCTTCACTCATCATGCTTCTCCTCGCGTGCCATAGGGCAGGCGCAATTCGGTCAGGGTGCCACCTTGTTCATGACTATAGAGTTTCACTGAACCACCCGCACGGGTGACACTGGCCTTGCTCAGGAACAGGCCCAGGCCGAAGCCTTTGCCCTTGGTGGTAATGAAAGGTTTGCCGATGGCTTCGGCAATGGCCGGCGGTACGCCTGGGCCATGGTCGCGGATGCTGATGACGATGTCCTGCTGGTCCCAGTCCAGGCGCACCTCCAGGTCATCGGGGCAGGCATCGGCGGCGTTGTTCAACAGGTTGAGCAGTGCCTGGGTCAGGTCAGGTGGCGGGGTCAGCCTTGGGACGACGCCATCGCGCAGGCGCTGGAAGCGGTAACTGGCTTCCGGGCGCATCAGGTGCCAGCGGTTCAGGGCCTCGTCCAGCCAGACAGTGACCTCCTGCTCGACGATGGCCAGGCGGCGGTTGGCTTCGGCGGCGCGGACCAGTTGCTGTAGGGTTTCCTTGCACAGCTTGACCTGGTCCTGAAGGATCTGCAGGTCTTCCTGCAACAGCGGATCGGTGTGGTCCTGGCGCATTTCATTGAGCAACACGCTCATCGTGGCCAGTGGCGTTCCCAGCTCATGCGCCGCGCCCGCTGCCTGGGTAGCCACGGCAAGCAACTGCTCATCGCGCAGGCTTTCTTCGCGCCGCTCCGAGCGCAGGTGCTCCTGGCGCCGAAGCTCCTCGGCCATGCGCGCGGCGAAGAAAGTGATCACCGCTGCGGCCAGCGCGATGCTCAGCCACATGCCATACACCTGCATCTTGTCCCGCGCCAGCGGCAGGCCTTCCAGCGGATAGAACTGCACCAGCAGCAAACTGTAGGCCGTCAGCGCGATGCCCGACAGGATCAGCGAATACAACCAGGGCAGCGTGACGGCAGCAATGGCCAGCGGCACCAGGTAGTAGGACACGAAGGGGTTGGTCGAGCCGCCCGAGTAGTACAGCAAGGCACTGTGGATCAACAGGTCGCAGGCCAGTTGCAGGGCATATTCCAGCTCGGTGACGGGCAACGACAGGCGCAGGCGCAGCGCCGTGAAAGCACACAGCAGCGACGAAAGGGCCAATGTGCCGGCCAGCGACAGCCAGGGCAGGGGCAGCAGTTCGGTCCAGTAGGCCACGCCCACCGAGCCGGCTTGGGCAGCCAGGACCAGAACGCGAATGACGGTCAGTCGCCAGAGGTTCTGACGTGTAGCGGACAGCGGTTGTACGGCGGCGAGCATGAGCTCTCCTGATGAGTGCTCCAGAAAATCGGCTGGAGTATACCGAAGCGGGGCGGGATGCTGCAGTAATGCGGCAAAGCGCCACACTTTGTCACAGCTTCACAGGGCGAACGCTGAACCCACTACACTGTTCCCGGTCTGATTGGCCATGCGTGGAATGGATGGCCACACCCCACGCTTTCACCTGCCAAGGAGCATCCTATGCTAATCCAACGTCGCGGCGCCGCCCTTCTCTTGTCCTGCGGCCTGCTTGCCAGCCTGCCGGCCCTGGCCGCCGATGAGCCTCGTTTCAACCAGGTGTCGCTGCGCGCCGAAGTGAGCAAGGAAGTGGCGCGCGACCTGATGGTCGTGACCCTGTACAGCGAAGCGCAGAATACCGACCCGAGCAAGCTTGCCAAGCAGATCACCGAGACCATGAACAAAGCCGTGCAGCAGTCGCGCCAGGTCAAGGACGTCAAGATCAGCCAGGGCAGCCGCAACAGTTACCCGGTCTATGACACCAAGGGCCAGAAGATCACGGGCTGGCGCGAGCGTGCCGAGCTGCGCCTTGAAAGCGCCGATTTTCCAGCGCTTTCGCAGCTCACCGCCGAGCTGCTGCAAGACCTGAAAATGGGCGGCATGGACTTCTCCATCGCACCGGCGACCCGCAAGGCCAGTGAGGATGCCCTGCTCAAGGAAGCGGTCGACGCATTCAAGGCCCGCGCCCAACTGGCCACCGAAGCCCTCGGCGGCAGTGGTTACAAGGTCGTCAGCCTCAACCTCAACAGCAGCGGTTACCCCCGGCCTTACCTGCGCAGTGCGCCGATGGCCATGAAGGCAATGGCCGCCGATGAGGCTGCGCCTGCTCCGGACATCGAGGCGGGCACCAGCGAAGTGAGCATGAACGCCGATGGCCTGATCGAAATACAGATGCCTTGAATGCCAAGGGCCAGGGGTGTGGCTCAGGCCACGCCTCTACCCTTCTCGACAACCAACTCCCCCATCTCTAGTTCAACTGGCAGTTACTTCCACGCCTCTTCTCCAGCCGGTTCCGGCATTTAAGAGATCTCCTACGCTCTCTTAAGCCTTTCCCGACATCCTTCCCCAATCTGCAACATCCTGCAAAACGTCATCATTTCCCCCTCGCAAACGTTCAACTTCGTTGAAACTTACATCGATGCGACATTCATGTACGGCCGTGCCACTTTTCAACTCCCTACTAACCTTGTGCATATTGCATTGGGCACACCCCTGCATAAGTATCCGCAGGTCGGCTCACGAGGCCGCCACCTCTGAACAATGACAATAATGAGGCCAACATGCTCAAACATGCAGTCATTCCGTTCCTGCTAGGCGCAGGTTTGCTCACCGGCGCACCGTCGGCCTTCGCCGCGTCCAATCTGGTGTTTTGTTCAGAAGGCAGCCCGGCCGGTTTCGATCCGGGCCAATACACCACCGGCACCGACTTCGATGCTTCGGCCGAGCCCCTGTTCAACCGACTGACCCAGTTCGAACGTGGCGGCACCGCAGTGATTCCTGGCCTGGCAACACGCTGGGAAGTGTCCGAGGATGGCAAGACCTATACCTTCCATCTGCGTGAAGGCGTGAAGTTCCACACCACCGACTACTTCAAGCCCACCCGCCTGTTCAATGCAGACGACGTGCTGTTCACGTTCAATCGCATGCTCGACAAGGACCATCCGTTCCGCAAGGCCTACCCCACCGAGTTCCCGTATTTCACCGACATGGGCATGGACAAGAACATCACTGGGCTCGAGAAGCTGGACGACCACACGGTCAAGTTCACCCTCGATCAAGTCGATGCCGCCTTTATCCAGAACCTGGCCATGAGCTTTGCGTCGATACAATCCGCCGAGTACGCCGACCAGTTGCTCAAGAACGGTAAGGCCGCCGACATCAACCAGAAGCCGATCGGTACCGGCCCGTTCGTGTTCAGCAAATACCAGAAGGACGCGCAGATCCGCTTCAAGGGCAACAAGGACTACTGGAAGCCCGAAGACGTGAAGATCGACAACCTGATCTTCGCCATCACCACCGATGCCTCGGTGCGCATGCAGAAGCTCAAGAAGAACGAGTGCCAGGTCACCCTCTTCCCGCGCCCGGCCGATATCGAACCGCTCAAGCAGGATAAGCAGTTGCAGATGCCCCAGCAGGCAGGCTTCAACCTCGGCTACATCGCCTACAACGTGATGGATCAGGTCAAAGGCAGCAACCAGCCCAACCCCATGGCACAACTCAAGGTCCGTCAGGCGCTGGACATGGCCGTGGACAAGAAGAAAATCATCGAATCGGTGTACCAGGGCGCAGGCCAGTTGGCGGTCAATGCCATGCCGCCGACCCAGTGGTCCTATGACACCAGTATCAAGGACGCACCCTTCGACCCGGACAAGGCGCGGCAACTGCTCAAGGAAGCCGGGATCAAGGACGGCACCGAAATCACGCTGTGGGCCATGCCGGTCCAGCGCCCCTACAACCCCAACGCCAAGCTGATGGCCGAAATGCTCCAGGCGGACTGGTCCAAGGTCGGGATCAAGGCCAAGATCGTCAGCTATGAATGGGGCGAATACATCAAGCGTTCCAAGGCCGGCGAACAGGGCGCCATGCTCATTGGCTGGAGCGGTGACAACGGCGACCCGGACAACTGGCTGGGTACGTTGTATGGCTGCGATGCGATCGATGGCAACAACTTCTCCAAGTGGTGCTACAAGCCCTATGACGACCTGATCAAGCAGGCCAAGGCCACTTCCGACCAGGCCAAACGTACCGAGCTTTACCAAAAGGCCCAGCACATCCTCAAGGAGCAGGTACCGATCACCCCGATCGCCCACTCCACCGTCTACCAGCCCATGAGTGCCAAGGTGAAGGACTTCAAGATCAGTCCATTCAGCCTGAACTCGTTCTACGGCGTCAGCGTGGACAAATAGCCCAAAGGCTGCGCCCGCCTGGCGGGCGCCTACCGATCCCATTCATCTCCAGTCGTCCCGCCGACTCGCGCCGCAGGACAGGCGAACTGTTGCCGCGATTCAGGCGCCTGAGCCGGCCCAGCATACAAAAGGACCAAGCATGCGCCCCGTTACCCGACTTTCAACGCTGTTCGCTATGGCCCTGCTCGGCCAGACGCCAGCCGTGCTGGCCAGCAACCTGGTGTTCTGTTCAGAAGGCAGCCCGGCCGGTTTCGATACGGCCCAATACACCACCGCCACCGACAATGATGCCGCTCAGCCGCTCTACAACCGCCTGGTGGAGTTCGAACAGGGCGGCACGGCGGTGCAGCCTGCCCTGGCCTCACGTTGGGAAGTGAGCGAGGACGGCCTTCGCTACACCTTTCACCTGCGAGACGGCGTGAGCTTTCATAGCAACAAGGCCTTCACCCCAAGCAGGCCCTTCAATGCGGACGATGTGCTGTTCACCTTCAACCGGATGCTCGATAAAGAACACCCGTTTCGCAAAGCCTACCCCACCGAGTTTCCCTACTTCGTCAGCATGGGCCTGGACAAGAACATCGCAGGCGTCGAAAAAACCGACCCCCTCACCGTGGTGTTCACGCTGCACAAGGTAGACGCCGCATTCATTCAGAACCTGGCCATGAGCTTTGCATCGATCCTGTCCGCCGAGTACGCCGAACAGTTGCTCAAAGCGGGACGACCCAGCGACATCAACCAGCAACCGATAGGCACCGGGCCGTTCGTGTTCCAGCGCTACCAGAAGGATTCGCAGATCCGCTACAAGGCCAACCGTGCCTACTGGGCGCCTGAGCAGGTGAAGCTCGACAACCTGGTGTTCTCGATCAACGTCGACCCTTCGGTGCGCATTCAGAAACTGCGTCGCAACGAATGCCAGGTCACCCTGCACCCGCGGCCGGCCGACCTGCCAGGGCTTGAACGCGACCCGAAGCTTCAGGTCTTGCACCAGGCGGGCTTCAATCTGGGCTATATCGCGTACAACACCCAGCACCCGCCTTTCGACCGGCTCGAGGTGCGTCAGGCGATGGACATGGCGGTCAACAAGGAGGCGATCCTGCAAGCGGTGTACCAGGACGCCGGGCAACGTGCGAGCAACGCGATGCCGCCCACGCAATGGTCCTACGACACCAGCATCACCGATGCACCTCATGACCCGGACAAAGCCCGCCGGCTGCTCGAGCAGGCCGGCGTCAAGCCTGGCACCGAAATCACTCTGTGGGCCATGCCGGTGCAGCGCCCCTACAACCCCAACGCCAAGCTGATGGCCGAAATGCTCCAGGCCGACTGGAGCAAGCTGGGCTTCAAGGTACGCATCGTCAGCTTCGAATGGGGCGAATACATCAAGCGCCTCAAGAGTGGCGAGCACGATGTGGCGCTGATCGGCTGGACCGGTGACAACGGCGACCCCGACAACTGGCTGGGTACGCTGTACAGCTGCGACGCCATTGGCAGCAACAACTACTCGCAGTGGTGCGACCAGCAGTACGACAGCTTGGTCAAGCACGCCAAGCAGGTCACCGACCAGGCGCAGCGCACCACCCTTTACCAGCAGGCCCAGCAGCGGCTCAAGCAGCAGGTGCCAATCACCCCAGTCGCCCATTCCACAGTCAACCAGCCCCTGAGCAGGCAAGTGTCCGGGTTCAAGGTCAGCCCCTTCGGGCGCAACGATTTTTCCGGCGTCAGCGTCGACTAGCACCGACCGGCAGGCATGGCACGCAGGTGGGGAGACCCGCATGCCATGCCTGCGCATCGCCCGTTTCAGCCTCGGCGATCCCGAGGCGCCCCAGGCAACACGGCAACACCCACCCGGCCCACAAGGCCGGCAATAACTAGAAATGAAAAGGAGCTTCTATCTTGAGACTGTTCAACTCGAGCGCATTGGCGTTAGCCATAGGCGCAGCAACCACCGCCGCCCACGCCGACCCACAAAGCCAGGCCTACATGCCGCTCACCGTCGCAACCGAGAGCGCCCAGGCCCAGGCCAAGGGCTTCGTCGATGGCCAGAGCCTGAGCGGCAGCACCCGCAACTGGTATGCCCGGGAACGCGCGACCCGCGCGCCCTTGTGGCGCTATTACAAGAGCGACGGTACCCGTCATCCCACGCATACGCGTGAAAACTGGGTGCAGGGCACCATTCTCAATTACAGCTCGGGCTTCACCCAGGGCACGGTCGGTTTCGCCGTGGAGGCAGCCGGCTACAACGCCATCGCCCTGCAGCAGGACCGCGGGGCGATTGCAGGCCCCAACAACCGAACCCTGACCCACAGTGACGGCGACCCCATCGGTCAGTGGAGCAAGCTGGGTCTGGGCAACGTCAAGGCGCGTATCTCCAATACCACCCTGACCCTCGGGCGCCAGGCAGTCGATACCCCGATGATCGCCTTCATCGGCAACCGCGCCCTGCCCTCGAGTTTTCAGGGCGCGTTCCTGCACAGCGCCGAATTCGACAACCTGACGTTCGACCTGGGTACCTTCGACCGGGTCTCGCCCCGTACCGAGCAGAGCCTGAGCAAATTCCGCAGCGAGTACGGTGCGGCAGGCGTGGAAACCGACCGCGCCAGCACGGTGGGTATCAACTACCAGCCCCTCAAGAGCCTGACCACTAGCCTGTATGCCACCAAGGTCGACGACTTCTGGAACCAGTACTACTTCGGCGCCAATCACACCCTGGGCGACAGCGCCGTGCTCAGTCTGTCCACCGGCCTCAACTACTACAAGACGGTAGATGCCGGCAGCCGCAAGATGGGCGAAATCGACAACGATACCTACAGCCTGTCGCTGGGCCTGACCCATCAGGCGCACACCCTCACCGCGGCCTGGCAGCAGGTCGATGGCAACGAGTACTTCGACTACCTGCACGAAACCAACGGTATCTTCCTTGCCAACTCGCTGCTGTCGGACTTCAACGGCCCGAACGAGAAGTCGCTGCAGCTTTCCTATGTGCTGAACATGGCGTACTACGGCGTGCCAGGGCTGAAATTCAACCTGTACAACGCGCGTGGCTGGGGCATCGACGGCACCCATTACCGCGGCAACGCCTATGACGTGCAAGGTCTCGACGGAGAAAACCACTACGAGTGGGGCATCGGCACCAGCTACGCGGTACAAAGCGGGCCGCTCAAGGACACCAGCATCCGCGCCACTTACACAACGCACCGAGCAAGCAAGGCCCAGAGCGATGGCAGCCTGAACGAGTTCCGGGTCGTCACCACCATTCCGTTCAACATCCTCTGACCGGTCGCCCGGCCCGCTTGCCAGCGGGCCGGGCGTCAGGCTCGGAAACAACGCAGGGAGAAATGGTCCATGCATGCTGTGAGCAACAAGACATCAGGACTGCGGCTGGTTCTGGCGGCGCTGATCCTGGGCGGCACGACCCAGCTGGCCGCCAAACCGCTGGTGGTGTGCACCGAAGCCAGCCCCGAAGGGTTCGATGTGGTGCAGTACACCACTGCGGTAACGTTCGACGCTGCCGCCGAAACGCTGTTCAACCGCCTGGTGGATTTCAAACCCGGCACGACCGACGTACAGCCCTCCCTGGCCGAGCGCTGGGACATTTCCGCCGACGGCCTGACCTACACCTTCCACCTGCGCCGTGGGGTCAAGTTCCACACCACCGATTATTTCAAACCCACTCGCGACCTCAACGCCGACGATGTGCTGTGGAGCCTGCGCCGTCAGCTCGACCCGAATCACCCGTGGCATGACAAGACCAGCATCGGCTACCCCTACTTCGAGAGCATGGCTTTCAAGACGTTGCTCAAGTCGGTGGACAAGACCGACGATTACACGGTGGTCATCACCCTGACCCGACCTGAAGCGCCCTTCCTGCGCGACTTGGCCATGGGCTTTACCTCCATCTATTCCGCCGAGTACGGTGATCAGCTGCTGGCGGCCGGCAAGACCGCAGCGCTAAACAGCAAGCCGATCGGCACCGGGCCGTTCATTTTCCAGCGCTACGTCAAGGATGCCCAGGTTCGCTTCAAGCCCAACCCGGACTATTTCCGTGGCAAGCCGCCAGCCGATGCTCTGGTTCTGGCCATCGCCACCGACAGCAACGTACGCCTGCAGAAGCTGCGCGCCAACGAGTGTCAGGTCGCGCTGTACCCCAAACCGGACGACGTGCCGTCGATTGTTTCGGACCCACACCTGAAGGTTGCGCAGACCGAATCGCTGGTGACCGGCTACATTGCCATGAACACCCAGCACCCCTACCTGAGCGATGTGCGTGTGCGCAAGGCAATCAACATGGCGTTCGACCGTCAGACCCATGTCGACCAGTTGTTCGGCAAAGGCAACGCACTCGTCGGGGTCAACCCCTATCCCCCTTCGTTGATCGGCTACAACACTGCCAACCAGAATCCGCCTCGCGACCTGGACCAGGCGCGGGCGCTGCTCAAGCAGGCCGGTGTGCCCCCAGGCACGGTGATTACTCTGTTCACACGCAATGGCGGCGGCCCGACCAACCCCAATCCACGCCTGTCCGCCGAGATGCTCCAGGCCGACCTTGCGCAGATCGGCCTGAAGCTGGATATCCGCGTCATGGAATGGGCCGAGATGCTGCGTAGGGCCAAGAAGGGCGAGGCCGACCTGGTTTCCAGTGGCTGGGCCGGCGACAACGGCGACCCTGACAACTTCCTCACCCCGCTGCTCAGTTGCGAGGCGGCCGCCAACGGCGAGAACTATGCACGTTGGTGCAACTCGAAATTCCAGGCATTGATCACCCGCGCACGCGAGGTGAGCGACAACGACGAGCGTGCAAGGCTCTATAGCGAGGCATTGACGGTGTACGATGAGGACCAGCCCTGGATCAGCATGGCCCACCCCAAGGTGTTCACGGCCATGCGTGACAACGTGGAGGGCTACGTGATCAGCCCCTTGACCAGCAACAACTTCGCTACCACCCGAGTGAAGTAGAACAACAACGACCGCCGTCGCCCTCAGGGCAGCGGCGGCACTGCCGTGGCAGGTACCTGCCACGTGGCCTGATGAGGTAACTGCGACCATGTTGAGTTTTATTGCCCGGCGCCTCGGCCTGCTGATTCCGACGTTTTTCGGCATCACCTTGCTGACCTTCGCGCTGATACGCCTGATCCCCGGTGACCCGGTGGAAGTGATGATGGGCGAACGCAGGGTCGATCCGGAAATGCACGCCCAGGCCATGGAGCGGCTGGGCCTGAACAAACCGTTGCCAGCCCAGTACCTGGACTACATCGGCAAGTTGGCTCAGGGCGACCTGGGCGAGTCGCTGCGTACGCGCGAGAGCGTCTGGAGCGAATTCACCACCTTGTTCCCGGCCACCCTGGAACTGGCCATGGCCGCCCTGCTGTTCGCCGGCGTCGTCGGCTTGCTGGCCGGTGTGATCGCCGCACTCAAGCGCGGTTCGCTGTTCGACCACGGTGTCATGGGCATATCGCTGGCCGGCTACTCGATGCCGATCTTCTGGTGGGGCCTGATCCTGATCATGTTCTTCTCCGTGAGCCTAGGCTGGACTCCGGTGTCCGGGCGCATCGACCTGCTTTACGACATCGAGCCCAAGACGGGTTTCATGCTCATCGACACCCTGCTCAGCGACGAAGAAGGCGCGTTCAAGGATGCTGTGATGCACCTGATTCTGCCGGCCATCGTGCTGGGCACCATCCCGCTGGCCGTGATCGCCCGCATGACGCGCTCGTCCATGCTCGAGGTGCTGCGCGAGGACTACATCCGCACGGCACGCGCCAAGGGCCTGTCCCCTGCCAGGGTCGTGTTCATGCACGGTTTGCGCAACGCACTGATCCCCGTGCTGACCGTGTTCGGCCTGCAGGTAGGCACCTTGCTGGCCGGCGCGGTGCTGACCGAAACCATCTTTTCCTGGCCGGGCATCGGCAAGTGGCTGATCGAAGCCATCGGTGCCCGTGACTACCCCGTGGTCCAGAACGGCATCTTGTTGATTGCCTGCCTGGTGATCCTGGTCAATTTCGTCGTGGACATCCTCTACGGCCTGGCCAACCCACGCATCCGTCATCAGCGCTGAGGCCCGTCATGACCAATCCAACTGCAAAACCCCTGTCTCCGGTCGGCCCGGCGGACCAAAGCCTTCTCTACCCCTCGCCCTACAAGGAGTTCTGGCAGGCCTTCGCGCGTAACAAGGGCGCGGTCATGGGCCTGGCGTTCATGTGCGTGGTGGTGTTCTGCGCCCTGTTCGCGCCCTGGGTCGCGCCCCACGACCCCAGCGAGCAGTACCGGGACTTTCTGCTGACCCCGCCGGTATGGCTGGAAGGCGGCACCTGGCAGTTCATTCTCGGCACCGACGAACTTGGCCGCGACCTGCTCTCGCGCTTGATCCAAGGGGCGCGCCTGTCCTTGCTGATCGGCTTGTCATCGGTGGTGATATCACTGATCCCCGGTATTCTGCTCGGGCTGCTGGCGGGCTTCTTCCCGCACTTCGTCGGCCCTTCGATCATGCGCTTGATGGACGTGATGCTGGCCCTGCCCTCGCTGCTGCTGGCCGTCGCGATCGTCGCCATCCTCGGCCCTGGGCTGATCAATACCGTGATCGCCATCGCCATCGTCTCGCTGCCCTCCTACGTGCGCCTGACCCGCGCCGCCGTGATGGGCGAGCTGAACCGCGACTACGTCACCGCCGCTCGGCTGGCGGGCGCAGGGCTAGGGCGCTTGATGTTCGTGACCGTGCTGCCCAACTGCATGGCGCCGCTGATCGTGCAGGCCACCTTGAGCTTCTCCTCGGCCATCCTCGATGCGGCCGCCCTGGGTTTCCTGGGCCTAGGCGTGCAGCCACCGACTCCGGAATGGGGGACGATGCTGGCCTCGGCCAGGGATTACATCGAGCGCGCCTGGTGGGTGGTGAGCCTACCGGGCCTGACCATCCTGCTCAGCGTGCTGGCCATCAACCTGATGGGTGACGGCCTTCGCGATGCGCTCGACCCCAAACTCAAGAACGCCGCCTGAGGAGCACCACCATGTCTTTGTTGCAGATCAACAACCTCAACGTGCGTTTTGGCGACGCTGATGCGGTTCCAGTGGTGGACGGTCTGGACCTGCGGGTGCAGGCGGGCGAAATCCTGGCCATCGTTGGCGAGTCCGGCTCGGGCAAGTCGGTAACCATGATGGCCCTGATGGGCCTGGTCGAGGCCCCTGGGCGGATCACGGCCGATGCCATGACCTTCGACGGCATCGACATGCTCACCCTCAGCGGCCGGCAACGGCGCAAGGTGGTGGGCAAGGACATCGCCATGGTCTTCCAGGACCCGATGACGGCCCTGAACCCCAGCTATACCGTGGGTTACCAGATTGAAGAAGTGCTGCGTCAGCACCTGGGCCTCAAGGGCAAGGCTGCACGGCAGCGGGCCCTGGAACTGCTGCAGAAAGTCGAAATCCCTGCCGCTGAGAGCCGCCTGGACGCCTACCCGCATCAACTGTCCGGCGGCATGAGCCAACGGGTCGCCATCGCCATGGCCATTGCCGGCGAGCCAAAGCTGCTGATCGCCGACGAGCCGACCACGGCGCTGGACGTGACCATCCAGGCGCAGATCATGGAGCTGCTGGTCAACCTGCAGCAGGAGCGCAACATGGCGCTGATCCTGATCACCCATGACCTGGCCGTGGTGGCCGAGACGGCGCGCCGGGTATGCGTGATGTACGCAGGCCAGGCCGTGGAGGTGGGCCAGGTGCCGGAACTGTTCGACGTACCCGCCCATCCCTACACCGAAGCTTTGCTGGCAGCGATTCCCGAACACAGCCTAGGCGCCGAGCGATTGGCCACCCTGCCCGGCATCGTTCCAGGTCGCTATGACCGGCCACAGGGTTGCCTGCTGTCACCGCGCTGTCCCTATGTGCGCGACAACTGCCGACACCAGCGTCCGGCCCTGGACCCCAAGGCACACAGCCTGGCCCGTTGCTTCTACCCACTGAACCAGGAGGTGGCGTGATGGCCGTCGTTCTATCTGCCCGGGACCTGACCCGGCATTACGAAGTGTCACGTGGGCTGTTCAAGGGCCACGCGCTGGTACGCGCGCTCAACGGCGTGTCATTCGAGCTGCAGGCCGGCAAGACGCTGGCGGTAGTTGGTGAGTCCGGGTGCGGCAAATCAACCTTGGCTCGGGCCCTGACCCTGATCGAACAGCCCACGTCCGGCTCGCTGCAGATCGCAGGTCTGGAGGTGACCGGTGCCAGCAAGGCTGAGCGCAAGCAACTGCGTCGGGACGTGCAGATGGTCTTTCAAAGCCCATATGCCTCGCTCAATCCGCGGCAGAAGATCGGCGATCAACTGGCAGAGCCGTTGTTGATCAACACTGCACTGAGCAAAGGGGAGCGGCGCGACAGGGTTCAGAAGATGATGGAACAGGTGGGGCTGCGCCCGGAACACTATCAGCGCTATCCGCACATGTTTTCTGGCGGTCAGCGCCAGCGTATCGCCCTGGCACGGGCGATGATGCTGCAACCGAAGGTACTGGTGGCCGATGAGCCGACCTCTGCACTGGACGTATCGATCCAGGCTCAGGTGTTGAACCTGTTCATGGACATGCAGCAGCAGTACGGCACCGGTTACGTGTTCATATCGCACAACCTGGCGGTGGTGCGGCATGTGGCCGACGACGTGCTGGTCATGTACTTGGGCAGGCCGGCGGAAATGGGGCCAAAGGCCGACATTTACGAAAAGCCGCTACACCCTTATACGCAGGCGCTGTTGTCTGCCACGCCGGCTATTCACCCGGACCCATCCAAACCGCGCATTCGCATTGCCGGCGAGCTGCCCAACCCGCTCAATCCGCCTGACGGCTGCGCCTTTCACAAGCGTTGCCCCTACGCTACCGATCGCTGCGCCAATGAGGTGCCGGCGTTCAGGCAGGTGGAGACGAGGCAGGTGGCGTGTCACTATGCGGAGCAGTTCCTGTAGGTAAGCCCTCAAGCCTGGCGGGGTCGAGGGCATGCAGCCTGTTAATGGGTTGCAATCGCTGCCTGGGATTACCCTACCCCAATATCGAAGTAGCCCCTTGAGCGGCCTTACCGGTCCGGCGCCCCTATGTGGGAGTGGCCTTGTGCCGTGATGGGCCGCGAGGCGGGCCCAGGATTTCAGCTTCGCAATCCATACTGCCGGGGCTGCTGCGCAGCCCATCGCGGTGCAAGACCGCTCCCACATGGGCCCGAGTAACCTTCAGCAGTTGTGCAATAAAGATGCATCTGCTGAAATCAAGCAGCCCCAGCGATCTCCCTGTAGACAGATTAACTACCATACAAAGTGCACTCCCCGTGGGAGTGGCCTTGCGCCGCGATGGGCCGCGAGGCGGGCCCAGGATTTCAGCTTCGCAGCCCATGCTGCCGGGGTCGCTGTGCAGCCCATCGCGGTCCAAGACCGCACATGGGCATGAGTAACCTTTAGCAATTGTGCACTTCGCACAAGCCCTGGCCCTAGCGTGACAAGTCAAGAAACAGTAACAAAAAGGGCCGCTAAGCGGCCCTTTTTGTTAATGCATGAACAGTGCAATCAGAATGATGATCGGAATAGGTACACCTAGCATCCATAGCAATATCGAGCGCATGTTCGTTCTCCTTGTTTAGCGTTGAATGGTGCGATGAGCGACGTAGTCACCTTCGAGCCACTGAACCTGGTCGCGACGACGACCACCGTATAGCGCGGCAAGGCTGGCGAAGAAGGCGCCGCACAGCAGGGCGACGAAGGTCCACAGGGCAGTCCAGGCAGCCACTTTGGCAGCGGTATCTGCAGCCTGCTTGGCGTCGGTTTTCAGCTGCTGTACCTGGGCCATGACCTGATCTACGCGAGCTTCGGCTTCTGGCTGGGACAGGCGGGTGCGCTGTGCGACCAGTTGCGCCAGGTAGGCACGGTCTTCAGGGGCCATGGCACCGTCACCGGCAAAGCCTTTGGCCAGGATGCGAGCTGCAACGCCGTTGGCAGCGTCATCGCTGACAGGTGCCGGGCCTTCACCACGGAACAGACCGTCGACGAAGTAATCGAGCGATTCGTCCGAAGCATTCGAAGCAGCAGCACCGCCAGCAGCAGCGGTCATGCCAGCTGCCTGCGTGGCAGCACTGGCACCAGCACCCACGATATTGCCCGCTGTACCCAGTACCAGCATGGCGGTAACGAGCGTAGCCACGGCCCACGACAGGAAGCCATGTGCGGTATCGCGGAAGTAAACTTCGTCACCGTGCAAGTTCGCCCACTTCACTCGCAGACGGCCGGCGATGTAGCCGCCCATGCCCGAGGCAATGATCTGGGTCAGCAGCAACCAGACGATGGTCGAGATGCCCAGGGCTTTCGCACTGGCCCCTTCATCTGCCCACGGCGACGTCGCGGCAAAGCCGAGTCCCGCACCGAGTACTACCAGAAGGAGAGAAATGGCAGCAGCACCGGCTGCGCCAGCGAAGATCGCTGCCCAGGATACTCCAGAGCGGCTTTGTGTATCGACAACGGGATAGTCGGCAGATGAGATCATGATGTGTTCGCCTGTGTTGTTAGCGAGAAGTCCATTCGCGCATTAAACGTTGCAGCGGCTGTGCCAGTTGCCGTAAAAAATCATGCCTTTGCAAATCAATAACTTACGCATTTTGATCAATTATTGACCGTGCAAAATGCGCGAATCGCTCCGCTGCGTCAGGTGTTCTGCATTCTTGTCGGCCTGCCCACGACAGGGCATGATCCTGCCATGACCCTGCCCGATGGCCCATCCCAGACGCCGATCACCGCCGACACCGTGATGCGCTACCACCTGTGCTGGAAGCAGCGTGATCTCGAGGGTGTGATGGCGTTGTATCACCCCGATATCCAGTATCACGACTTCTTCCAGAACCGGGTGCTGAGCCATGCTGACCTGCGCGAATACGTCAGCGCTTGCCTGCCCCATGCTGCCGGCGAAGACATCGTGCACAGTGATCGCATTCGCGTCGATGGGTGCACCGCCTACATCCAGTACCAGGTCACGGTGCAAGGTGGAGACGGCCTGGTGGCCTTTCAGTCCAGTGAAGCGATCACGGTCAAGGACGGCCTGATCTGGCTGGTCAACGAGTACGCCACCCTCGTGCGCCAGCACAGCAATGGCGCAGGCGGCCGCGCCTCACGGCCGGCTACCAGCCGTCTGGGTTTGTCCCCGCGCCAGTTGTCCACTATGGCGCAAGACCTTGAACACTACTTCCAGCGACAGCGCCCTTACCTAGACCCCGAACTGAACCTGCAAGACGTCGCCCAGGCCAGTGGCTACAGCCGTAATCAGATTTCCTATCTGCTCAACCAGGTGCTGGGCCAGAGCTTCTACCGCTATGTCAACCAGGCACGCTTGCAACACCTCATGACCCTACTGGCGCATGACAGCGCCGGCACGGCCATCGATGATCTGGCGTTCAACGCCGGTTTCAACTCGCTGTCGGCGTTCTACAAGTGCTTTCGCGAACACACCGGGCTAACCCCCAAGGCGTATCTCAAACAGATTTCCTCGCGTGCACGCACGTAAGACAACCGCTGCCCTTCGCCACTAGCATCGCTTCATCACCTGATCGATTGCGGAGCCTGGCCCATGCAGCCCCTGCGTACCCTCAGCCTGTGGATGGACCAGTTGCAAGAACCCTTGTGCGCTCGCCCGGCCCTGCGGGCAAGCGTCGAGGCCGACGTCTGCATCATCGGCGCGGGCTACACCGGCCTGTGGACCGCGTACTATCTCAAGCGCCAGGCGCCACAGCTCAATATCGTGGTGATCGAGGCCAACATCGCAGGCTTCGGCGCCTCGGGGCGCAACGGTGGCTGGCTGATGGGCAACCTGCTGGGTGAGGATCGCCTGCTGGCCAGCCTGTCCCCGCTTCAGCGCCGCGCCAGTATCGACTTGCTGCATGACATCCCAGACGAAGTGCAGCGCGTGTTGCAGCGCGAGCAGCTCGATTGCGACTACCGCAAAGGCGGTGTGCTGTACTGTGCAGCGCGCTATCCCGAACAGGAACGAAGCCTGCGTGCTCATTTGGACCACCTGTATCACCTGGGCATGAACGAGGACGATTACCGCTGGCTGCGGCCCGAGCAACTGGAGGGCCAATTGCGCGTGAGCAACGCGTACGGGGCCATCTACAGCCCGCACACGGCCACCCTGCACCCGGCCAAGCTGGTGCGTGGCCTGGCCAAAGCGGTCGAAGCCTTGGGGGTGCCGATCTACGAAAACACGCCGGCGCTTGATTGGCAGCCTGGCGAAGTCGCCACTCCCTTGGCCCGCCTGCGGTGCAACTGGATAGTACCGGCCGTGGAAGGCTATGCCTCGAGCTTGCCGCCGTTGGGCAAACACCAGCTGCCGGTGCAGAGCCTGATGGTAGCCACAGAACCTTTACCGCAGGCCACCTGGGCACAGATCGGCCTCGACCAGGGTCAGGCGTTCAGTGAGGGGAGCCGGCAGGTGACCTATGGCCAACGCACCGCCGATGACCGCCTGGTCTTCGGCGCCCGAGGCGGCTACCGCTTTGGTGGCAGGCTGCGCGAGAACTTCAACCTTCAAGACCATGAAATCGAGCTGCGTCGCTACCTGTTCAGCGAGCTGTTTCCACATCTGCGCCATGTGCGCATCACCCACTCCTGGGGTGGCAATTTGGGCATGGCGCGGCGTTTCCGACCGCACATGCTGTGCGATCGCCAGCGCGGTATCGCCTTGGCCGGTGGCTATGGCGGTGAAGGCGTAGGCGCGACCAACCTAGGCGGGCGAACCCTGGCTGCACTTATCCTGAACCAGCAAAACGCGCTCACCGCGCAGCCCTGGGTGCACGACAACAGACCGCTATCGAGCCTGGCCAGCTGGCCCCCAGAGCCCAGCCGCTGGCTTGGATACAACGCCATCATCCAGAGCTTCGTCCACGAAGATCGCACCCTGGCCAGCCCCGCCACCCCGCCATGGAGACGGCAACTGGCCAGCAAACTGGCGGACTTCATGGAAGGTTTCATGCACTGACTCTTCACTCAACCAGGATCGACCTGTCATGAGCATCACTCAATTCAAGAGGGCAGACACCGCCGTTCTGCAGTCCAGTAGCCCCGTTGCGGTACCGCTCGGCGAGCCCGTGGCGGTGACGTCGGTCACCTGCGTACAACGCAGCGATGGCGTTGAAACGGGGATTTGGGAATGCACGCCAGGTCGCTGGCGACGGCAAATCGTGCAACAGGAGTTTTGCCACTTCATCAAAGGCCGCTGCACCTTCACCCCTGACGAGGGCGAGGTCCTGGTCATAGAAGCCGGAGACGCATTGATGCTACCGGCCAACAGCACTGGCACCTGGGACATCCAGGAAACCGTGCGCAAGACCTACGTGCTTATCTTCTGATCCGCTGATCGCCTGCCTTCGATAACAACACACAAAGCAAGGTAACCCGACATGCGTACGCTACTCATCGCCCCCTTGATGCTGGCCGCCAGCGTGGCCAGCGCGGCAGAAACGGTGAAGATCTACAACTGGTCCAGCTACATCGCGCCCGACACGTTGAAGCAGTTCCAGCAAGCCACGGGTATCGTGCCCACTTACGACGTCTACGACAGCAACGAAACCCTCGATGGCAAGTTGATGACCGGCAATTCCGGCTACGACGTGGTGTTTCCCTCCAACCACTTCATGGCCAGGCAAATCCAGGGCAAGGCGCTCAAACACCTGGATAAATCGCAACTGCCGAACTGGAAAAACCTCAATCCGGTGCTGCTCAAAGCCTTGGAGGGCAACGACCCGGGCAACCAGTATGGGTTCCCCTATCTGTGGGGCAGCACTGGCATCGGCTACAACATCGACAAGGTCAAGGCGGTATTGGGCGACGACGCGCCGGTCGACTCCTGGGACCTGATCTTCAAGCCCCAGTACATGAGCAAGCTCAAAAGCTGTGGGGTGGCGGTGCTGGACAATGGTCCCGAGCTGCTGCCTATCGCATTGCACTACCTGGGCCTGCCACACCATAGCCAGAACCCGGCCGACTATGACAAGGCCAAGGCCCTGCTGATGCAGGTGCGGCCATACATCAGCTACTTCCATTCATCCAAGTACACGGCCGACCTGGCCAACGGCGATATCTGCGTGGCGGTCGGGTTCTCGGGCGATGTGCTGCAAGCCAAGAACCGTGCCGAGGAAGCCCACAACGGGGTCAAGGTGGGGTATGCGATACCCAAGGAAGGTGCGCCGATGTGGTTCGACATGGTTGCCATGCCAGCCGACGCGCCAGACGAAAAAGCCGGGTACGCCTACATGAATTACCTGCTGGAGCCGAAGGTCATGGCCGCTATCAGCAACCATGTGCAGTACGCCAATGC
>CAURYQ010000076.1:0-21137 GCA_963529135.1 uncultured Pseudomonas sp. | reverse complement strand
CGTCGGGCTCATAACCCGAAGGTCGTCGGTTCAAATCCGGCTCCCGCAACCATATTCGTCAGAACAAACCCCGCTCGTAGCGATACGAGCGGGGTTTTTCGTTTGCGCTTTCTCTTGGCATATGCCGCGTGCGTGGCCGGCAACCCAATTACAGGCCGGCACACCTCCCATGGATGAACTATCTTTAACCCCTGCCGGGCTGTTAAGCGCCCAGGGCCGGAGTAATATTGGATACGTTTTCCAAAGGGACTTTCACTTGGCCGCGCCTCTCCTCCACCTCGTGCCTGACGCTCGGGGTAACCCATGACCGCTCAGAACCCTGAACCTACGGTGCCGCTGGCCACAGCGCTGCCCGGTGCCGTGCAGCGCCTGCCTTTGCTCGAACGCATAAGCCGTTATCGGCAGCCCATCTGGCTGGCGGTGACGCTAGTGCTGTTCACCATGGGATTGATCGCTTGCCGCCACCTGCTGAGCGAGTTGGACATCTATGCCTTGCACGATGCCATGCTCGATGTGCCGGTGCAGTCGCTGCTGGGCGCATTGGTGGCAACGGTGATCGGCTTCGTGATCCTGCTGGGCTATGAGTGGTCGGCCAGTCGCTACGCAGGAGTGAAGTTGCCTGGTCGCACGCTGGTACTGGGTGGTTTCAGCGCATTTGCCATCGGCAATGCCATCGGCCTGTCGATGCTCTCAGGCGGCTCGGTGCGCTACCGGCTTTATGCACGACAAGGCGTGGGCGCTGGCGAGGTCGCACGCATGACGGTTTTCGCCAGCCTTTCGCTGGGTTGTGCGTTGCCGCCGCTTGCAGCGTTGGCCACCTTGAGCAATCTGCCCGCAGCCTCGACGGCCCTGGGCCTACCCCAGGGCTTGCTGGGCGGCGTTGCGGTTACCGTCCTGGCCGCGTGCGCCTTGTTGGCAGTGGGCTTGTACCGCAAGCGGCTGGCCGAACAGCCGGTGGCCGACAACCTGTTGGTGAAACTGGGGCGGCGCACGCTGCGACTGCCTGGCGCGCGGCTGACCGGCCTGCAACTGCTGATCACGGCACTGGACGTTGCGGCTGCCGCCACCGTGCTCTACCTGCTGCTGCCCGAAGCGCCGCCGTTCGGTGCCTTCGTACTGGTCTATCTGCTGGCGCTGGCGGCGGGCGTGCTCAGCCACGTACCCGGTGGCGTCGGCGTGTTCGAGGCCATCCTGCTGGCAGCCTTCGCCGATCAGTTGGGCGCTGCGCCACTGGCGGCCGCGCTGCTGTTGTACCGCATCATCTATGTGGTACTGCCGCTTCTGCTGGCTTGCGTGCTGTTGCTGGCCAACGAAGCCCGGCGCCTGCTGTTCGCCCGCCAGGCCATGAAGGCCGCTTCCGGGCTGGCCGCGCCGATCCTGGCCATCATGGTGTTTCTCTCCGGGGTGGTGCTGTTGTTCTCCGGCGCCACGCCCGAGATCGACACTCGGCTCGAGCACATGGGCTTTCTCATCCCCCATCGGCTGATCGATGCCTCCCACTTTGGCGCCAGCCTGATCGGCGTGCTGTGCCTGTTGCTGGCCCAAGGGCTGCGCCGGCGCCTGTCGGCGGCCTGGCTGCTGACCACGGTGCTGCTGCTGGTGGGCGCGTTGCTTTCGCTGCTCAAGGGCTTCGATTGGGAAGAAGCCTGCCTGCTGACCTTCACGGCCGCGCTGCTGGCCTTGTTCCGACGCTCGTTCTACCGGCCGAGCCGGCTGATGGAGCTGCCTTTCTCACCGGTGTACCTGGTGGCCAGCGCCTGCGTGGTCGGCGCGTCGGTATGGCTGCTGTTGTTCGCCTACCAGGACGTGCCTTATAGCCACCAGCTATGGTGGCAGTTCACCCTGGATGCCGATGCCCCCCGCGGCCTGAGAGCGGCCATGGGTAGCGCGTTACTGCTGGCAGCGCTGGCGTTGACTTGGCTGCTGCGCACCGCGCCGCCTGTGATCCACCTGCCTGATGAAGCCGAACTGCAACGCGCCCACCGCATCCTGCAGGCGTCCGACCAGCCCGATGGTGGCCTTGCCCTGACCGGCGACAAGGCGCTGCTGTTCCATCCCCGCGACAACGCTTTTTTAATGTATGCCCGCCGCGGTCGTAGCCTGGTCGCGCTGTACGACCCTATCGGGCCGGCCCAGGAACGCGCCGAGATGATCTGGCAGTTCCGCGACCTGTGCGACCTGCACCACGCTCGACCGGTGTTCTACCAGGTGCGCGCGGAGAACCTGCCGTTCTACATGGACATCGGCCTGACCGCCTTGAAGCTCGGCGAAGAGGCCCGTGTAGACCTGCGTCGCTTCGACCTTGAAGCCAAGGGCAAGGAGATGAAGGACCTGCGCTACACCTGGAATCGAGGCGGCCGGGATGGGCTCAGCCTGGAAATCCATGAGCCGGGCCATGCGCCTCTGGCCGAGCTCAAGGAAATTTCCGACGCTTGGCTAAGCGGCAAGAACGTCCGTGAAAAAGGCTTTTCGCTGGGCCGCTTCAGCCCGGATTACCTGCAGCATTTCCGCATCGCCTTGATTCGCTTTCAAGGGCGCCCAGTGGCCTTCGCCAACCTGCTGGAAACCCACAGCAACGAGCTGGCCAGCCTTGACCTGATGCGTGCACATCCAGAGGCGCCCAAGCTGACGATGGAATTCATGATGATCGGCTTGATCCTGCATTACAAAAGCCATGACTACGGCCGCTTCAGCCTGGGCATGGTGCCGCTTTCGGGGCTGCAGCCACGGCGTGGTGCGCCATTGACCCAACGCTTGGGCTCGATGGTGTTCCGCCGTGGTGAGCAGCTCTACAACTTCCAAGGCCTGCGCCGCTTCAAGGACAAGTTCCAGCCTGACTGGGAACCTCGTTACATGGCTGTGCCTGCAGGGCTCGACCCGCTGGTGGCACTGGCCGACACTGCCGCCCTGATCGCCGGCGGCTTGACTGGATTGGTGAAACGCTGATGACCCGACGCTTTTGGCTGTACCTGTTGCTGACCCTGCTGGTGGCCTTGCTGGCGGCGGCAGCGGCGTTCTGGTTCTGGACGCGCCCTGCCCCTGAGGCACAGCTCGAACAGCTTACGATCAACGATGCCAGCATCACCCGCGTCACCCCGGGCGTCCATCCGACCGCCTGGGTGGCAGTCGGGGTACCGCAGGATCAGGCGCTGACCCACAAGCAGCTGCTCGACCTTGCGCAAGCGGCCCAGGCGCAGCTGGTGCAGGTGGTATTGCCCGCCAGTGATTGCGCCAAGCAGCAGCAAGCCATGGACACGGCCCTGGCTCAGTTGCCGGCCAAACCCACATTGGTCGCAGGCATTGGCCCAGGGGCCGCCCAAGCCTGGCGTTGGCTTGCGAGCCAGAATGACGACAAGGCCCGGGCGATATCCGTGGGTTTCACAGTAGAACAGCCCGGTTGCCAGGCACCGCTGCCCAAGACCGCGCCTCACGGGCATTGGAGCGTGGCGTGGAACGACAACCCGGACGATGCCAGTGCGGCCTTCGTGCGCGACCAGAGCAACGCCGAAACCAGTATCAGTGACTACGACATTCATCTGCCGCAAGTGCTCAAGGCACAGCTGACTCAAGCCTTGGTGGGCCAGGACGGCAACGCCTTGGCGATCCCCGTGGTCGAGGTGCCAGCCGGTCAAACCACCGATACCGTCACCCTGTTCCTGTCCGGCGACGGCGGCTGGCGCGACCTGGACCGCGACGTGGCCGGGGAGATGGCCAAGCTGGGCTACCCGGTGGTGGGCATTGATACCTTGCGCTATTACTGGCAACACAAGACACCGGAGCAAAGTGCTGCCGACCTGTCCGAGCTGATGCACCACTATCGCCAGAAGTGGGGAACCAAGCGTTTCGTCCTGACCGGGTATTCATTCGGTGCCGATGTACTGCCTGCGATCTACAACCGTCTGCCGGCCGAAGATCAGCAACGGGTCGATGCCGTCATGCTGCTGGCCTTTGCCCGCAGCGGCAGCTTCGAGATCGAAGTCGAGGGCTGGCTGGGCAAGGAGGGCCAGGAAGCCCCTACCGGGCCAGAGATGGCCAAGCTGCCGGCAGCGAAAGTGGTGTGCGTGTACGGGGTGGAAGAAAGCGACGAAAGCGGGTGCACCGACAAGACCGCCGTGGGCGAGCGCCTGAAGCTGCCGGGCGGCCACCACTTCGATGAAAACTACCCGGCACTGGCCAAGCGCCTGATTGACGAGATCGAGACGCGTCAGGGCAAGTCGAGTGTGGCTGAGCAGAACTGAGGGGTGGTGTACGTCCAGTTTGCAGGGGGCCATGTCGAGTGATGGGTGCTGATGGCGTGGATAAGGGGGATACGCTGCACCCTTGTAGGGCCTCATGCTGCCATGGGCTGCGGTACCTGGATTTTAGCTTCGCAGCTCATATTGCCGGGGCCGCTGCGCGGCCCATCGCGGCACGAGGCCGCTCCCACCGGGAAATGCGCTGGTTCTCAGATGGGTTGCTGTCCATCGTGTGGGAGGCGGCCCATCGCGGTACTAGGCTCCCACATTGGTACGGCGTAACTGCACCCTAGCTGGAAACCAGCGCATTCCTGAACTGTACCCCATCTGGACAACAGCACATTCCTGAATCGGTAGCGTTGGCCCAAAACACCAGCCACTCCCCCTTAACCCTGTTTCAGATCTCTACCTGAGTACCCAGCTCGATCACCCGGTTGAGCGGCAGGTTGAAGAACCTCAGATTGCCGTTGGCATTCTTCAGCAAAAACGCGAACAGGTTGCCTCGCCAGCGGGACATGCCTTCTAGCCGGGAGGCGATCACGGTTTCGCGGCTGAGGAAGTAGGTGGTGCGCATGGGTGTGAAGTCCAGCTCGTCCAGGTGGCAGAGTTTCAGCGCCGCCGGCACGTCCGGCTCATCCATGAACCCGAAATGCAGCACCACCCTGAAGAAGCCATCGCCATAGGCCTCGACCTCGAAGCGCTCCTGCTCAGGCACGCGGGGCCGGTCTTCGCTGAGCACCGTCAGCAGCACCACCTGGCTGTGCAACACCTGGTTGTGCAGCATGTTGTGCAGCAGCGCATGAGGCACCGCGTCCGAGCGTGCGGTGAGGAACACGGCCGTGCCCTCCACCCGATGCGGCGGCTGAATGCGGATGCTGCTGATGAACAGCGGCAGCGGCAGCGCCCCTTCATCTATGCGCTCGACCAGAATCTGCTTGCCACGCTTCCAGGTGCTCATCAGCAGGAACAGCACGCCGCCTGCCAGGACGGGGAAGGCGCCGCCTTGGACGATCTTCGGGACGTTGGCGGCGAAGAACAGCCCGTCGACGAACAGAAAGCCCAGCAAGATGGGGACGGCCAGGAGCGGCGGCCACTTCCACAGCAGCAACATGACTGCCGCCACCAGGATGGTCGTCATCAGCATGGTCCCGGTCACGGCCACGCCATAGGCAGCCGCCAGGGCGCCCGAGGACTCGAAGCCAATCACCAGCAGCACGACCCCGACCATCAGCGTCCAGTTGACTGCCGCGATATAGATCTGACCTTGCTCGTCGCTGGACGTGTGCTGAATGTGCATGCGCGGGATATAGCCCAGCTGGATGGCCTGGCGAGTGAGCGAGAAGGCACCGGAGATCACCGCCTGGGACGCGATCACGGTTGCCAGGGTGGCGAGGCCGACCAGTGGCAGCAAGGCCCAGCTGGGCGCCAGCAGGTAGAACGGGTTGCGCGCAGCCTCGGGGTTTTGCAACAACATGGCGCCCTGGCCGAAGTAGTTGAGCACCAATGCCGGCAGCACCAAGGCGAACCAGGCCCGTGCGATCGGCTTGCGCCCGAAGTGCCCCATGTCTGCGTAGAGCGCTTCTGCACCGGTCAGCGCCAGTACCACCGCACCCAGGATGGCCACACCCATGCCGGGGTGGACGATGAAGAAATTGATGGCCCAGCCGGGGTTGAAGGCCTTGAGCACTTCCGGCGTCTGCGCGATGCCATGCACCCCGAGCACGGCCAGTACCACGAACCAGAGGACCATCACCGGCCCGAACAGCTTGCCGATTTTCTCGGTGCCGTGGCGCTGCACCAGAAACAGTGCCACCAGCACCACCAGCGACAGCGGCACTACCCAGTGGTCGATGCCATCGAAGGCCAGCCCTAGGCCCTCGACGGCCGAAAGCACCGAGACCGCCGGGGTGATCATGCTGTCGCCGTAGAACAGCGAGGCGCCGATCAAGCCACAGATCACCATCAACGTGCGCAGGCGGGGATACGCAGCCGTGGCGCGCCGCGCCAGGGCAGTCAGCGCCATGGTGCCGCCCTCCCCTTGGTTGTCGGCCCGCAGGATGAACACCACGTACTTGAACGACACCACCCACAGCAGCGACCAGAGGATCAGCGACAGAATCCCCAGCACACCGTCATGGTTGACCTGTACCCCGTAACCACCGGTGAAGACTTCCTTCAAGGTATACAGCGGGCTGGTGCCGATATCGCCATAAACCACCCCGACCGCCGCCACGAGCAGGCCCAGCGACCGGGCCGCCCCCTGCTTCGCTGCGTGCCCGCCCTCGGCGTGACTGCTTGCCTGAACCATCGACCACTCCCGCAAAAGGCCCTTTGGGCCACTGTTGTCCGCCTGCATGCCAGGTCGCCCATCAGGGCCTGGCGTAACGGCGCGAAGCATAGCGCAGCGTTCGTCGTATTTCTGCTGGTCAATCGACCCATCGCTCGCTAGAATTGCGCACTTTTTGATCAGAGGCGCCACAAGCGCCCGTCAGGATCGCCCCCGATCACGGCTGGGCGACCTGTATTCAATGCCGAGGTTAGTCATGTCCACCACGCCCGCCACCCCCAAGGTCGGTTTCGTCAGCCTGGGTTGCCCCAAAGCCCTGGTCGATTCCGAGCGCATCCTGACCCAGCTGCGCATGGAAGGCTATGAAGTCGTGCCAACGTACGAGGACGCCGACGTGGTGGTGGTCAACACCTGCGGTTTCATCGACAGCGCCAAGGCCGAATCGCTCGAAGTGATCGGTGAAGCCATCAAGGAAAACGGCAAGGTCATCGTCACCGGCTGCATGGGCGTCGAGGAAGGCAGCATTCGCGATGTGCACCCCAGTGTGCTCTCGGTGACCGGTCCTCAGCAGTACGAGCAGGTGGTGAACGCCGTGCACGAAGTGGTTCCGCCGCGTCAGGACCATAACCCGCTGATCGACCTGGTACCGCCGCAAGGCGTCAAGTTGACCCCGCGTCACTATGCCTACCTGAAGATATCCGAAGGCTGCAACCACAGCTGCAGCTTCTGCATCATCCCGTCGATGCGTGGCAAGCTTGTCAGCCGCCCGGTGGGCGAAGTGCTGAGCGAAGCCGAGCGCCTGGTCAAGGCTGGGGTGAAGGAAATCCTGGTAATTTCCCAGGACACCAGCGCCTATGGCGTGGACGTCAAATACAAGACCGATTTCTGGAACGGCCGCCCGGTCAAGACCCGCATGCTCGAGTTGTGCGAGGCACTGAGCAGCCTGGGCGCGTGGGTTCGCCTGCACTACGTGTATCCGTACCCCAATGTGGACGATGTGATCCCGTTGATGGCCGCTGGCAAGATCCTGCCGTACCTGGACATTCCGTTCCAGCACGCCAGCCCCAAGGTGCTCAAGTCGATGAAGCGGCCCGCCTTCGAAGACCGCACCCTAGCCCGCATCAAGCAGTGGCGTGAGCAATGCCCGCAGTTGGTCATACGCTCCACCTTCATCGTCGGCTTCCCAGGCGAAACCGAGGAAGACTTCCAGTATCTGCTGGACTGGCTGACCGAAGCCCAGCTCGACCGCGTGGGTTGCTTCCAGTACTCGCCAGTCGAAGGTGCACCGGCCAATGACCTGGGCCTGGCCGAAGTACCGGACGACGTCAAACAGGATCGCTGGGACCGCTTCATGGCGCATCAGCAGGCCATCAGCGCCGCCCGCCTGCAAATGCGCGTCGGCAAGGAAATCGACGTACTGATCGATGAAGTCGAAGAGCAAGGTTCGGTCGGCCGCAGCTTCTTCGACGCGCCGGAGATCGACGGCAGTGTCTTCATCGATGGCAATCACGGTTTCAAGCCTGGTGACAAGGTTCGTTGCCGCGTGGTGGACGCCGACGAATACGACATGTGGGCAGAGCCCATCTGACAGGCCGCCACCCTGTCGCATTGGCGCGGCCCGTTCTCGGGTCGCGCCCTTCCCCAGCATCTATTCTTAGCTCGATCGCCCTTGGAGCAAGGACCTGATGCGGCCATTCTCTACCTTGGAAACACCTCACCAGCGCGACTACCCCACGTTGACCAGCGTGTGGGAAGAGTCGGTCCGCGCCACGCACACTTTCCTGCCCGAACCTTACATCGTTCTGCTACGCGACAAGGTGTTGCGGCACTACCTGGACGCGGTGATGCTGGTCTGTGCCCGCGCGCCTGATCGCACCCTCCAGGGCTTCGTCGGGGTGGCGAGCGGGCGGATCGACCTGCTGTTCGTGGCCCCGCAATGGCATGCCCAAGGCATTGGCAAGCGATTGCTGCACCATGCGGTGCAGTCGTTGGGGGCCCAGACCCTGGACGTCAACGAGCAGAACACCCAGGCACTGGGCTTCTACCTGCACGAAGGGTTCGAAATCGTAGGCCGCTCTCCCAAGGATGGCCTGGGCCAACCGTATCCATTGCTGCACATGCGCCTACGCGGCACAGCATGATTGACGCAGATTCCCGCCCCTCGCCTGACGGGAAGGGTACAATGCAGCCTTTCTTTGCCTCTGCGAATCGTCGTCATGTCCGAACCCGTCCGTCTGTCCAAACGCCTTGTCGAGCAGCTTGGCTGTTCCCGCCGCGAGGCTGAGCTGTATATCGAAGGGGGCTGGGTTACGGTCGACGGCGTGGTGGTCGAGCAGCCGCAGTTCAAGGTCGAGCAGCAACACGTCGAGCTGTTGCCCGGCGCACGCGCCGATACGCTGGAGCCGGTCACGCTGCTGCTCAATCAACCTGCGGGCATGGACAGCGAAACTGCCCGGCTTGGCATGAACATGAACAGCCTCAGCGAGACTCACCGCGAAGGCATGCGCCCACTGCATGGGCATTTTACCCGCCAGGCCTGCATAGCGCCGCTGGAACCGGGTGCTAGCGGGCTGCAGGTCTTCACCCAGGACTGGCGGGTGACCCGCAAGATCAACGCCGACCTGCGCAAGCTGGAGCAGGAGTTCGTCGTCGAAGTGCGTGGCCAGGCTACCGCGCAAACGCTGGAGCGCCTGGCACGCGGCGTTACCCGCAATGACCGCGAGTTGCCCAAGGCCAAGGCCAGCTGGCAAAACGAAACCCATCTGCGCCTGGTGCTGAAGAACCCGCAACCGGGGCAGATTGCCGAACTGTGCGCCTATCTGCGCCTGGAGCTGGTGGGCATGCGCCGCATACGTCTGGGCGGCGTTTCGATGGGCAAGCTGGCGCTGGGCCAATGGCGTTATCTGGCCGGCACCGAACGTTTCTAAGTGATATGCCGTACATGATGTGCGGCACCAGAACAGGATTTTGCAGCAATGAACCACAACGACGTCCTGCGCAGCCTGCGCTACATGTTGAAAGTCAATGACGCCAAAATGGCCGAGATCATCGGTTTGACTGGCCTGGACGTGAACCCTGTCGTCCTGGCGACCTATGTGAAGAAAGAGGAAGAGGAAGGTTTCGTGCGCTGCCCGGACCGGGTCATGGCACACTTTCTCGACGGCCTGGTCATCTACCGTCGCGGCAAGGATGAAAGCCGTCCGGCGCAACCTGTCGAGCTGCCGGTTACCAATAACCAGATTCTGAAGAAGCTGCGAGTGGCCTTCGAACTGAAAGAAGACGACCTGCACGCCATATTGAAATCGGTCGATTTCCCTGTCAGCAAGCCTGAGCTCAGTGCACTGTTTCGCAAGGCTGGTCATGACAATTACCGCCCCTGCGGCGACCAGTTGCTGCGCAATTTCCTCAAGGGCCTGACCCAGCGCGTGCACGGCTGAATGGTCATGCAGCACACGGTTGCCCCGGTCGGGATCGTCCGCTCCTGTTTCAAGGAGAAGTTCGCCATCCCGCGCCAGCCGCAACTGGCGCCAGCGGCACGCGGCGTACTGGAACTGCTGCCGCCCTTCGACCAAGGCGAGGCGGTTGAAGGACTCGAGCAGGTCAGCCATGTCTGGTTGCTGTTTCTGTTCCACCAAGCCTTGGAAGAAAAGCCACGGCTCAAGGTGCGCCCTCCCCGGCTGGGAGGCAACAAGAGCATGGGCGTGTTCGCCACCCGCGCTACCCACCGGCCCAATGGTATTGGCCAGTCGGTGGTGCGGCTCGAAGGCGTCGAACCTGGCCGCTTGCTACTGTCGGGCATCGATTTGCTCGACGGCACGCCAGTACTGGACATCAAGCCCTACGTGCCGTACGCCGACAGTATCGACGGGGCCCATAACCACATGGCCAGCGGCGCACCCGTTGCCATTGCCGTGCAATGGTCCGACAGCGCCCTGCTCCAGGCTCGCGAACATGCTGTGCGCCTGGGCGAGCCCCTGGTTGAACTGATCGAGCAATGCCTGGCGCAGGACCCGCGGCCGGCCTATCAGGTACCGGTGGCAGAGCGGGTGTATGGGGTGAAGTTCTGGGACGTGCAGGTCAGGTGGCATTACCCGCAGGCGCAGGTGATTCACGTGCTGGAGGTGGTGCTGGGTTGACGGCTGGCCAGGGCCCGAGGCGGTGTGGCTCAGGGCCTGAGGATTCTGGTTGTGGTCATGTGCCCGAGCTGTGACAGCTGCCCAATGCAGAAGGCGACCCACTTGGGTCGCCTTTTGCGTTCCGTTACGCTGCGATCAACGCGCAGGGCCTTCGGCAACACCCAGGTCATCGGTAGGACGGGTGTCGATCAGCGGACCGCCACCTGAGGCCAGCTCCGAAGCCAGCTTGTCGTCGTCCATCTCCTTGACCCACTTGGCTACGACCACGGTGGCAACGGCGTTACCCACCAGGTTGGTCAATGCACGCGCCTCGGACATGAAGCGGTCGATGCCCAGGATCAGGGCAAGGCCGGCAACTGGCAGGTGACCCACGGCCGAGAGCGTGGCCGCCAGCACGATGAAGCCCGAACCGGTGACGCCCGCGGCACCTTTGGAGGCTACCAGCAAGACCAGCAGGAGGGTGATCTGATGGGTGATGTCCATCGGGGTGTCAGTGGCCTGGGCGATGAACACCGCAGCCATGGTCAGGTAGATCGAGGTGCCGTCCAGGTTGAACGAGTAACCGGTTGGGATAACCAGGCCTACCACGGACTTCTTCGCACCCAGGCGCTCCATCTTGGCGAGCATGCGTGGCAGTGCGGACTCGGACGACGAAGTACCGAGCACGATCAGCAACTCTTCACGGATGTAGCGGATCAGCTTCAGGACGCTGAAGCCGTGGGCGCGGCAGATACCACCCAGCACCACCAGCACGAACAGCAGGCAGGTGACGTAGAAGCATGCCATCAGGTAACCCAACTGCACCAGCGAGCCTACGCCATACTGGCCGATGGTGAAGGCCATGGCGCCAAAGGCACCGATCGGGGCCAGCTTCATGATCATGTTGATGATGTTGAACATGACATGGGCGAAGCGATCGATCATGTCCAGGAGCGGCTTGCCGTAGCTGCCCAGGCGATGCAGGGCGAAGCCGAACAGCACCGAGAACATCAGCACCTGAAGAATGTCGCCATTGGCGAAGGCACCGACCACGGTGTTGGGGATGACGTTGAGCAGGAAGCCTACGGTGGTCTGCTGCGCGCCGGCGGCGGCATAGGCAGCCACGCTGCTGGCATTGAGGGTGCTGACGTCGATGTGCATGCCCGCGCCGGGCTTGACCACGTTGACGACCACCAGGCCGATGAGCAGCGCGATGGTGGAGACGATTTCGAAGTACAGCAACGCGTAGCCGCCCGTCTTGCCGACGGATTTCATGCTCTGCATGCCGGCGATACCGCTGACCACGGTGCAGAAGATGATCGGCGCAATGACCATCTTGATCAGTTTGACGAAGCCGTCACCCAAGGGTTTGAGGGCAACGCCGGTTTCCGGGTAGTAATGGCCGAGCAAGATACCGATGGTGATGGCAACCAACACCTGGACATACAGAGATTTGTAAAGCGGCTGACGTGTCGTCATGGCTGTTTTTCCTCGAGTGTGCCGCGTCACCCTTTTCCAGAGATGCGGCACCTGAATCGCTAACCCTCCTGCACTTGGAGGGATTTGTCGTTGTGGTAGAGCTGCCTGAGCAGGCCTCTGACAGTAGCGATAGCAAGGGTGATGCCAGAATGCCCAAACCCGGTGCGAGCCGGGTTATTACGGGCCTTGCATGCCCAACGACGGGGCAAATCATGAGGCAGGAGTGGCGGGTTTCCGCCCGCTGGCGGAATTCGTGCAGCCCCGATGGCGGAAAACCGCCCGAGGTCATTCCAGGTTGAAGGCAATCCTGAAGGCGGCGCCGCCAAGCGCGGAATCATCCAGGCTGAGCTCGGCATCGTAGCTGTCGATGATGTCCTTCACGACAGCCAGGCCGATGCCTTGGCCTGGATGCTGGCTGTCCAGCCGCTCGCCGCGCTCCAGAATGCGCTGACGCTGGTGGGCGGGTACACCCGGGCCGTCGTCTTCGATGCAGAGGGTGAGCCGGCCAGACTCCCTGAGCAGGCTGATTCTTATCTGCCCCAGGCTCAGGCGATAGGCGTTTTCCAGAAGGTTGCCAAGCAGTTCGAGCAGGGCGCCCTGCTCCATCGGCACGCGCGCCTGATCTGGCACCTGCAAGGTCACCGCCACCTGCTTGTCGCGGTACACCTTGGCCAACGTGCTGCACAAGCTGTCGAGCAAGGGACGCAGCACCACGCTATGGCGCACCAAGCCGCTCTTGCGCAGGCTGGCCCGTTGCAGCTGATAGTCGATCTGCTGGCTCATGCGTTCGATCTGGCTCTGCAAGACCCTGGCATGCTCGCGTTCGCCGTTTTGCTGCTGCAGGCTCTCGCCTACGCCTTGCAACACGGCCAAGGGCGTTTTCAGGCTGTGTGCCAGATCGTCCAGCGAATCCCGGTAGCGTTGGCGTTGTTCGCGCTCGCTTTGCAGCAGGCGGTTGAGCGAACCGGTCAGGCGCAACAGCTCGCGCGGGTGATGAGCGCTCAGCCCGTCCCGCGCGCCTGACTCCAGGTCGTCGAGTTCGCGGCTGAGCCGCCGCAGCGAGCGCAGCCCCCAGGTAAGGCCCGCCCAGAGCAGCGCCAGCAATGCCAGCAAGGCGGCACCGAAGCCCAGGTACAGTTTTTCTCGCAGGCCATCGAGGGTGCGCTGATAGTCGCGCACCGGCTGCAGCGCCACGATGCTGAAGGCTGCACTTTTGCCGCCCAGCAGCTTTATCTCGACGTCATAGACGAAGAACTCTTCGCCATTGGCCTGATGGATACGGGCGAATTCGTTACCACGGCCATCGTAGCGTGGCTGGTAGTTGATGTTCTGCGCAGCCGTCGCTCGGGACTGCCAGACCAAGGTGCCGCTGCGGTCGAAGATGTATCCCAGCAGCCCGGTGTAGGGCAGGTTGAAGCGTTCGTCAGGCAACAGCGTGGGCATTTGCAACTGCCCGTTTTCAATGCGCGCCGCCGAGATCAGGGTGGTCACATCCGAGGCCAGGCGCTGTTCGATCGACTCCTGCAAGGCAAGGCTGAAGGCTTTCTGCAAGGCCGGGAGCAGCGCCAGCATGAACAACACCGCCAGGACGGCGGCGGCCAGCATCAGGCGCACGCGCAGGGATCGAATCATCGGCAGCGCTCGGTGAACAGGTAGCCGAGCCCGCGCACGGTGTCGATGGGTTTGAAGCCGCACTCACCTTCGAGCTTGCGACGCAAGCGCCCGATGAGCACTTCGATGACGTTGGGGTCACGCTCCTCATCGCCTGGGTAGAGTTGCTCCATCAGGCGATCCTTGGCCACCACTTGCTGGTGATGACGCATCAGGTACTCGAGGATGCGGTATTCGTAGGCAGTCAGGCCCAGCGGCTGTTGGTCGAGCGTCGCTTGCTTGCGGTTGAGGTCCAGCACCAGCGGCCCGGCGGCGATGGTCGACTGGGTGAAACCGCTGGAGCGGCGCAGCAGCGCATTGAGGCGCGCCTCGAGCTCTTCGAACTGGAACGGCTTGACCAGGTAGTCGTCGGCGCCGGCCGCCAGCCCTTCGACCTTGTCCTGCCAGTTGCCGCGAGCGGTGAGGATAAGGATGGGGAAGGCCTTGGCCTGGTTGCGCAGGCGCGTGATCAACTCCAGGCCGCTGATGCCGGGCAGCCCGAGATCGACGACCGCCAAGTCGAAGTGATATTGCTCGGCCTGATACAACGCCTCTTCGGCGTTGGCAACCGCCTCGACCACGTGGCCGCTTTCCCCCAGACGGGTATAGAGGTGATGGCGAAGCAGGGCTTCGTCCTCGACCACCAGCAGTTTCATGTGCAGCTCCTTGATGGCTGTGCCTGTACGGTGCCCAATGCTGACAAGCCAGCCCCACCGGGTGCGCCAACCGGCCTGACGGCCCAGCATGGCACTGGTTGGAGCTGGCTCGCCAGACCCGGGTCGCTAAAGGATAACGCGACCGGCGTGTCAGAACTTGTAGGAAGCAGCCAGATAGGTTTGCGCGCTGCTGCTCAGGCGCAAGGTACCGGCCTTGGGCGCGCCATGGGGGCTGACTTCGGTGGCGGCGTTGGTGCGCAGGTAGCGGTAGCCCAGCTCGACCGAGGCCTTGTCGGTGATGTCCTGGATGACGCCTGCCTGCAGGCCGTAGGCGTAGCCGTAGTCGGTGTCGCGGCTGAGCCCGGATGATTCCTGCGACAGCTTGGTCATGCCCAGTGTGCCGCCACCGAACAGCTTGGTGGTATCGCCTACGGGCAGGAACAGGTCGTAGCTGCCCAACAGGTTTTCCTGACGCAGTTTCAGGCCGCTGTGGTCGCCCGAGACATTGTCGTAGGTCATGTAGTAGCGGCCATGGTCGTTGATGCGCCCCAGGCGCACGCCCCAGGTACCGTCCTTGGCGATGACGCCGTCGGTGTTGAGGTGGTCGGTGTTGCGTTGCAGCAGGCCGGATTTACGAACCTTGTCGCTGGTCTGGCCGTAGGTGAGGCTGGCGAAGTTTTCATCGGCCGCCTGGGCGCTGGTCATGCCAGCGGCGCAGACGGCTACGGCGGCAAGCAGAGTATTGAAGGTTTTCATGGTGAGGTTACTCCAGTCGAGTGCGCTGTTGAGGTCTGGGAGCTAGAGTAAGCAGGGCACACTGAACCTCGACTGAACCCCTGCTGAACATTGACTGAACGAACCGATTGCAATCCAGGAGTAGTAACCATGCGTGCCTTGCTGGCCTTGACCTTGATGTGCACCGCCGCCTTCGCCCAGGCGGCGGTGCAGACCCGCGAGATCCCCTATCAGGATGCCGACGGCAACCGGCTGGTCGGCTATTACGCCTATGACGATGCCGTCACCGGCAAGCGTCCTGGCATCGTCGTGGTCCATGAGTGGTGGGGCCTCAACGACTACGCCAAGCGTCGCGCCCGAGACCTGGCGGCGCTGGGCTACAACGCGCTGGCCATCGACATGTACGGCGACGGCAAGCATACCGAGCACCCCCAGGACGCCCAGGCATTCATGGCGGCGGCGCTGAAAGACCCTGAAGCGGCTGCCAGGCGTTTCGACGCGGGCCTGGAGCTGCTGAAGCTGCAGCCCAATACCAACAAGCATGACCTGGGCGCGGTGGGGTACTGCTTTGGCGGCAAGGTGGTGCTGGATGCCGCCAGGCGCGGGGAGAAGCTCGATGGCGTGGTGAGCTTCCATGGCGCGCTCGCCACTGATGCGCCAGCCAAGCCTGGGGTGGTCAGGGCGGCAGTTCTGGTTGAGCACGGTGCAGCAGACAGCATGGTCACTGCCGAACAAGTGCAGGCGTTCAAGGCGGAGATGGACGCGGCGAAAGTGAACTACCGATTCGTCAGCCTCGACGGTGCCAAGCATGGGTTTACCAACCCTGATGCCGACCGGCTGAGTCATGGCGGTCACGGCGGGCCGGACATCGGTTATGACAAGGCGGCCGATGAACGTTCGTGGGCGGACATGCAGGCGTTTTTCAAGCAGGTGTTCAATCAGTAGAGGCGATGATCACCAAGGCTGCCGCGCCCATGCTCGGGTAAAGGGCGCAGTGCCTGAGAAGCAGATGTTTATCAGATTGACAGCATCGGTTGATGAACAGCGTTTGGCCAGGGCTGAAGCTTCGCTCTGCCGATCGCCGGGGCCGTTGTGCGCGCCGCACTGCCCTGCACCTCCCGCAACCCCTGCGCAGCTGGCACAATAGGCCCCATGAATAGCCTTCCTGCCTGCTGCACCTCGCTTCGGCATCACTGGCCCTTGCCGCGCCCCTTGCCCGACGCGGTACTGGTCAGCTGCGCCTTCGACCCCGCCAACATGACCCCCGACGCTTTCGAGCGTGCCGGCATCGTGCCCAGTGCGGGCCTGCAACGCTCAGTCGCCAAACGCCAGGCTGAATACATCGCCGGAAGGGTGTGCGCACGCGCTGCATTGCAGCAGCTGGACGGACGGGACTACGTGCCTGCCACCCACCAGGATCGCTCCCCCGTCTGGCCTGCCGGTATCCGGGGCTCGATCACCCACGGTAAAGGCTGGGCGGCAGCGGTCGTTGCCGCGGCAGGCACGTGTCAGGGTCTGGGGCTGGATCACGAAGCGCTGCTCGATGACGAGCGCGCCGAGCGCTTGATGGGCGAGATCCTGACGCCGATGGAATTGGAGCGTCTTGATCGCAACCAGTTGGGACTGGCCGTGACCCTGACCTTCTCATTGAAGGAAAGCCTGTTCAAAACGCTGTATCCGCTCACCGGCCAGCGGTTCTATTTCGAACATGCCGAGCTGCTCGAATGGTCCGGCGAGGGTTGGGCAAGGCTGCGCCTGCTCACCGACCTGTCTGCCCAGTGGCGACAGGGCGCCGAGTTGCAGGGGCAATTCTGCCTGCAGGATGGCCATTTGCTGAGCCTGGTCAGCGCCTGACCGTCACAGCGGCGCCTGCTGCCGCGGCCAGGTGAGGCTGAAACAGGCGCCTCCCAGGGCCGCGCTATGACTCACCATGGCCCGACCTGCGTGCCAATAGATGATCCGGCGCACAATGGACAGCCCCAGGCCATGGCCACCCGAGGCGCGGGTACGGCTGTCGTCCAGGCGCATGAACGGCGTGAAGATGCGGTCCCATACCCCCTCCGGAATCCCGGGGCCGTCATCCTCCACATCGATACGGCAGCCTTGTGGCCCCAGGTGATAACTCAGGCGCACTTGTTGCTCGGCATGGCGCAGGGCATTGCTGACCAGGTTCTGTAGGGCACGGTGCAGGTAGCGCGGCTCCGCCTCGACCCACGCAGGCTCGCCCTCGGCCCTTAGGCAATCGCCGCGCAGCAGGCGTATGTCCCGGCGCAGCGGGGTCAGTTCGGCGATCACTTGGTCCAGCAGGGCGTCCAAGTCGATGCGCTGGAACGTCAGGGCCGGAGCGCCTTGTTCAAGGCGCGCATAGGTCAGCATTTCATCGACCAGCTCGTCGAGGTCCTGGATGTCGCCATCCATCCCGGCCAGGTGCTTGGCGCGCGCTTGCTCGGTGGCGGCGCTCTCGACCATTTCCAGGCCGAAACGCAGGCGCGCCACCGGGCTTCGCAACTCGTGCGACACGGCACGAACCAGCTCACGCTGCATGGACAGCGAACGCTGCAAGTGCTCGGCCATGCCATTGAACGCAGCGGCCAGGCGCCCCACCGAGTCGGCATCGCCGGCTGGCACGCGGGTGTCCAGGCTACCTTGGGCGATGCGTGCAGCGGCCAGTTCAAGCCCGGACACCCGACGCTCCAGCTGACGTACCAGCAGGTAGACCACCAAGCCGATGAGGCTCAGGCCAACCAGCGCGATCAACACCAGCAACTGGGGCGGGTACGGGTTGAGTTGGTGCAACGGCCCGATCTCCAGCACCCAGGGCGAGCCCGAGAGCCCGGCGAAGACCCGAATGGAATCGCCATCCATGCCCAGCGCCATTACCGTATCGCCCTCCTCCACCCGGCGTCGTTGGTCGTCATCCAGGCTGGCCCGCTCGATGCGCTGCAAGGCAATGCCAAAGCCGAAGCCTTTGTCGCGTTTGATCTGCTCCAGACGTTGCTGCTGTTCGGTCACCGGGTATCGCACCAGCTCATCGGCCAGCAGATATAGGGTGGCGCGCGCCAATTGCTCGCTGATCTGCTTGACCTGCGCGACCAGCAACAGGTCCTGCTGCCCCACTCTGCGCAACACCTGTGCGGCATGCGGGCCGGTCTTTTCCACCACGACAAGGCTGCGGTAAAGGCGCGCGCGTTGTGTGCCATCCAGGGCGAAGGCCGACATGGGCTGCAACTGCAGCGGCACACCCAGCAGCCGCCCCCACAACAACAGGGAACGCTTGCGTTCGGTACCGTCTTGCAGGGCCAGATTGTCGGCCATGAGGCTGAACGTGCCTTGGGCCAGGCCCTCGCGGTGCTGAGCGGCCCGCACCTCGTTGACCAAGTGCAAGGTGAGCACGCCCAGCAGCGCCACCAGCACCAGAACCGCCAGCATGCCGCCGTAGATGCGCAGGAAAATGGAGTTGTTCATGGGCCTTCGCCGACGAACAGATAGCCTTTGCTGCGCAGGGTCTTGATCAGCCGGGGTTGAATGGGGTCGTCGCCGATGCGGGGGCGGATTCGGGAAATGCGTATGTCGATGGAACGGTCCTGACCGTCATAGCCCACACCACGCAGCGCCGTGGAAATCTGCTCGCGGGTCAGTACCTTGCCAGCGTTGCTGGCCAGCAGCCAAAGCAGGTCGAACTCGGCGCCCGTGAGCTCGATCTGCCGCTCGCCGAGCCACGCTTCACGCAGCCGGTTGTCGATGCGCAGCGCACCGAAGGCGAGGTCCTGGCGCTTGCCTTGGGGCGCCTCGCTGCGGCGCAGCAAAGCCTGGATCCGCGCCAGCAACAGCCGTGGTCGTACAGGCTTGCACACGTAGTCATCTGCGCCAAGGTCCAGGCCTTGAACCTGGTCCAACTCGTCGCTGCGTGCCGTGAGCATGAGGATAGGCCCAGGATATTGGCTGCGCACACGGCGACAGATGCTCATGCCATCTTCGCCGGGCAACATCACATCCAGCATGACCAGGTCCGGCTGGGTATCGATGATGCGGCGCACGGCGCGAGCACCATCGCCTTCGACACTGACCTCGTAGCCTTGGGCATGCAGGTACTCGGCGGTGAGCGCGGCCAGACGCTGGTCGTCTTCGACGATGAGAATGCGCGGTGATGTGGCGTCCATGGCGAAAGGCCTGTCGGTGTCGTTTTTTCTGGATAGTACGGCCAGCACCCTGTCGAGCCAACCCATTGCGTCGCTCAGGCGGCAAAGATTTGGGCACGTGGGTGACGGTGAAAAAAACCGCCCAGCGGCAAGCAGACGCAGAAAAATACTTCAAACCAATGGGCACAAGGCCTACAGCGAATACTCACCTTTCACTCACAAAGTACCCACAACTTATCCACAGCCGCTCGCCTTGCAAACACCCCCATACCGCATTATCTTGTATCGCGATCGCGACGAACCACTAGATATAGGGGTTCGTGCAAAATCACTCACAAAAGTCAACCCGCAAAATCATAGGATTTTTTCGGCTGAACTTACGGTGATTTCAGCAGCCAAACCGCTCCTGCGGAGGCGACCGAGGCAAGCCCTGTCAGGGCCTTGTTCGGGCATGGGTGCACCAGGCGAGCCTGGCACTCATCAGCAACGGATTCCGGCAACCCGGAACTTTTGACTTCGGCCAGGGAGCGGCAAGCCATTGCCCTTATTCCTGAGTCTGTCCCGAAGTCGGTACGCCCGCGCGGACGGATGCGCTTGCGTTGCGCATCCCCGCCAGGCAATCGAGCAAGTGGACGGAACGGTGGGCGCCCACATGGGCGCCTGATCAATATAGAAACTGTGGAGACACCCACCCATGCAAACCGACACGACTCGCGAGAACCCGCAGGCCAAGGCCCCGCAGGTTGCCGAATCCAACCAGGATCTGGCCGCCACTGCCCCTGGCCAACTGCGCGTGATCAAGCGTAACGGTACTGTCGTCCCCTACACCGACGACAAGATCACCGTGGCCATCACCAAGGCGTTCCTCGCAGTTGAAGGCGGTACCGCCGCCGCTTCGTCGCGTATTCACGACACCGTCGCGCGCCTGACCGAGCAGGTCTCGGCCACGTTCAAGCGTCGGATGCCATCGGGTGGCACCATCCACATCGAAGAAATCCAGGACCAGGTCGAACTGGCCTTGATGCGCGCCGGCGAGCAGAAGGTCGCCCGTGACTACGTCATCTACCGTGAGCAGCGCGCCAAGGAGCGTGCCACTCGCGTCAGCACCGACGCCGTGGTCGAGCCGCACCCAAGCATTCGCATCACCCTGGCCGACGGCAGCCTGGCGCCGCTGGACATGGCGCGCCTGAACACCATCATCAGCGAAGCCTGCGAAGGCCTGGCCGAGGTCGATGGCGAGCTGATCCAGCGCGAAACCCTGAAGAACCTGTACGACGGCGTGGCCATCAAGGACGTCAACACCGCTCTGGTAATGACTGCCCGTACCCTGGTCGAGCGTGAGCCGAACTACTCGTTCGTGACCGCTCGCTTGCTGATGGACACCCTGCGCGCCGAAGGCCTGGCCTTCCTGAACGTCGCCGACAGCGCCACGCACCACGAAATGGCCGAGCTGTACGCCAAGGCCCTGCCGGCCTACGTCGCCAAGGGCGTGGAGTTCGAGCTGCTCAATCCGGCACTGGCCGCCTACGACCTGGAGCGCCTGGGCAAGGCCATCGATCACGAGCGCGACCAGCAGTTCACCTACCTGGGCCTGCAAACCCTTTACGACCGCTACTTCATCCACAAGGATGGCGTGCGCTTCGAATTGCCGCAGGTGTTCTTCATGCGCGTGGCCATGGGCCTGGCGCTGGAAGAAAAGGACAAGGAAGCTCGCGCGATCGAGTTCTACAACCTGTTGTCGTCCTTCGACTACATGGCCTCGACCCCGACCCTGTTCAACGCAGGCACCCTGCGCCCGCAGCTGTCGAGCTGCTACCTGACCACCGTGCCGGACGACCTGT
>CAURYQ010000075.1:0-21522 GCA_963529135.1 uncultured Pseudomonas sp. | reverse complement strand
TGTACTTCTGGGTCGTGACCCGGGAAATGGTCGACTCATGCATCCCCACCGCTTCTGCGATGTCATGCAGCACCAACGGCTTCATCGCTTCGTCGCCGTGGTCCAGGAACCCGCGCTGATGCTCGACGATTTGCGTCGCCACTTTCATCAGGGTCTCGTTGCGACTTTGCAGGCTCTTGATGAACCAGCGGGCTTCCTGCAGCTGGTTGCGCATGAAGGTGTTGTCGGCACTGGTGTCGGCGCGGCGTACGAACCCTGCGTATTGCGGGTTCACGCGCAGCCGTGGGACCGCTTCCTGATTCAGCTCCACCAGCCACCGCTCGCTGTCCTTGCGCACGATCACATCCGGCACCACGTACTCGGGTTCGCTGGATTCGATCTGCGAGCCGGGGCGAGGGTTGAGGCTCTGAACCAGTTCGATGACCTGGCGTAGCTCATCCTCCTTGAGTTTCATGCGCCGCATCAGCTGGCTGTAGTCGCGGCTACCCAACAGGTCGATGAACTCGCTGACCAGGCGCATGGCCTCGGTCATCCACGGTGTATTGGCAGGCTGTTGACGCAGTTGCAGCAACAGGCATTCGCCGAGCGTACGCGCCCCAACGCCTGCAGGTTCGAATTGCTGGATGCGGTGCAGCACTGCCTCGACCTCGTCGAGCTCGATGTCGAGCTCCGGGTCGAACCCTGCACAGATCTCTTCGAGACCGTCCTCCAGATAGCCCTGGTTGTTGATGCTGTCGATCAGCGTCACGGCAATCAGTCGGTCGGTGTCGGACATCGGCGCCAGGTTCAACTGCCACAGCAAGTGGCTTTGCAGGCTCTCGCCGGCGGAGGTGCGGGTGGTGAAATCCCACTCGTCGTCGTCATTGCTGGGCAGGCTGCTGGCGCTTGTCTGGTAGATGTCTTCCCAGGCGGTGTCCACTGGAAGCTCATTGGGAATGCGCTCGTTCCATTCACCGTCCTCCAGGTTCTCGGCGCTGGCGGTGGTTTCCTGGAAACTGGTTTCCTGAACGTCGCTGGTCGGCTTGTTCTCGGCGTTGTCCGCCATGGGGTCGGTGTTGTCGAAGTCGTCGCCGTCTTCCTGGCGCTCGAGCATCGGGTTGGACTCCAGGGCTTCCTGGATTTCCTGTTGAAGGTCCAGGGTGGAAAGCTGGAGCAGGCGGATGGCCTGTTGCAACTGCGGTGTCATCGTCAGTTGCTGGCCCATTTTTAGGACGAGCGATGGTTTCATGGCAGATGCTTGGTACCTTGTTCGCCGGCGCGTACGCGCCTTCCACTACACGAGGGCGCCAAGGGCGCCATTTCAAGCAAGATTTATGCCTTAAATTGTAGCGTTTGCCTAGAGCACTGTAACAACTTGGCCCAACTTGTGCGGGTATTGGCTCGTGCTCAGGGCGCGCGTCTTGATCAAAGCCTGAACTCGTGCCCCAGGTAAACCTCTTTCACCAGATCGTTGGCCAGGATGGTCTGGGCATCGCCCTCGGCGATCAGGCGGCCATCGTTGACAATGTAGGCCGTTTCACAGATATCGAGGGTTTCGCGGACGTTGTGGTCCGTGATCAAGACACCAATGCCCTTGGCCTTGAGGTGATGGATGATCTGCTTGATGTCACCGACCGAAATCGGGTCGACCCCAGCGAAGGGCTCGTCGAGCAGAATGAATTTGGGAGCGGTCGCCAGTGCGCGGGCAATCTCGACGCGGCGACGCTCGCCACCGGACAGGCTCATGCCCAGGTTGTCGCGAATGTGGCTGATGTGGAATTCCTGAAGCAGGCTTTCCAGTTCCTGGCGCCGGCCCTCACGGTCGAGGTCCTTGCGGGTTTCCAGAATCGCCTTGATGTTGTCGGCCACCGACAGCTTGCGGAAGATCGACGCTTCCTGCGGCAGGTAACCGATGCCGGCCCGGGCACGACCGTGCATGGGCTGGTGACTGACATCGAGGCTGTCGATCAGCACCCGACCCTGGTCGGCCTGGACGAGGCCGACGATCATGTAGAAGCAGGTGGTCTTGCCGGCGCCGTTGGGGCCGAGCAGGCCGACGATCTGCCCGCTCTCGATCGACAGGCTGACGTCGCGAACCACTTGGCGGCCCTTGTAGCTCTTGGCCAGATGCTGGGCTTTGAGGGTTGCCATTTACTCGGCCTTCTTCTTCGGCTGGATCACCATGTCGATGCGCTGGCGGGGCGACGTCACGTTGCCACCCCGGCCGGCGGTCGCGACCTGGGTCTTGGTGTTGTAGACGATCTTCTCGCCTTCGGTGCTGTTGCCTTCGTTGGTGACCTTGGCGCGGTCGGTCAGCACGATCGTGTCCTTGAGGGCCTGGTACTGGATGGTGACCGCCCAGCCTTGCATCTTGTCGGGCTTGGCCGCGCTCTGGCGCTGCTCGAAGTAGGCCAGGTTGCCGACCGAGGTGACCACGTCGATGTCGCCGGAGCTGGCGCGGGTGATGGTGACCTTGTTGCCCTTGATGACCATGGAGCCCTGGGTGATCACCACGTCGCCGGTATAGGTCGCCACGCCCTGCTTGTCGTCGAGGTGGGCGTCGTCGGCCTGGATGCGGATAGGCTGGTCACGGTCGGTCGGCAGGGCCCAGGCGCTCGCGCTTCCCAGTGCCGCGCTCAGGCTGAGCAAAAAGGGGAGGGTTTTAACGAGCCTCATACTGTCCTCTTACGTTGGACAGCAGGTCCATCCTGCCGTCTTTCAAATAGGCTTTCATGCCTGTGCCCGTAGTCGTGCCACCGGCGCCGTCGATTCTAACGGCTTGCTCGGTCTGCGCATATTGCTTCTGCGGGAACACGGTCATGCGCGAGCTGGTAATGATGGTCTCACGCTTCTGTTCATCGGTGCGGGCAACCCGCACATTGTCGATCAGTTCGACCTCGCTGCCATCGGGGTTGACCTCGGCGCGGGTGCTCTGCACGTGCCACGGGAATGCGGTGCCGCGGTACAGGTGCAAGTCCGGCGTGGTCAACATCGTGACCTCGCTGGCCTTCAGATGTTCGACTTTGTCGGCCGTCATTTCGTATTGAAGCCTGCCGTCGGGCAGGAACTGCACGCTGTGGGCATTGATGGCGTAATAGTCGATGGCGCTCTCGTCGACCTGGGCAACAGGCTTTTCCAGGAAGCTCTCTGGGCTGACGTTCCAGTAGCCGACGGCCACCAGCAGGGCGGCGATGGCCCCGAGCAGCACGATGTTTCGGGCTTTCTTGCTGAACATGGGCAACCTTACAGGTAGTTGGCGTTCGCAGCGTCCAGGGTGCCCTGGGCCTGCATGATGAGTTCGCAGAATTCGCGTGCAGCGCCTTCGCCACCGCGGGCCTGGGTTACGCCGTGAGCGTGCTCGCGCACGAATGGCGCTGCGTTGGCGACGGCGATGCCGAGCGCTACTCGGCGTATCACCGGCAAGTCCGGCAAGTCGTCGCCCAGGTAGGCCACCTGATCATAGCTCAGGCCCAGCTCCGCGAGCAGGCCATCGAGCACCACCAGCTTGTCCTCGCGCCCTTGATACAGATGAGGGATGCCGAGGTTCTTCGCCCGTCGCTCGACGACCGGTGTCTTGCGGCCGCTGATGATCGCGGTGGTGACGCCTGAGGCCATCAGCATCTTGATGCCGTGCCCGTCGAGGGTGTTGAAGGTCTTGAACTCGCTGCCGTCCTCGAGAAAATAGAGGCGCCCATCGGTGAGCACGCCATCCACGTCGAAGACCGCCAGCTTGATGGCCTTGGCGCGTTGCATCAGATCCTGGTTCATCGTAGAGCTCCTCACAGTACGCCGGCGCGCAGCAGGTCGTGCATGTTCAAGGCGCCAGTGGGACGATCTTCGGCGTCCACCACCACCAGTGCGCCAATCTTGTTGTCTTCCATGATCTTCAAGGCTTCGGCGGCAAGCATTTCGGCCCGGGCAGTCTTGCCGTGTACCGTCATCACCTCATCGATCAAGGCGGTGCGCACGTCGATGTTGCGGTCCAGGCTGCGGCGCAGGTCACCGTCGGTGAACACCCCGGCCAGGGTGCCGTCGTCTTCGATGATCACCGTCATGCCCAAACCTTTACGAGACATTTCAAGCAAGGCCTCCTTGAGCAGCGTGCCGCGCGCGACCTTTGGCAGGTCGTCGCCAGCGTGCATCACGTTTTCGACCTTGAGCAGCAGCCTTCGCCCCAGTGCCCCGCCGGGGTGGGAGAAGGCAAAGTCCTCGGCCGTGAACCCGCGCGCCTCGAGCAAGGCGATGGCCAGGGCATCGCCCAACGCCAGCGAGGCAGTGGTGGAGGAGGTGGGCGCCAGGTTGAGCGGGCACGCTTCCTTGGCAACGCTGGCGTCAAGGTTGACGTCGGCTGCCTGCGCCAAGGAGGAGTTGGCGTTGCCAGTCAGACTTACCAGCTTGATGCCCAGGCGCTTGATCAACGGCAGCAGGGTGACGATTTCCGCGGTGCTGCCGGAGTTCGACAACGCGAGGATCACGTCGTCACGGGTGATCATGCCCATATCGCCGTGGCTGGCTTCGGCGGGGTGCACGAAAAACGCCGGGGTGCCCGTGCTGGCCAGGGTGGCGGCGATCTTGTTGCCGATATGCCCGGACTTGCCCATGCCGACCACTACGACCCGGCCCTTGCTGGCCAGGATCAGCTCGCAGGCCTTGACGAAGTCGTCGCCAACGCGCCCGATCAAGGCCGTGATGGCCTCGACTTCCAGGCGCAAGGTGCGTTGGGCGGATTGGATCAGCTCGCTGGATTGGCTCATGTCGAAAAGCAGTGTCTGATAAAAAGGCGGCGATTATAGCGGTAATGATTGAAACCCTCACGCTTTCGATTGTCGTAGGCAATATCCCCAGACGCTGTCGGCTGGCTGAACAGCGGGCGGCACGGCCTTGGGGCGGCGCTGAGAGCGGTGGTATAGTTCGCGGCTATTCGGCCCGGCCCGAGGCGTGTGCCTTCCCGATGAAGGCTGACGTCCACTAGGACAGGGCTGCACTAGCAAGGAGTCTAGATGAGTGTGGATAGCGCCTGCGCGGTCGAGTTGAAGGGGGTTACCTTCAAACGCGGTTCACGCAGCATTTTCAACAATGTCGACATCCGTATCCCGCGCGGCAAGGTCACCGGCATCATGGGGCCATCGGGTTGCGGCAAGACCACGCTGCTTCGCCTGATGGGGGCCCAGTTGCGCCCAGCGAGCGGGGAAGTGTGGGTGGCCGGGCAGAACCTGCCGGCGCTGTCGCGCAGTGATCTGTTCGATGCGCGCAAGCAGATGGGCGTGCTGTTTCAGAGCGGCGCCCTGTTCACCGACCTCGATGTCTTCGAGAACGTGGCATTCCCCTTGCGTGTCCACACGCAACTGCCAGATGAGATGATCCGCGACATCGTGTTGATGAAATTGCAGGCGGTGGGCTTGCGTGGCGCCATCGACCTGATGCCGGACGAGCTTTCCGGCGGCATGAAACGGCGCGTGGCCCTGGCCCGCGCCATCGCGCTGGACCCGCAGATCCTCATGTACGACGAGCCCTTCGTGGGCCAGGACCCGATCGCCATGGGCGTGCTGGTGCGCCTGATTCGCCTGCTCAACGATGCCCTGGGTATCACCAGCATCGTGGTGTCCCATGACCTGGCGGAAACCGCCAGCATTGCCGACTACATCTATGTGGTGGGCGATGGCCAGGTGCTGGGTCAAGGTACCCCGGACGAATTGATGGGCTCGGACAACCCGCGCATTCGCCAGTTCATGAAAGGCGATCCCGATGGCCCCGTGCCTTTCCATTTTCCTGCGCCTGATTACCGCGCCGACCTGCTGGGGGCGCGCTGATGCGTCAGAAGTCCATTCTTGAACGTGTGCGCTTGCTGGGGCGATCGGCCATCGACGTGCTGGCCGTACTGGGGCGCTCATGCCTGTTCCTGTTCCACGCCCTGGTCGGCCGCGGCGGCATCGGCGGCGGTTTCCAACTGCTGACGCGCCAGTTGTATTCGGTCGGCGTGTTGTCTCTGGCCATCGTCGTGGTCTCGGGCATGTTCATCGGCATGGTGCTGGCCCTGCAGGGCTACAGCATCCTCACCAAGTACGGTTCGGAGCAGGCGGTGGGGCAGATGGTCGCCCTGACCTTGCTGCGCGAACTGGGCCCGGTGGTGACCGCTTTGCTGTTTGCTGGCCGTGCAGGCTCTGCCCTGACGGCTGAAATCGGCAACATGAAGTCTACCGAACAGCTTTCAAGCCTCGAGATGATCGGCGTCGACCCGCTCAAGTACATCGTCGCGCCGCGCCTGTGGGCCGGGTTCATCTCGTTGCCGTTGCTGGCGTTGATCTTCAGCGTGGTGGGCATCTGGGGTGGCTCGTGGGTCGCCGTCGACTGGCTGGGCGTCTATGAAGGGTCGTTCTGGGCCAACATGCAGAACAGTGTTTCCTTCACCGACGATGTGCTCAACGGGCTGGTCAAGAGCCTGGTGTTCGCCTTCGTCACCACCTGGATTGCCGTGTTCCAAGGGTACGATTGCGAGCCCACTTCAGAAGGGATCAGCCGTGCCACTACCAAGACCGTGGTCTATGCCTCCCTGGCTGTGCTGGGTCTGGACTTTATTCTGACCGCCTTGATGTTTGGAGATTTCTGATGCAAAACCGCACCCTGGAAATCGGTGTCGGCCTGTTCCTCCTGGCCGGCATTCTGGCGCTGCTGATGCTGGCCTTGCGTGTCAGTGGCCTGTCGGCCAGCCCAGCCACCGATACGTACAAAGTTTATGCCTACTTCGACAATATTGCCGGTTTGACTGTCAGAGCCAAAGTGACCATGGCCGGCGTCACCATCGGCAAGGTCACCGCCATCGACCTGGACCGCGATTCGTACACCGGTCGGGTGACGCTGCAACTGGACAAGTCGGTGGACAACCTGCCGACCGACTCCACGGCGTCCATCCTGACCGCTGGGTTGCTCGGCGAGAAATACATCGGTATCAGCGTGGGCGGTGAGGAGGACGTGCTCAAGGAGGGCGCGACCATCCACGACACCCAGTCGGCGCTGGTACTCGAAGACCTGATTGGCAAGTTCCTGCTCAACTCCGTTGGCAAGGAACCCAGAGACGCGCAACCAGACAACTGAGGAATTTCCATGATATCGATTCTGCGACGTGGCCTGCTGGTTCTGCTGGCGGCTTTTCCCCTTCTGGCCGTGGCGGCACAATCGCCCCACGATGTGATCCAGAGCACCACCAATGAACTGTTGGGTGACCTTAAGGCCAACAAGCAGCAGTACAAGGCCAACCCCAATGCCTTCTACGAGGCGCTCAATCGTATCCTGGGACCGGTGGTGGACGCCGACGGTATTTCCCGGAGCATCATGACCGTCAAGTATTCGCGCAAGGCCACGCCTGAGCAGATGCAGCGCTTCCAGGAAAACTTCAAGCGCAGCCTGATGCAGTTCTACGGCAATGCCCTGCTTGAATACAACAACGAGGGCATCGTGGTCGACCCGGCCAAGGCCGATGATGGCAAGCGTGCCAGCGTTGGCATGAAAGTGACCGGCAACAACGGTGCGGTATACCCGGTGCAATACACGCTGCAGAACATCGGCGGCGAGTGGAAAGTGCGCAACGTGATCGTCAACGGCATCAACATAGGCAAGCTGTTCCGTGACCAGTTCGCCGATGCCATGCAGCGCAACGGTAACGACCTGGACAAGACCATCGACGGCTGGGCTGGCGAAGTGGCGAAGGCCAAGCAGAGCGCCGACAGCTCGCCGGAGAAGGCCGTCAAATGACCCAGCCTGCTACCGCAAGCATGACCGAGCCTGGCGTACTGCGCCTGGCTGGCGTGCTGGACTACCGCAGCGGCCCTGCCTTGCGCAAGCAGGGCCAGGCGCTGATCAAGGCCAGCGGTGATGCGCAGTTGATCGTCGATTGCGCCGCCGTCCAGCACTCCACGAGCGTAGGGCTTGCTCTGCTGCTGGCTTTCATGCGCGATGCTCAGGCTGCTGGCAAGCGCTGCCAGGTGCGCGCAATGCCGGACGACATGCGCGACATCGCCCAGGTCTACGACCTCGACGAGGTGCTGGCAGGCTGACGCGCGAGCGGTAGAATCGCCCCTCGGTCAGTGAACGCCTTCGTTGGGCTTCGCAGGCGAGGGGCTTTTTTGTATGATGGCCGACCCGTGCGCATCGGGCGCCGATTGAGGTTGAGCATGCAGGCCCTAGAAGTTAAAAGCTTCCTTGAAGAAAAATTGCCGGGTTCCCGGGTCGAAGTTGAAGGCGAAGGCTGCAACTTCCAATTGAACGTGATCAGCGACGAGCTGGCTGGCCTTAGCCCGGTCAAGCGTCAGCAGGCGATCTACGCCCACCTCAATCCATGGATCGCCAATGGCAGCATCCATGCGGTAACCATGAAATTTTTCAGCAGCGCAGCTTGGGCTGAGCGCACCTGAGCCACAAGGCGGCGAGATTCCAAATGGACAAACTGATTATTACTGGTGGCGCTCGTCTTGACGGCGAGATCCGCATTTCGGGTGCGAAGAACGCCGCCCTGCCGATCCTGGCCGCTACGTTGCTTGCCGATGGCCCGGTTACCGTAGGCAACCTGCCGCACCTGCACGACATCACCACCATGATCGAGCTGTTCGGGCGCATGGGCATCGAGCCTGTGATCGACGAGAAGCTCGCGGTCGAGATCGACCCGCGCACCATCAAGACCCTGGTGGCCCCGTACGAGCTGGTCAAGACCATGCGCGCCTCGATCCTGGTGCTCGGCCCGATGGTCGCCCGCTTCGGCAAGGCCGAGGTCGCCCTGCCAGGCGGTTGCGCGATCGGTTCGCGTCCGGTCGACCTGCACATCCGCGGCCTCGAGGCCATGGGTGCGCAGATCGAGGTCGAAGGCGGCTACATCAAGGCCCAGGCGCCCGAGGGCGGCCTGCGTGGCGCGCACTTCTTCTTCGATACCGTCAGCGTGACCGGTACCGAGAACATCATGATGGCCGCAGCCCTGGCAAAAGGCCGCAGCGTGCTGCAGAACGCCGCACGCGAGCCTGAAGTGGTCGACCTGGCCAACTTCATCAATGCCATGGGCGGCAACGTCCAGGGCGCCGGCACCGACACCATCACCATCGATGGCGTAGAGCGTCTGGGTTCGGCCCATTATCGGGTCATGCCCGACCGCATCGAGACCGGTACCTACCTGGTCGCCGCTGCCGTCACCGGTGGCCGCGTCAAGGTCAAGGACACCGATCCCACCATTCTCGAAGCCGTGCTGGAAAAGCTCAAGGAAGCTGGGGCCGACATCACGACGGGTGTAGACTGGATCGCGCTGGACATGCACGGCAAGCGGCCCAAGGCCGTCAACCTGCGCACTGCGCCGTATCCTGCATTCCCAACCGACATGCAGGCGCAGTTCATCTCGCTCAACGCCATCGCCGAAGGCACGGGCGCAGTGATCGAGACGATCTTCGAAAACCGCTTCATGCACGTCTATGAAATGCACCGCATGGGCGCGCAGATCCAGGTCGAAGGCAATACCGCCATCGTCACCGGCGTCAGCGCGCTCAAAGGCGCCCCGGTCATGGCCACTGACTTGCGCGCATCGGCCAGTCTGGTACTGTCGGCCCTGGTCGCCGAAGGCGATACCTTGATCGACCGCATCTACCACATCGACCGTGGTTACGAGTGCATCGAAGAAAAACTGCAGATGCTGGGCGCGAAGATTCGTCGAGTACCCGGTTAGTAGTCTGCATGGCGCAAGATGTGGGAGCGGGCTGGTCCCGCGAAGAGGCCACCGCGTTGCGTGGCACCGGCTTTGCCGGTGTTCGCGGGGCAAGCCCGCTCCCACAACGAATTGAATGCGGTCGGGCGAACATGCTCGGCCAGCAGTAGCTGCTTAAGGACTGACGTTTCAATGCTGACCATCGCGCTTTCCAAAGGCCGTATTCTCGACGATACCCTGCCGTTGCTGGCCGAAGCCGGCATCGCGCCGACCGAGAACCCGGACAAGAGCCGCAAGCTGATCATCCCTACCACGCAGGACGACGTGCGCCTGCTGATCGTGCGTGCCACCGACGTGCCGACCTATGTCGAACACGGCGCCGCCGACCTCGGCGTGGCAGGCAAGGACGTGCTGATGGAGTACGGCGGCCAGGGTCTGTACGAGCCGCTGGACTTGCAAATCGCACGCTGCAAGCTGATGACGGCCGGGGTGGTCGGTGCGCCAGAGCCCAAGGGGCGCCTGCGCGTTGCCACCAAGTTCGTCAACGTGGCCAAGCGTTACTACGCCGAGCAAGGCCGCCAGGTCGACATCATCAAGCTGTACGGCTCCATGGAACTGGCGCCGCTGATCAACCTGGCCGACAAGATCATCGACGTGGTCGATACTGGCAACACCTTGCGTGCCAATGGCCTGGAACCCCAGGAGATGATCGCTGACATCAGCTCCCGCCTGGTGGTCAACAAGGCCTCCATGAAAATGCAGCACGCCCGTATCCAGAGCCTGATCGACACCCTGCGCAAAGCGGTCGAGTCCCGACACCGCGGCTGACTTCTGCGCGCGACCTTCGCTGTCGCGCCCGTCTACCCGCGTCGTAGCCATTACTCAGGTGCCCGCGCGGATGGACTGGTAGCCTAGGGCGCCTGAGCATTCGCTATCAATCGAGGCCCTCGCCATGACCGTGTCCACCGCAATTGCCCGTCTCAACGCTGCTGACCCGGACTTCGCCCGACATCTGGATCATCTGCTGAGCTGGGAGAGTGTGTCCGATGAGGCGGTCAACCAGCGCGTGCTCGACATCATCAAGGCCGTGCGTGAGCGCGGCGACGACGCCTTGGTGGAGTTCACCCAGCGTTTCGATGGCGTGCAAGCCGGCTCGATCCAGGACCTGATCCTCGATCGCGAGCGGCTCGAACTTGCCTTGACCCGCATCACCGATACACAGCGTGCGGCCCTGGAAAAAGCCGCTCAGCGGGTGCGCCTGTATCACGAGCGGCAGAAACAGGATTCCTGGCAATACACCGAAGCCGATGGCACCGTGCTGGGCCAGAAGGTGACGCCGTTGGATCGCGCCGGGTTGTATGTGCCCGGCGGCAAGGCTTGCTACCCGTCATCGGTGCTGATGAATGCCATTCCAGCCAAGGTGGCGGGTGTTGGTGAAGTGGTCATGGTGGTGCCCACACCGCGGGGCGAGGTCAACGAATTGGTGCTGGCCGCCGCCTGCATCGCCGGCGTCGACCGCGTGTTCACCGTGGGCGGCGCCCAGGCCGTGGCAGCCCTGGCCTACGGCACTGCCAGCGTGCCCAAGGTCGACAAGATCGTCGGCCCAGGCAATATCTACGTGGCCACGGCCAAGCGCCATGTGTTCGGGCAGGTCGGCATCGACATGATTGCCGGTCCCTCCGAGATCCTCGTGGTCTGTGACGGCCAGACCGATCCGGACTGGATCGCCATGGACCTGTTCTCCCAGGCAGAGCACGACGAGGATGCCCAGGCCATCCTGGTAAGCCCGGATGCAGCCTTCCTCGACCGGGTCGCGGCAAGCATCGAGAAATTGCTGCCGACCATGGAGCGGGCCGACATCATCGAGAAGTCGATCAATGGGCGCGGCGCCTTGATCCAGGTACGTGACATGCAGCAGGCCATCGAGGTGGCCAACCGTATCGCCCCTGAGCACCTTGAGTTGTCGGTGGCAGACCCCCAGGCGTGGTTGCCGCAGATCCGGCATGCCGGAGCCATCTTCATGGGGCGTCACACCAGCGAAGCGCTGGGCGACTACTGCGCAGGCCCCAACCATGTATTGCCCACCTCCGGCACAGCACGTTTCTCGTCGCCGCTGGGGGTCTATGACTTCCAGAAGCGGTCGTCGATCATCTTCTGTTCCGAGCAGGGCGCTTCCGAGCTGGGCCTCACCGCCTCCGTGCTGGCCCGTGGCGAGTCGCTGACCGCACACGCGCGCAGTGCTGAATACCGCATTCTGAATACCGAGAAGGGGAACTGAGCATGAGTCGATTCTGGAGCCCTTTCGTCAAGGCGCTGGTGCCCTATGTGCCCGGTGAGCAGCCCAAGCTCACCCGGCTGGTCAAGCTCAATACCAACGAAAACCCGTATGGCCCCTCGCCCAAGGCGCTGGAAGCCATGCGCGGGGAAATCAATGACAGCCTGCGCCTGTATCCCGACCCCAACGGCGATCACTTGAAACAGGCAGTGGCGGACTACTACGGCATCACCCCTGCGCAGGTGTTCGTCGGCAACGGTTCGGACGAAGTGCTCGCCCACATCTTCCACGGCCTGTTCCAGCACGATGCGCCGCTGCTGTTCCCTGACATCAGCTACAGCTTCTATCCGGTCTATTGCGGGCTCTACGGCATTGCCTACGAACAGGTGCCACTGGACGCGCAGTTCCAGATTCGCATCGAAGATTACCGCAAGCCCAATGCTGGCATCATTTTCCCCAACCCCAATGCGCCAACGGGTTGTCTGGTGCCTCTGCAGGCAATCGAGCAACTGGTCCAGCAGAACCCGGACTCGGTGGTGGTGGTCGATGAGGCCTACATCGATTTCGGAGGTGAGACGGCGATCAGCCTGGTAGACCGTTACGACAACCTGCTGGTCACCCAGACGCTCTCCAAATCACGCTCTCTGGCCGGCCTGCGGGTGGGGCTGGCAGTGGGGCATCCGGACCTGATCGAGGCGCTGGAGCGGATCAAGAACAGCTTCAATTCATACCCGCTGGACCGCGCCGCCATTGTCGGTGCGGCAGCGGCGTTCGCGGATCGTGCGTATTTCCAGCAGACCTGCCAGAAGGTGATAGACAGTCGGCAGGCGCTGGTAGGCGAGTTGCAAGCTCGCGGCTTCGACGTGCTGCCATCGACGGCCAACTTCGTCTTCGCCCGCCATCCCCAACACGATGCCGCCGCCCTCGCAGCCCAGTTGCGTGAGCAAGGGGTGATCGTGCGTCACTTCAAGCAGCCACGTATCGACCAGTTCCTGCGCATCACCATCGGTACGCCTGAGATGAATCAGGCGTTGCTGGACGCACTGGCCTGACCTCGCGGCGTTCGCCATGTCACCCCGCAGGGGTGGGCATGGCGAACCTCTTCCTTTCGAGGCTATCGAACACCGGGTGCGGAGCGGGCAAAGCGCCTGGTCTACGTCGCCTACTGACATGAGTTTCCAATGGCTGAGCCCAATACCCCCCAGACCCCTTCCGTAGACCATGACATCGATCGGCTGCTGATCGATGCCGAGGCCGACGACGAGCACGTGCAGACCCAGCCGCCGGTCAGGCACAAGCCCTGGCTGCTGCTACTTGGCCTGGTCCTGGTCGCGTTGAACCTGCGTCCTGCCTTGTCGAGCATGGCGCCCGTGCTGGGGCAAGTCTCGGATGGTCTGGGGCTCAGCGCAGCACAGGCAGGCTTGCTGACGACCTTACCGGTACTGTGCCTGGGCCTGTTCGCGCCGCTGGCGCCGATGCTCGCGCGGCGGCTAGGCAGCGAACGGGTGGTGCTCGGTATTCTGGCCACGCTGGCGTTGGGGATTGTCTTGCGCAGCACCCTGGGTACGACCGGGCTCTTTCTCGGCAGCCTCGTGGCCGGCGCCAGCATCGGCATCATCGGTGTGCTGCTGCCGGGCATCGTCAAGCGCGACTTTCCTCGGCATGCCGGCACGTTGACCGGCGTCTACACCATGGCACTGTGCCTGGGGGCGGCCATGGCGGCAGGGGCCACCGTGCCGCTGGCACACGCCTTCGGCGACAGTTGGGCACCGGCATTGGGGTTCTGGATGCTGCCGGCTGTGCTGGCCATGCTGGTGTGGCTGCCACAGGCGCGCAATGGTCATGGCGTACACAAGGTCGCCTACCGTGTACGTGGCTTGTGGCGTGATCCGCTGGCGTGGCAGGTGACCTTGTACATGGGGTTGCAGTCGTCGCTGGCCTACATCGTCTTTGGCTGGCTGCCATCGATCCTGATCGGCCGTGGCCTGAGCCCGACACAAGCTGGCCTGGTACTCTCGGGTTCGGTGATCATGCAACTGGTCAGCTCGCTCGCAGCACCATGGCTGGCTACCCGCGGGCGTGATCAGCGTCTGGCGATCGTGTTGGTGATGCTGGTGACGCTTTGCGGGCTGTTCGGCTGCCTTTACGCACCCTTGTCGGGGCTCTGGGGTTGGGCAGTGCTGCTGGGGCTGGGGCAGGGCGGCACCTTCGCGCTGGCACTGACCTTGATCGTGCTGCGTTCCAAGGACGCGCATGTGGCGGCGAACCTTTCCAGCATGGCCCAGGGCGTGGGCTACACGCTGGCGTCGATGGGGCCATTCGCCGTCGGCCTGGTGCATGACATGACGGGCGGCTGGAGCGCCCTGGGCTGGGTGTTTGCCGTGCTCGGTGCAGGTGCCATCCTGTTTGGCTTGGGGGCAGGCCGCGCGTTGCATGTGCAGGTCACCAGCGAGAAAATCTGATACCACCGCCGTGGCACTGGCATAACCCGGCGACGCGGATTATCGTGCGCCTTTGATCAACACAAAGGCCCTTCCATGAGCGATGCCAACCGCGAATTGATAGCCCGCTTCTACCAGGCGTTCCAGCGGCTGGACGCCGAGGCCATGGTCGCCTGCTACAGCGACGACGTGGTGTTCAGTGATCCGGTCTTCGGCACACTGCGAGGCAAGGACGCTGGTGACATGTGGCGGATGCTGACTCGGCGCGCCAAGGATTTTTCCCTGCGTTACGACGCTGTACGCGCCGATGACCACGGCGGCTCGGCACAGTGGGTAGCCACTTATGTCTTCACCCAGACCGGCCGGACCGTGGTCAACACCATCAAGGCGCGCTTCGAAATCCGCAATGGCCTGATCCACAGGCATGAGGACAGCTTCGACCTGTGGGCCTGGTCGCGTCAGGCGATGGGCGCGCCAGGGCTCTTGCTGGGCTGGACACCCTGGCTGCAGGCCAAGGTACGCCAGCAGGCGTTCAAGGGCCTGCGGGCGTTCCAGCATGTTCAAGGGGCCGAGACGGCCTGATTCCTATTTTGATGAGCGAACCCAGACGGGTTCACTGGTCGGCTGTTTGCAGGGAGCCGGTTAGCTGCTATAGCAATGGATACAATGTTAAGCCACTGTGACCATCGGCAGCCTGGGGAGTATCGGCAAGTCGCGGGCCTGCGGTGAACGAATCTGCAGATGGAGCATGATGAGCTTTTATTAGCTGGGCGCATGGAATTAATGATGGATACAGGCGTTGTGGCGAGTAAAAGCGTGCCAAACCAGGCAACCAAACCTTGGTATGTCTACCTCGTGAGGGCAGCCAACGGCGCACTTTACTGTGGCATCAGCGATGACCCGCAGCGTCGATTCGAGGCCCACCGCAAGGGGCAGGGAGCGCGTTTTTTCAAGACCAGCCCTGCCCAGGCCCTTGTCTACATGGAGCAGTGGTCGGACAAGGGCGAAGCGTTGCGCCAGGAAAGGCTGGTCAAGCGCCTGCGCAAATCGGCGAAGGAGGCACTGGTGGCTGCCTATGGCCCCACGCCCGTCTGCGGCGAGGTCAATCCTTGCGACGTTTGAGCTGATCCACCAGCGTCGTAGGCAGGCCCTTGATGATCAAGGTGCCAGCGGCTTCGTCGTACTCCACCTTGTCGCCCAGCAGATGAGCCTCGAAGCTGATCGACAGCCCCTCGGCACGGCCGGTGAAGCGGCGGAACTGGTTGAGGGTGCGCTTGTCGGCAGGGATTTCCGGTGACAGCCCGTAATCCTTGTTGCGGATATGGTCGTAGAACGCCTTGGGCCGGTCTTCGTCGATCAGGCTCGACAGCTCTTCGAGCGTTACCGGCTCGCCCAGCTTGGTCTGGGTGGTCGCGTAGTCCACGAGCGTCTGGGTTTTTTCGCGAGCGCTGGCTTCGGGCAGGTCCTCGCTTTCCACGAAGTCGCTGAATGCCTTTAGCAACGTGCGCGTTTCGCCCGGTCCGTCCACCCCTTCCTGACACCCGATGAAGTCGCGGAAGTAATCCGAGACTTTCTTGCCGTTCTTGCCCTTGATGAACGAGATGTACTGCTTCGAGTTCTGGTTGTTCTTCCATTCCGAAAGGTTGATGCGCGCCGCCAGGTGCAATTGCCCCAGGTCCAGGTGGCGCGAGGGCATCACGTCGAGCTCGGCAGTCACTGCAACGCCTTCGCTGTGGTGCAACAATGCGATGGCCAGGTATTCGGTCATGCCTTGCTGATAGTGCGCGAACAGAACGTGGCCACCGGTGGACAGGTTGGATTCTTCCATCAGCTTTTGCAGATGCTCCACCGCCAGCCGGCTGAAGGCAGTGAAGTCCTGCTCCTGGGCCAGGTACTGCTTCAACCAACCACTGAGCGGGTAGGCACCGGATTCGCCGTGGAAAAAGCCCCAGGCCTTGCCTTGCTTGGCGTTGTAGCTGTCATTGAGATCGGCCAGCAGGTTTTCGATGGCGTCGGAAGCTGCCAGCTCGGCGTCACGCACGTGCAGCACGGCAGGGCTGCCATCGGGCTTCTTGTCGATCAGGTGAACGATGCAATGTCGGATTGGCATGGGGTTCTCGGCCGGCTGCAAAAGCGCTGCAGTTTACCTCAGACCCAGGGTGATTCAGTGGCTTGATCGTCGCGCAAATGCAGGTTGGCGGTTTTTTGCTCAAATTCGTGGCATTTTCATCAGCCAAGCCTGAAAACCTGCATTAAATCAGGGGTCGCAGCGGATATTTATCTGCTGCTGTGGTAGTTTTGCGCGGTCTTGCGCCCCTGCTGTGGCGCATTGCTGGCAGTAGGCGCACGGCGTGTCGAACCAAACGCTGATTTGCGTATCTACATACCCAATTGGCGCGGCCCTCCCATGTAGTCGGGGCTGGCCCGATAACGTCGTCGTTCGCTGCATAACCATCGAATTTGATAGGGAAGGAACACCACCATGGCATTGACCAAAGACCAACTGATTGCCGATATCGCCGAATCGATCGACGCGCCTAAAGCCACCGCCAAGAATGCTCTGGAGCACCTGGGCCAGATCGTTGCCGATCAACTGGAAAACGGCGCTGAAATCACTCTGCCAGGCATCGGCAAGCTGAAAGTCTCCGAGCGTCCTGCCCGTACCGGCCGCAACCCTTCGACTGGCGCTGCCATCGAAATCGCTGCCAAGAAAGTCGTCAAGTTCGTACCGGCCAAAGTGCTGACCGACGCCATCAACAAGTAATTGTCGATGCTGTGACCAAACCGCGCCCGGCTTGCCCGGACGCGGTTTTTTCATGCCTGTGATCTGTGCTTGGCGTACCAGGCCTTGCGCCCGGCATCGTCATGGAAGCTCCAGGCAAGCATGCGGCTTTGTTTCTGCCCTTGCCCCATTTCGACAATGCGCACAGCCGTGGCCCCGGTTTTTTTCAGGGTTGTCTCCAGCGAAGGCAGGTTGCTCGCCTTCGATACCAGGCTGGTGAACCACAACACGTGGCTAGCGTATTGGGCGCTTTCCTTGATCAGTTGGGTAACGAAGCGGATTTCACCGCCCTCGCACCACAATTCGTTGTTCTGGCCCCCGAAGTTCAGCACGGGTAGCTTGCGCTTGGGGTCCTGCTTGCCTAGGTTTTTCCATTTACGCTGGCTGCCACGGGTGGCTTCGTCGCGTGATGCATGGAAGGGCGGATTGCACAGGGTCAGATCGAACCGCTCGTTCTCCTGCAGCAGGCCGCTGAGAATATGCGCAGGGTTGGTCTGCTGGCGCAGGTCGATGACCTTGCCCAAACCATTGGCCTGAACGATGGCCTTGGCCGATGCCAGCGCGACGGGATCGATATCCGAGCCGAGAAAGCGCCAGCGGTAATCGCTGTGCCCCAGCAGCGGGTAGATACAGTTGGCACCCACGCCGATGTCGAGCGTGCGTACCTGAGCGCCCTTGGGGGCTTGGCCTGCATTGTCGGCGGCCAGCAGGTCGGCGGCCACGTGGATATAGTCGGCGCGGCCCGGAATCGGCGGGCACAGGTAATCGGCAGGGATATCCCAGTGCTGGATCCCGTACTGGGCCTTGAGCAGGGCACGGTTGAACACGCGCACGGCTTCGGGGTTGGCGAAGTCGATGCTGGGCTTGCCGTGAGGGTTGGTGATGGTGAAGCGCGCCAGGTCAGGGTGGGCCTTGATCAGGCTGGGGAAGTCGTAGCGGCCCTGGTGGCGGTTGCGCGGGTGCAGAGTGGGTTTGTTTTGAGTCATGCTCGGGTCCGGTGCTGCATGTGCTGGCCAGGGGGCCGCTGTGCGGCCCATTCGCGGCACAAGGCCGCTCCCACAGGATTGGGGCTCCTTGAAGGCAGCGCCATTCCTGTGAGAGCGGCCTTGTGCCGCGAACGAGGGCGAAGCCCTCGCTGGTCAGGTCAGCATTGTCAGGTTACAGCGCTGCAATCCGCGCATGCTGCTCGGTGAAGTTCGCCAGCGCTTGCTCTGACTCGGCCAGCTTGGCGCGTTCCTTCTCGATCACGGCAGGCGGTGCCTTGTCGACGAAGGCGGCGTTGGACAGCTTGCCGCCCACGCGCGCCACTTCGCCTTGCAGGCGCTGGATTTCCTTGTTCAGGCGGGCCAGCTCGGCGTCCTTGTCGATCAAGCCAGCCATCGGCACCAGTACTTGCAGATCACCCACCAATGCCGTGGCGGACAACGGTGCTTCGTCGCTGTCGCCCAGCACGGTGAAGGACTCGACCTTGGCCAGTTTCTTGAGCAGGGCTTCGTTTTCCTGCAAGCGGCGCTGGTCGTCGGCGCTGGCGTTCTTGAGGAACAGAGGCAGCGGCTTGCCGGGGCCGATGTTCATCTCGGCGCGAATGTTGCGCAAGCCGACCATCAGTTCCTTGAGCCACTCGATGTCACCTTCGGCAGCGACGTCGATGCGTGCCTCGTTGGCCACCGGCCATGGCTGCAACATGATGGTCTTGCCTTCGATGCCAGCCAGCGGCGCGATGCGCTGCCAGATTTCTTCGGTGATGAACGGCATGAACGGGTGGGCCAGGCGCAATGCCACTTCCAGCACGCGGACCAGGGTACGGCGCGTGCCACGGGCGCGCTCCACGGGCGCCTGCTCGTCCCACAGCACCGGCTTGGAAAGCTCAAGATACCAGTCGCAGTACTGGTTCCAGATGAACTCGTAGAGCGCCTGGCTGGCCAGGTCGAAGCGGAACTGCTCGAGCTGGCGGGTGACTTCGGCCTCGGTGCGCTGCAGCTGCGAGATGATCCAGCGGTCGGCCAGCGACAGTTCGACCGGTTCGCCGTTCTGGCCGCAGTCCTCGCCCTTGTCCAGCACGTAGCGGGCGGCGTTCCAGATCTTGTTGCAGAAGTTGCGGTAGCCTTCGACGCGGCCCATGTCGAACTTGATGTCACGACCGGTGGAGGCCAGCGAGCAGAAGGTGAAGCGCAGGGCGTCGGTGCCGTAGCTGGCGATGCCCTCGGGGAACTCGGCCTTGGTCTGCTTGGCGATCTTGTCGGCCAGCTTGGGCTGCATCAGGCCGCTGGTGCGCTTCTCGAGCAGCGCGTCGAGGGTGATGCCGTCGACGATGTCCAGCGGGTCCAGGACGTTGCCCTTGGACTTGGACATCTTCTGGCCCTGGCCATCGCGCACCAGGCCGTGGACGTACACCGTCTTGAACGGCACCTGCGGCGTGCCGTCCTCGTTCTTCACCAGGTGCAGGGTCAGCATGATCATGCGCGCGACCCAGAAGAAGATGATGTCGAAGCCGGTTACCAGCACGTCGGTGGAGTGGAATTTCTTCAGGAACTCGGTCTGCTCGGGCCAGCCAAGCGTCGAGAAGGTCCACAGACCGGAGCTGAACCAGGTGTCGAGCACGTCGTCGTCCTGGCGCAGCGCGACGTCGTCGCCCAGGCCGTGACGCGCGCGGACGTCCTGTTCGCTACGGCCGACATAGACCTGACCGGCCTCGTCGTACCAGGCCGGGATGCGGTGGCCCCACCACAGCTGGCGGCTGATGCACCAGTCCTGGATGTCGCGCATCCAGGAGAAGTACATGTTCTCGTACTGCTTGGGCACGAACTGGATCTGCCCGTTCTCGACGGCAGCGATGGCCGGTTCGGCCAGCGGCTTGGTCGACACGTACCATTGGTCGGTCAGCCACGGCTCGATGACGGTGCCGGAACGGTCGCCCTTGGGCACCTTCAGGGCATGGTCGTCGATGCTGACCAGAAGGCCGGCGGCGTCGAGGTCGGCGACGATCTGCTTGCGCGCGGCGAAGCGGTCCAGGCCGGCGTACTGGGCGGGCAGGGTGGTGTCGAAGGCTTCGTTGAGCGAGCCGTCGAGGTTGAACGCCTGGGCACTGGCCAGCACCGTGGCGTTCTTGTCGAAGATGTTCAGCAGTGGCAGGGCGTGGCGCTTGCCGACTTCGTAGTCGTTGAAGTCGTGGGCCGGGGTGATCTTGACGCAACCGGTCCCGAACTCAGGGTCGCAGTAGTCGTCGGCGATGATCGGGATGCGGCGGCCGACCAGCGGCAGCACGACGAACTGGCCGATCAGGGCCTGGTAGCGCTCGTCGTTGGGGTTGACCGCGACGGCGGCATCGCCCAGCAGGGTTTCCGGGCGCGTGGTGGCGACCACCAGGTGGTCCTGGCCGTCGGCCGTGGTGGCGCCATCGGCCAGCGGGTAGCGCAGGTTCCACAGGTGGCCCTTCTCGTCGTGGTTTTCCACTTCGAGGTCGGAGATGGCGGTGTGCAGCTTGGTGTCCCAGTTGACCAGGCGCTTGCCGCGGTAGATCAGGCCGTCCTCGTGCAGGCGCACGAAGGCTTCCTTGACCGCTTCGGACAGGCCGTCGTCCATGGTGAAGCGCTCACGGCTCCAGTCCACCGAGGAGCCCAGGCGACGAATCTGCCGGCTGATGTTGCCACCGGACTCGGCCTTCCATTCCCAGATCTTGTCCAGGAACTGCTCGCGCCCCAGGTCATGACGGTTCTGGCCCTTGGCCTCGAGCTGACGCTCGACCAGCATCTGGGTCGCGATGCCGGCATGGTCGGTACCTGGCTGCCACAGCGTGTCGCGGCCCTGCATGCGGCGGAAACGGATCAGGGCGTCCATGATCGCGTTGTTGAAGCCGTGGCCCATGTGCAGGCTGCCGGTGACGTTCGGCGGCGGGATCATGATGGTGTAGGGCTCGCCTGCACCTTGTGGGGCGAAGTAGTTTTCCGACTCCCAAGTGTTGTACCAGGAAGTTTCGATGGCGTGCGGCTGGTAGGTCTTATCCATGCGCGGCGGGACCCTGTGCATTTATTCGGGAAAGCCGGGAAGTATAACCAAGCCGGACGGCGCAGGCGACAAGCGGCTGCTGGGTGGGGCTATACGGCATTCATGAGCGCGTTCGTTGGGGAACAACTGACCTGCACCCTATCTGAGCGTTTCCTGGGGCCGCTTCGCGCCCCATCGCGGCACGAGGCCGCTCCTACACTGTGGACTGCTCCCAGAAAACATGCGCTGGTTCCGAGATAGGGTGCAATTACGCCGTGTCTATGTGCTGCGATGGTGGGATTGGGGTGTTCCCAGGCCAGTTCAGTCCACCCCTGTGGGAGCGGCCTCGTGCCGCGATGGGCTGCGCAGCAGCCCCGGCGATCTC
>CAURYQ010000074.1:0-21628 GCA_963529135.1 uncultured Pseudomonas sp. | reverse complement strand
ATTTAGGCTATACCACACAGATCGCCGGGGCCGCTGCGCGGCCCATCGCGGCACGAGGCCGCTCCCACCCGGGGATGCTCAGTCTTCAGGATTTGTGCAATACAGTCGCATCTGCCGGAGGCGGGAGCCACCCAGTGCAAGACTGTCTGAAGGCTATGTATAAAAGTGCACTACATGTCGGCACATGTCGGCGGCAGTTCAAATCTGTGGGGCCTTGCGCCGCGATGGGCCGCGCAGCGGGCTATACCACACAGATCGCCGGGGCCGCTGCGCGGCCCATCGCGGTACAAGACCGCTCCCACCCGGGCATGGCCAGTCTTCTGAATTTGTGCAATACAGTCGCATCTGCCGGAAGCGGGAGGCACCCAGCGCAAGACCGTCTGAAAGCTATGTATAAAAGTGCACTACATGTCGGCACATGTCGGCGGCAGTCCAAACCTGTGGGAGCGGCCTTGCGCCGCGATGGGCCGCGCAGCGGCCCCTGATTTAGGCTATACCCCCCAGCTCGCCGGGGCCGCTGCGCCGCCCCCCGCGGGCGATCCGGCGTCCCGGCAAGACCGGTCCCATACGAGACATGCTCCGAAGGCTGTACAAGACAGCTACGAAGATCCAGCAGCCTTCAAATCCAGTGCTGAACAGCCGAAAAGCGCCAGAACCTATCGGTCAAGCCGCTTTTCCACCTTCTCCGTCTGCCGTTCGATCTGGCGGGTCTGCTCTTCCAGCTCCTTGATCGATGTCGGCGTAATCGTCTTGTCTACCACTTCGGTCGCAGGATCGGGGCTTTCCAACACAGGATCAGGCGATTGTTCCCCTTTCTGCGCTTCCTCAGACGAAACAGGACGCGGTACCTTGTCGCCAGTGTGGGTGTGAGTGTCTTTCATGGGATCTCCAAGTTAACCAAGGGTCTTCTTATGAGCAGAGCACAGCGCCAGGGAAAAGTTTGATCCGCTTCGCTCAGTCAAGGTGACTGTCCATTGCCAGCGCATTACCTACAGCGGCGCCGCTGGCCGTATTGTCGAAGATGCACCAAGTCAACGCGCCTTCGGCATCGGCACGTTTCAACGCCATGCTCAGCTGCCGCAGATAATCATCGGCATAGGTGCTGTGATAAAGCACCGGCGCGCCATGCAACCGCCAATACACCACGCCCGGCCACCCAGAAGGCTCACCGTCCAGCTCGAACCTGCACGGGCTGGCGGCCACCTGCCCCACCTGGCATTCCATCAACATCCCCTGCGCTGAACGCCATGACATGTGCCGAGGCTCCACCACCACGGCGCCACGAAATCGCTCGCGCAGCGCCTCGAAGAACCGTCTAGCCACAGGCTCGTCAAACCGCAGCGACGGTGGTAACTGGACCAGCAGGCAGCCCAGTTTCTCTCCTAGTTCGCCGCATTGGGTCAGAAAGCTGTCCAGTGCCGCCTCGCACCCTTGCAGGCGCATCTCGTGGGTAATTGCCTTGGGCACCTTGACCGAGAAGCGAAAGCCCGCAGGCGTTGATGCTGCCCAACGCGCATAGGTCTGTGGTCGATGCGGCCTGTAGAACGAGCTGTTGATTTCAACGGCATTCAGGCGCGTGGCGTAGCGCTGCAAATGGCTGCCCGCCTCGGAGAAAGCCGGGGCATGCTCCTTTGGCAGGCTCCAGCCTGCACAGCCTAAATAGATCATTACGCTTGCCCTCTGACCCTTTCAACGATGGAGTGCCGTGGGTGCTGAGCCGTTCCACCCATCACATTCAATGGAACACTGGGCAACAGCCCGGGCACTAACTCAGCACACCCCCAAGAGGAAGGCGTCATGAACGATCCCATTGATCAAGATCCGTACATCGATGACGACACACGCAACCCAGGCGAACCGGCTCCTGAACCCAAGCAGGCCCCTTCTCAGCCGGCACCGGAATGGCCAGAAGGCCAAGTGCCGCCTGAGGAACAGTCTGACGGTTGATCATCGCTAGCCCGGCAGCGTCTGTCGCGCTGCCCGGGTGTATCTGCAACCCACAGGAGGGACCCAATGAAGTTCGCGCAGTTCTGCCAATGGCTTTCCAACCAGGCTGGCCGCCCAAGCACGTTCTTGCTGGCCATCGCTTTGATCATCATGTGGGCCATTTCGGGCCCATGGTTTCACTACAACGACACCTGGCAATTGATCATCAACACCTCGACCACCATCGTCACGTTCCTGATGGTCTTTCTGATCCAGAACACTCAGAACCGGGACAACGACATCATTCATGTCAAACTCGACGAACTGATCCGCGCCACTCAATCGGCGCAACGTTCCGTGCTGGACCTCGAGGCGATGGACAGCAAGACCCTGCGCGAACTGCGCAAGGAGTACCGAGCACTGGCCGCACGTACCGGCGCAGACCTTGACGACGAATTGCCACGGCCATGATGGGTGCCCAAGCCGCAGCGTTGCACAGCGCTCGTCGCCAGTGGTCATGCATGGGCCGGCAAACGCGCCGGCCTTCACCCCCGCAGCCGCCGTTCGGCTCCCAGTGACCGAGCTGCGTGCACTCGCTGAACACCAACATTCGCAGGGCAATTGTTTTGCTCGACGCCTGACACCTCGAAATCTTTGCTAGAGGAGGCAAGCCTTCATGAGCGATCGCATCATCACACTGTTCACCGATACCAGGTTCTTCGGTATCTCCATTCTCAACCTGTTACTGGCGGTCACGGTGGCCGTGGTGACGTTCCTGGTCGCCAGGGCGGCCATAAGTTTCGTGCAACGGCGCGTGCGGCATTGGTCGTCCCATTCGGGCGCCTTGAGCCATGTCGTGGAGAAAGTGTTGTCGGGCACGAGCAACTCGTTGCTGTTCCTGGCCTCGCTGTTGGTGGGATTGAGCATGCTCGACCTACCCGAGCGCTGGTTGAACCGCGTCGGCAGCCTCTGGTTCGTGGTGGCAGCCCTGCAGATTGGGCTGTGGGCCAACCGCGCCATCGGCCTGGGCCTGGACCGTTATTTCACCCGTAATAACCCCGATGGCTCCCAGCAGAGCAGCGCCTTGGCCACGTTGTCGGCATGGGGCGCGCGGGTGCTGTTGTGGTCGATCGTGCTGTTGGCCATGTTGTCGAACCTGGGCGTCAATATCACTGCATTCGTCGCCAGCCTCGGTGTGGGTGGCATCGCCGTTGCGCTGGCAGTGCAGAACATCCTGGGAGACCTGTTCGCTTCGCTGTCCATTGCGGTGGACAAGCCATTCGAAGTCGGCGACTTCATCGTCATCGGCCCATTGGCCGGTACCGTCGAACACGTGGGCCTGAAAACCACGCGCATTCGCAGTCTGGGCGGCGAGCAGATCGTCATGGCCAATGCCACCATGATCAGCAGCACCATCCAGAACTACAAGCGCCTGCAAGAGCGTCGTATCGTGTTCGAGTTCGGCCTTTCCTACGACACGCCGACCGAAGCGGTGAAAAAGGCGCCCGGTATCGTCGAAGAAGCGATCAAGGCTCAAGAGCAGGCACGCTTCGACCGCGCGCACTTGCGTGGCTTTGGCAAGGAAGCGCTGGAATTCGAATGCGTCTATATCGTGCAGGACCCGGGCTACAACCTGTACATGGATATCCAGCAGGCCATCAACTTCCGGTTGCTGGAGCGGTTCTCGAAGATTGGCGCCAAGTTCGCGGTGCCCGTGCGGGCCATCAAGGTCACTGCATTGCCGCAGGAAGCGAACGTTCACGCTCAAGGGCGGGACAACCTGGGTATGCGTGGGGCTTGAACGGAGCGTGCCCCCATCGGGATGCTGCAGCGGGCCGCCTGGCCCGCTGCATGGCCAGACTAGGCCGGCTCATCTCCGTTGACCTTGCCCAACTCTGCCCCGGTCAGGGGTTGCAGATCGGGGTTGGACGCGGTTCTGAGTTTCATCGCTTCAACGGCATCGGCAGATGGCTGGTCGAGTTGCACCGCCGACAGGCCATCACCACCGTCCACGGCCGGTTCCGGCTGGTCGACATAGACCCAGTCCTGGCCCTCATTCCATGAGCCACGCACCTCTGCGCCGTGCGACATGTTGAAGTAGGTACGGTTGAACTCAGGATCACCTGGCAGTTTGCCTTGCGGGAAGTTGGGCTGGATGGAATGCAGCGCCTTCTCGAAAGACATCTGGTGGGCAATTTCTCGACTCATCAGAAAGCCCAGCGCATCCTTGATACCCGGGTCGTCGGTGACGTTGATCAAGCGCTCGTAGACGATCTTTGCCCGGGCCTCGGCGGCGATATTGGAACGCAGGTCCGCCGTAGGCTCGCCAATGGTGTCGATGTAAGCCGCCGTCCAGGGAATGCCGCCGGAATTCACCAGCGCAGCGCCACCGCCATACAGAAGGCTGGTGATATGCGAATCGTTACCCGCACCGGTCATTGACCGGTACAGTTCGCCCTCGGCCTCCACACCCTCGGCCAGCCGGCCTTTGGCGCCCTTGTTGAGCATCACCACGATCGAACCGATGATCTCCAGGTGGCTGAGTTCTTCTGTGGCGATATCGAACAACATGTCCTTGCGCCCCGGATCGTCCTCGGTCACAGCCTGGGTAAAGTAGCGCATCGCAGCGGCCAGTTCACCCTGGGGCCCGCCAAACTGCTCGAGCAGAAGGTTCGCCAGACCTGGATCAGGACGGGACACGCGGACGGTGTATTGCAGTCGCTTGTTGTGCATGAACATCGGTAAATCCTCATCATCGTGCCGATGCAGCGGTCGCCACGCCGGTCGTTTCAACGTTGATCAACGATTCTCATCGCTAGGTCGGCCAGCCGAGGGACTTGATCATGAACCCCTGGCTGGCTCACACAAGTGAACCTGTGTTCACTAGAGACCGGCGCCAAACGGCTCATCGTGCAAGTAATTCCCCGACGGCTGACGAAATGCGCCAAGCACTGGCGTGCAAGCAATTGCGGGCAAAAAGCCCATGACCGCAACAGCCAAAGGCACTGTCAAAGGCGCACCAATGTCCTGGGCACGAGGTATCAGGCGGCTTGGGCTTGGTCACTGTGACGAAGCTGTCATCCGCCACCGGGGGATGCGCCCAGTCGCCCGGCGACAGGCCAGGCATACCGGGCATTGGCCATGCAGCGGTCAGCGTGTGCAAAGCGACTCGATGGCGCCCACCAGGTCGTCATACTGCACAGGCTTGGTCAGTTGCAGGTCGAAGTGCGCGACCTGCCCTTCCCGGCTAGGAGGGCTGGCGCCATAGCCGCTCAGCGCGATCGCAGGCGTTGCGCTGTGTTGGGCGTGTTGACGAAGCGCGGTGATGAACGCATGTCCGTCCATTTCAGGCATGCCGATATCGGTCAGGACCACATCGAACGGCTGATCCGCTACTGCTCCCAGCGCTTGCACCGGATTGAGGAAGGACGTGACGTGCGCGTCTTCCATTTCCAGCAGCATGCGCATGACGTCGACAACGTCCGCAGCGTCATCTACCAGCAGCACCCGTATATCCTTGAGCCTGCCTTGGCTAGGGCCCGGTGCCGGGGTCGCATCGCCGCGCTCGACAGCACGCTCTGACAGGGGCAACTGGACACTGAAGGTTGACCCATGCCCGAGCCCGTCAGAGTGCGCGCTGACGCTACCACCATGGGCCTGCGCCAGTTGCTTGACCAACGACAAACCTATGCCCAGGCCTTCTGCTTGATGGCGGGTGTTCTGGGACTGGCGGAACAGCTCGAAAATATCCGCGATGTCTTCGCTGGACAAACCCGGCCCGTCATCGATGACCTTCAGGCACGCCCTTTTGTCGTTACACGACAGCTCGATCCTGACACGCGCCTGCGGCCCGCTGAACTTGAGGGCGTTGTTGATCAGGTTCCACACCACCTGTTCGAGACGGGTCGAATCACCGTCCACGCTGACCGGGCGGTCCTCTTCAGGCAACACCAGCGTGATAACCGCCGTGGGGTACTCCTGGCTAGCCATGGCGTGGATCGACTTGAGCAGCTCGGCCAGGTCCAGGAGCTCTTTCTTGAGCATCAGCTTGCCAGTGCGCAGGCGAGCGACGTCCAGCAGGTCATCGATGATGCGAGCCTGGCTGGCGACGGCGTCGTTGATGACAGCGAGCGCTTTGCTGCCCTTGGCGGTGCTACGCAGTGCAGGCAGGCGCCGGAGTATCTCGGCATTGAGCTGGATCAGGTTCAGTGGATGCTTGAGCTCATGCGACATGACGGCAAAAAACTCATCCTTGAGCAGGCTGCTGGTGCGTGTCTCGGCCAGGCGTTGGCGCTGCTCGTCCTCGAAGCGTTTCTGCCCGGTCACGTCCCTGGCAATCTTCACGAACCCCGGTACGTCGCCGCGCAGCCGAGCCGTTTCCCCGCTGCAATAGAAGCGGCTGCCATCGCGACGCAAGTGCCAACGCTCGTCCTCTGCCCGCCCATTGGCCTGGGCCTTGCGCAGTTCGGCTTCCGGCACGCCGGCAGCACGATCCTCGGGGGTGAACAACACATCGAAATGGCTTCCTGCTATCTGCTCGAGGCTGTAGCCGAAGATACCTTCCGCACCTCGGTTCCATTCACAGATCACACCTGAGCCGTCCAGGATGACGATGGCAAAGTCCTGGGTGCTCTCGGCCACCAGCCGCATGCGCTCCTGGCCCAGGCGCAGGTCTTGCTCGGCCTTACGTCGCTTGGTGATATCGATGAAGGTAAGTACCGTCCCATCGATATGGTCTTCGCACGAGCGATACGGCAGCAGGCGAGCGATGTACCAGCGCCGGTCGCTGCTGCTCACCTCTCGTTCCATCATGGCAAGCGATCGATGAACGGCAGCGGCGTCCTCCTCCATGTTCGGATACTCGAGCCGGTGCGTAATATCCAGCAAGGAACGCCCTGTATCGCTCTGGCGCATGCTGAAGATGTCACGCGCCCGTGGCGTGAACCAGCGAATGTGCATGTTGCGGTCCACGAACACTGTCGCAATGTCGGTAGAGGCGATCAGGTTGGCGAGGTAGTCGTTGATCTGATCGGTTTCCTCGACCTTGCTCTTGAGCTCGGAGTTGACCGTCAGCAATTCTTCGTTGATCGACTGCAGCTCCTCCTTGCTCGCTTCCAGCTCTTCGGTAGCCGAGCGCAGTTCTTCGTTGATGACCTGCATTTCTTCGTTGGAAGCCTTGAGCTCTTCGCTGGAAACCTCGGACTGCTCAAGGGTTTGCTGAAGGTGCAACTTGGTGTGCTGTAACTCGCTCTCCAGGCTGTCCATTACCGGGTCGTCATCCTTTACAGCTGGGCGAGTGCCTTCGTGCATGCCGCCGTTGGGCTGGAGGTTGAATACGATGGTGTATACCTCCTGCCCGGTGACGTCGTCCTTGAACGGACGCGCCGTCATGTCCAGCCACAGGTCACTGGCCGTTCCTGCGCCCAGGCGCACCTTGCGCGATACCGCGGCTTTCCCGCTGTGCTGTGCCTGAAAGAGCGTGGTGCGCAATTGGACGCGCAACTCGGGCAGGACCAACACCAGCAGGTTGCGGCCGACTTCGCCGGCCACGTACCGCAGGAAACGGCCGGCGCCTGCGCTGATGTGCAGGATGTCCGCCCGCTGATCGACGATCATGCTGGGCGGCATCTGTTGAGCCATGGCGCGTTGATGAATATCAGCGTAGGAAAACTTGCGCTGAACCGCAGGCGGCGTAGGCCTTAACGTGCTGGCGATGGTGAACGCTCGCTCGGACATGCCCAACCCCCGTCGACTGGGGTCGACCCCGAGGTTGGCGCGGAAGATGCGGTTGCGTTTGTCGACCGCTGAAAACAGCTCCGGGCAGATGTCGGCGGACTCCGAGGAGCCCATGAACAGGTAACCGCCTGGCCGTAGCGCGAAGTGAAACATGTGCAGCATCTGTTTCTGGACATCGCGATCCAGGTAGATGAGCAGGTTGCGGCACACGATAAGGTCCAATTGCGAGAACGGTGGATCGGACAGCAGGTTATGCCGGGCGAATAACACCTTCTCGCGAATTTCCTTGCGCACTCGGTACTTGTCATTCTCCTTGATGAAGTACCGCCGCAGGCGCATGGGCGGTACATCCGTGACGATCGCTTCAGGGTAGAGCCCTGTACGGCCCACCGCGACTGCACGTTCATCGATGTCGGTGGCGAAGACCTGCAGCCTGAGCGAAGAAGCCTCAAGCTTCTGGTGCTCGGCACACAGGATCGCCAGGCTGTAGGCCTCCTCTCCCGTCGAGCAGCCAACGGACCAGACCCTTAGTTCTTCACGCTTGTCATCGGCGCCGCCTGTCTTGAGCATCGAGCCCAGTACCTGTCGCTCCAATGCCTCGAAAGCCTCGCGGTCGCGAAAATAGTTGGTCACGCCAATCAGCATGTCTTCGAGCAGTTTGTTGGCTTCGTCAGAACTCTGCTCAAGGTGGCGCAGATAGCTCGCCAAGTCAGGTTGTGAAGTGATCTGCAGACGGCGTTCGATACGCCGCACCACCGTTGCGCGCTTGTAGTGCTGAAAATCGTGGCCGGTACGCTTGTGCAAGATCCCGAGAATGGCCTGGAGCGCTTGCTCGGTACTGTCTGGCTCACTCTGCGATGCCTGTGCATCGGGTGAATCCACACACAGGCTGCGGATGTTCTTCCACAAGCCGATCAACGTCTGCGGCATGTCCGCCACTGGCAGGATCGCATCTACCATGCCGGTAGCAATGGCAGCCAGGGGCATGCCGTCGAATTCGGCGTCGACCGGGCTCTGTACCAGGGTGATACCGCCCTGTTCCTTGATACGCGGCAAGCCGACCGCACCGTCGCTGCCTGCACCGGACAGCACCACGCAAAAACTGCGCCGCTGGTGTACATCGGCCAAGGTACGGAAGAACACGTCGATGGCGACTTGCTTGCCCAGTGGCCGCGCTGAGGGTACGGCCGTGAACGCGTCGTCGGTCATGCTCACCTCGTGGGCAGATGAAATGACGTAGACGTGATCGGGCTCGATCGGCAAGGAGCCGGTGACCTGAATGACCGGCATCGTGGTGGCGGCCTTGATGACGGAACCGGCGACGTGCTCTTCATCGGGTGAAAGGTGCAGCACGATGACGAAGGCCATCCCATTTTGAGCGGGCATGTGTTCGAAGAACACCTTGAGTGCGCAGATGCCGCCAGCCGACGCACCCATGCCTACCACAGGAAACCTTCGCGGGCTCGGTACCGTTCGATGTGTGCCGGAAACGGTGCTGGTAGGGCTGTTCATCATTGATTCCTGTTTTGAGACATCCATGAGGTGCTTTTCGGTAAGACCAGCGCTGGGTGCCGGATCGCCACTGCCAATAACGCGCGGCCTGCCGGGCGGTCGTCAGGCCCTTGAAGGCCGATGGGCACGAGGTCCGTTCGTCGCCCACAGGGCACGGCAGGGTAGTGCCGCCTGACGAACACTACGAGGACACCTCATAAAAGGAGATTCATCATGAAAATGCTAAAACCTTCCTCGCTGCTGCTAGCGCTCTGCCTGGGTGCGTCGGCGCCTGTAGTCATGGCAGCTACCAACATGAACGATCAGCACACCCCTTCCATGCAGTCGGGTGACCACGGTTCGATGAACGGAACGAGCGGCGCCACCGGTTCTGGTACGCCAGGCGACGGCATGGGCACCGGCAGCGGCACCGGGAGCAACGGTACAGACGCCACCGGGGGCGATGGTACGGCGCCAGGCTCGGGCACCGGGATGGGTAATGGCACAGGTAACGGAACCGGCTCAGGCATGGGCAATGGTACCGGTAGCGGTTCCGGCATGGGCAATGGCACTGGAACTGGCACCGGGACAGGTACCGGTAGCGGCGGCATGGGTGGCAGCGGTGGCAGCGGCGGCGGTATGGGCGGCAGCGGCGGTGCTAGCGGGGGTGCCGGCGGCGCGGGTGGTTCCGGTGGTGGTAGCTGACACACCGGTGCAGCCACCGACTGGCGCACTGGCCAGTCGAGCATGACATCTGGAACACAAGGGCTGCTTTGCAGCCCTTCCTGTTAACGGCAGCTACAACGCGAGAGGCTGACGTGACGACTCGACCTTTACCCGGTACAGCCCCCAACAGCCCCCATCAGCAGTTCTACAGCACGGACATTCCTGCCCGCCTCGATCGGCTGCCATGGACTCGGTTTCACACCTTGCTGGTGATAGCCCTTGGCATCACCTGGCTACTGGACGGCCTTGAAGTGACCCTCGCTGGCTCCCTGGCCGGCGCACTCAAGGACAGCCCTGCCCTGGCCATGAGCAACAGCGAAATTGGCCTGGCGGGTGCCATCTATATCGCAGGCGCGGTGCTCGGTGCACTCTTCTTCGGCTGGCTGACAGATCGATTGGGCCGGCGCAAGTTGTTCTTCATCACGTTGGCGTTGTACATCGGTGCGACCGCTGCCACAGCGTTTTCCTGGAACCTGGCGAGCTTCCTGGTTTTCCGTTTTCTGACGGGCGCGGGCATTGGCGGGGAATACACCGCCATCAACTCGACCATCCAGGAGTTCACCCCTGCGCGCTACCGTGGCTGGGTCGACCTGACAATCAATGGGACATTCTGGCTTGGCGCTGCCTTGGGTGCAGTAGGCGCCATCGTGTTACTAGACCCTTCGGTGGCCGACGGCGACCTTGGCTGGCGGATATGTTTTGGCATCGGCGCCGCGCTGGGGTTGCTGATCATGCTGATGCGCCTATGGGTACCGGAAAGCCCACGCTGGTTGATGATTCACAACCAGCCCGAGGCCGCCGAACGCATCGTATCCGACATCGAGCGCAAGTGCCGCGATCAAGGCCTGACCCTTCCGGCACTGGATACGCCACCCCTGCAATTACGCGCACGCCACCACACGCCCTTACGCGAGGTATTCCATAGCCTGTTCGTCGACCACCGTCGCCGGGCCATGGTGGGCCTGACGCTATTGACGGCCCAGGCATTCTTCTACAACGCCATCTTCTTCACCTACGCCTTGGTACTGACCGACTTCTACGGCGTGCCCTCCTCCCAGGTTGGCTGGTACGTCCTGCCATTCGCACTGGGCAACTTCTGCGGCCCGCTGTTGCTTGGGCGGCTGTTCGATGTTCTTGGGCGGCGCATCATGATCAGCGCCACCTACGCCCTTTCTGGGGTTCTGTTGACCGTAAGCGGCTATCTGTTCGAACAGGGTGCGATTGATGCCACCGAGCAAACCATCGCCTGGATGGTGATCTTCTTCTTCGCCTCGGCCGCTGCCAGTTCGGCTTACCTGACGGTGGCAGAAACCTTCCCCTTGGAGATTCGGGCGCTGGCCATCGCCGTGTTCTACGCGTTCGGCACTGGCTTGGGAGGCATTCTGGGGCCGACATTGTTCGGCGCCTTGATCGATTCGGGTGAGCGGACGCATGTCTGGTACGGGTACCTGCTAGGCGCCGCGCTCATGCTGGTGGCAGCGTTCGTTCAGGCCGTCTACGGCGTGGCTGCAGAGCGCCGATCACTGGAGCAGGTCGCCCGCCCCCTGTCCCAGGTCGAGTCGGCGGACTGAGAGGTACGCCGTCCGTCCGCCCACCGGCACTTGGGCGCGGCCCAGCCTTCAACCCTGTACCCATCTCTGAAAGGAGCGACAACCATGGCACGCGGCGACAAGGACAAATACACCGACAAGCAAAAACGCAAGGCCGAGCATATCGAGCAAACCTATGAGGAAAAAGGGTTGCCCAAGGACAAGGCCGAGGCGCGCGCATGGGCTACGGTGAACAAGCAGTCGGGGGGCGGCGACAAGAAAGGCGGCTCAGGCAGCAAGACTACAACCACCGAGAAGAAAACCGCACGTTCGGACTCTGCCAAGCGAGCCGCCAAGTCGCGAGAGGGACACTCGCGCACCAGTGCGACGTCCCTGGAAGCGCAGACCAAGGAAAGCCTGCTCAAGGAGGCGCGTAGCAAAGACATCAAGGGTCGCTCGACGATGACCAAGGCCGAGTTGATCGAAGCGCTCAGCAAGCACCGATGAGCGCGGCGCCCCTGTGCGTCCAGTCGGCTGAACCGCTTCAAGTCCGTTGAAACTTTCACATTCGCTGCCAAGTCCAGAACCTATCGATGACGCGGCAGGAGAAGACGATGAGCGGCACTGTAGGCGATTTTCTGGTCGAGCGGTTGTACCAATGGGGCGTGCGGCGCATCTTTGGCTACCCCGGAGACGGGATCAACGGTGTGTTCGGCGCCCTGAACCGCGCTGGCGGCAAGATCGAATTCATTCAGGCTCGGCACGAGGAAATGGCCGCCTTCATGGCCAGCGCTCATGCCAAGTTCACTGGCGAACTGGGCGTGTGCATCGCAACCTCCGGCCCCGGTGCCTCGCACCTGCTTACAGGCTTGTATGACGCCCGCATGGACCATCAGCCCGTGCTGGCCATCGTGGGGCAACAAGCACGCGCAGCGTTGGGCGGCCACTACCAGCAGGAGCTGGACCTGCTGTCGATGTTCAAGGACGTCGCCGGGGCCTACGTGCAACAGGCCTCTACCCCAGAGCAGGTACGGCATCTACTGGACCGTGCTGTGCGCACCGCTGTCGGCGAACGGCGAGTGACGGCAGTGATTCTGCCCAACGACCTGCAGGACCTGCCCTACCAGGACCCGCCGCGTGCCCACGGCACCGTGCACTCGGGCGTGGGTTACAGCAAGCCCAAGGTCGTGCCCTTCGACGCCGACTTGCAGCGCGCTGCCGATGTGCTCAATGCAGGGCGCAAGGTGGCCATCCTGGTCGGTGCCGGTGCACTGGGGGCCGGCGATGAGGTGGCTGCAGTGGCCGAGCAACTGGGTGCTGGCGTTGCCAAGGCACTGCTCGGCAAAGGCGTCTTGCCTGACGAACTGCCGTGGGTGACCGGCGCCATTGGCCTGCTGGGAACCGAGCCGAGTTACAAGCTGATGGCCGAGTGCGACACGCTGCTGATGATTGGCTCGGGCTTCCCGTATTCCGAGTTTCTGCCCAAAGAAGGCCAGGCGCGCGGTGTGCAGATCGACCTGCAGCCAGACATGCTGAGCCTACGCTATCCCATGGAAGTCAACCTGGTCGGCGACGCTGCACTGACGTTACAGGCGCTTTTGCCCTTGCTGCAACCACGGTCTGACCATAACTGGCGCAAGAAGATCGAAAAGTGGCGCGCCAGCTGGGACAAGACCCTGGCTAAACGCGCATTGGCCAAGGCCGACCCGATCAACCCGCAGCGCGTGGTGTATGAACTGTCACCGCGCCTGCCGGAGCAGGCGATCATTTCGAGCGATTCGGGATCATGCGCCAATTGGTACGCCCGTGACCTGATGATCCGCGAAGGCATGCAATGCTCGTTGTCGGGCGGCCTGGCCTGCATGGGCGCCGCCGTGCCCTATGCCATCGCGGCCAAATTCGCCCACCCGACCCGCCCGGTGATTGCACTGGTAGGTGACGGCGCCATGCAGATGAACAACCTGGCCGAACTGATCACCGTTGCCAAATACTGGCAGCAGTGGGAGAGCCCCAAGTGGATCTGCGCGGTGTTCAACAACGAAGACCTCAACCAGGTGACCTGGGAGCAACGGGTCATGGAAGGCGATCCCAAGTTCGAAGCTTCCCAATCGATCCCCGACGTGCCCTACCACTTGTTCGCCATCTCCATAGGCCTGGAAGGCATCTACGTGGAGCGCGAGGAAGATGTCGCCCAGGCCTGGGAGCGCGCGTTGGCTGCCGATCGCCCTGTGCTGATCGAGTTCAAGACCGACCCCAATGTAGCGCCCCTGCCGCCGCACCTGAAGCTCGAACAGGCCAAGAAGTTCGCGACCACCTTGCTCAAGGGCGACCCGGACGAGGCCGGCGTGATCGTGCAGACCGCCAAGCAGGTGCTGAGCTCGGTATTGCCTGGCAAGAAATGACGAGGGCTGGCGCTTGGGATGAACGTTCCGGGCGCCTGGCCTGTCGCACACCTTAGACACAGCCCACTGTGCGCAATCGAACCGTGAGGACCTACCATGACTGCACTCCCTGAACAGGGCGCTGCACAGCAGACCCTGAGCTTCACCCTTAATGGGCAACCCCAGACCCTGACGGTACAACCCTGGACTACCCTGCTCGACCTGCTGCGCGAGCAGCTGGACCTGGTAGGCACCAAGAAAGGTTGCGACCACGGCCAATGTGGAGCCTGCACCGTGCTGCGCGATGGCCGCCGTGTCAACGCCTGCCTGACCCTGGCGGTGATGTGCGAAGGGGCCGAACTGGTCACCATCGAAGGCTTGGCCGAGGGCGACCAACTGCACCCCATGCAGGCCGCTTTCATCAGCCAGGATGCCTTCCAGTGCGGTTATTGCACCCCTGGCCAGATCTGCTCCGCCGTGGGCCTGGCCAATGAAGGGCACGCCCATTCGCGTGCCGACATCCGCGAGCAAATGAGCGGCAACCTTTGCCGCTGCGGCGCCTACAGTAACATCGTGGCCGCCGTCGAGCAGGCCTTGCCGCTTATCACGAGGGCACGCACATGACCCCATTCAGCTACCACAAGCCTGCCTCGCTGGATGAGGCCCTGAGCCTGACCGATGCCACTTCGCGCTTCATCGCTGGCGGAACCAACCTGGTCGACTTGATGAAGGAAAATGTCGAGCGCCCTGAACGCCTGATCGATATCACGGGGCTTGAGCTCAAACGCATCGAGCCAGCGGGCGCGGGCGGTGTGTTGATCGGCGCGCTGGTCAGCAATGCCGACCTGGCCTGGGACCCGTTGATCAGGCAACGCTACCCCTTGCTGTCGCAAGCGATCTTGGCCGGCGCTTCGCCGCAGTTGCGCAACATGGCGAGCACCGGTGGCAACCTGCTGCAACGTACCCGTTGCTATTACTTCTATGACACCGGCACCCCGTGCAACAAGCGCGAGCCCGGCAGTGGTTGCCCCGCACGCAGCGGCTTGAATCGCATCCATGCGATTCTCGGTGCCAGCGAAGCCTGCGTGGCGACCCATCCCTCGGACATGTGTGTAGCCCTTGCCGCACTGGCGGCCGTGGTGCACGTGCAAGGGCCTGGCGGTAAACGCCAGATTCCTTTCGCCGAGTTCCACCGCCTGCCGGGTGATACCCCGCAACATGACAACCAGCTGGCGCAGGGAGAATTGATCACAGCCATCGAGCTGCCTGACGAGGGGTTTGCTCAGCACTTTCGCTACGTGAAAGTGCGTGATCGTGCCTCCTATGCATTCGCGCTGGTTTCGGTGGCCGCTGCCCTGCGTATCGAAGACGGCGTCATTCAGGAGGCGCGGATTGCCTTGGGTGGCGTGGCACACAAGCCCTGGCGCAACGAAGCGGTGGAGGCCACCTTGCATGGCCAGAAGCCCAGTTCCGAGCTATTCGCCCAGGCTGCTGCCGCGTTGCTGCAGGGCGCCACGCCCCTGAGCCAGAACGGCTTCAAAGTGCAGCTGGCCCAACAGGCCATCGTCAGGGCATTGAATGAGGCTGCCGTCGGCGGCAGCCTGGAAGGGGGCGCACAATGAGCAAGGTAGTGGGAATGCCAACGGACCGCGTCGATGGCGCGGCCAAGGTCACCGGGCAAGCGCGCTACGCTGCCGATTACCCGGAAGAAGGCCTGCTGCACGGCAGCGTCGTCTCCAGCACCATCGCCCGCGGGCGAGTGGTGAAGGTCAACAGCGAGAAAGCGCTAGAAGTGCCGGGCGTAGTCGCGGTATTGGACCATATCAATCGTCCCCGCATCTCCAGCTACGACGACGACTACAGTGACGATGATGCAGCCGAAGGCTCGCCCTTCAGGCCGTTGTTCAACGACCGCGTATTCTATAGCGGCCAGCCTGTCGCCTTGGTCGTGGCACAAACGCTGGAAATCGCACGCCATGCAGGTTCGCTGGTACAGATCGAATACAGCCAGGAGCAGCACGAGTCCGACCTGAAGACGGTATTGGAGCAGGCCCACGAGGCGCCTGCCGAAACGCCGCCACCTCGTGGTGATTTCCAAGGCCAGTTCGCCAGTGCCGCCACCCAGGTGGACGCTACCTACTGGACAGCCAACGAGCACCACAACCCAATGGAGCCCCACGCCTCCACCGTGTGCTATCAGCTCGACGGTAGCCTGGTCATTCACGACAAGACCCAGGGCACACAGAACTGCCAGGAATACGTGCACAACGTGTTCGGCCTGCCCAAGGAAAAATTGCGCATCAAGGCAGCCTTCGTCGGTGGCGCGTTCGGTTCCGGCCTTCGGCCCCAGTACCAACTGCCCCTGGCAGTCATGGCGGCACTGCACCTGATGCGTTCGGTTCGCGTCACCTTGACCCGTCAGCAGATGTTCACCTTCGGCTACCGCCCGCGTACCCAGCAACGTTTGCGCCTGGCAGCGGATGCTCAGGGTCGCTTGGCTGCCGTTGGGCACGATGCGATTGGCCAGACGTCCCGCTTCGAGGACTTCGCCGAGCACGTGGTCGAGTGGAGCGGCATGCTGTATCAGTGCGACAACGTTGCACTGAGCTATCGCCTGGCACCCTTGGACGTGTACACCCCGCTGGACATGCGCGCCCCAGGGGCTGGATCGGGCGTGCTGGCGCTAGAATGCGCGATGGATGAACTGGCCTGCGCTGCAGGACTGGACCCGGTAGAGCTGCGCCGGCGCAATTTCGCCAGTCACAATGGCAACGAGGGCAAGCCCTATTCCAGCAAGGAGCTGCTGGCCTGTTATGACCAAGGCGCCGAGCGTTTTGGCTGGGCCAACCGTCAGGCCACGCCTGGCTCGATGCGTGAAGGAAACCAGCGGGTGGGCTGGGGCATGGCCGGTGGTGTGTGGGAAGCCATGCAGATGAAAGCTAGCGCCAAGGCGCGCCTGGGCTGTGACGGCCACCTGACAGTCAGCAGCGCCACCACTGACATCGGTACCGGCACCTACACTGTCATGACGCAGATCGCTGCCGATGCCGCAGGCGTCGACATGGCCGATGTGACCTTCCTGCTAGGCGACTCTTCCCTGCCGGCAGCGCCATTGCAAGGCGGTTCGTTCACCGTGTCGTCGGTCGGTTCCGCCGTGCGCAAGGCGTGCGTGGCGCTGCGCGAACAGGTTGTCGAACAGGCCAGGCAGCAACATCAGGACCTGGCCGGTCTGGCGGACTCCGACTTCGTAATTGCAGGCGGCCAGGTCACAGCCGGCAAGCATTCGATCGCCCTTGCCGACCTGCTGCCCAGTGCACAGCAGGCCTGCTTCGAGGTGCAAGTCGAGGCAAACCCCGACGACAAGCGCAAGCCCTACTCCACTGCCACGCATTCGGCCGTCTTCGTCGAAGTGTTGGTGGATGAGGACTTGGGCACTGTGCGTGTCAACCGAGTGGTCAGCGCAGTGGCGGCCGGTCGGGTGGTCAATCCCAAGACAGCGCGCAGCCAGATCCTGGGGGGCGTGGTGTGGGGCATCGGCATGGCGCTGCACGAGGAAACCCAGACCGATCATGCCCTGGGGCGCATCCTCAACCACAACCTGGCCGAGTATCATGTGCCAGTAAATGCCGACATTGGCGACATCGAGGTGATCTTCGTCGAAGAGCACGATGATGTGGTCAATGACCTGGGCTCAAAAGGCGTGGGTGAGATCGGCGTGGTGGGTGTAGCAGCAGCGGTGGCCAATGCAATCTACCATGCCACCGGCAAGCGGGTGCGCGAGTTCCCGATCACCCTGGACAAGCTGTTGTAGCCGGGCCCTGCCCTTTGGAGCGATTGCATGCCACGCCTGGGTTTTGCCTGCATGTACCGGCACCCGCACCGCAGCTTGTCGGTCAAGGAACTGGAGACCATCGAACGCACGTTCAACCCGCGCAGCACCACGCTGCGCTGGGTCTGCGGCGCATCTCGCGAAGCTGCTCGAAACAAATTGCTGGAGCTGGTGCAGCACAACCTGGACGCGCAGTTGCGGTTGCTCGATTACGTGATGCAACTGCCCCAGGCGCTGCGCATGCTGCGCCTGAGCAGCGACCTGCTGCCGTTGTACAGCCATGCCAGCGTGGCACACCTGTACCGCGAGGCGGATTTTCAGGCGCTGATGACCGAGCGCTTCGCCGCCATTGGCGCCTTTGCTAGAGAACATGACGTTCGCCTGTCATTCCACCCGGGGCAGTACTGCGTTCTGGGGTCCGACCGCCCTGACGTGGTGGAGAACAGTCTGGCCGAATTCGAGTATCACGCGGACATGATCCGCATGATGGGCTACGGCAAGGCGTTCCAGGACTTCAAATGCAATGTGCACATTGCCGGCAGGCTCGGCGGCGCGGGTATCCGCACCGTCTGGCCACGCCTGTCCGAGGTGGCTCGCAACGTGATCACGTTCGAGAATGACGAGAAGACATATGGACTGAATGACTGCCTGGCCCTGGCTGACCTGGCGCCAGTGGTGTTGGACATCCATCACTGCTGGATTCATGAAGGTGACTACATCGACCCCAACGACCCGCGCGTCGAGCGGGTCATCGAGAGCTGGCGGGGCGTACGCCCCACCATGCACTACTCCCAGCCACCGGAACATCTGCAGGCGCTAGGCTTCGATCCTGACCGCAAGCTGGTGATCAGCGAGTTGCTCGAGCAGGTCAACAAACGCGACCTGTATGCCCACAGCGCCCGCATGTGGAACCGTTGGACCAACCGCTATGCGCTACAGTTTCTCGACAGATTCGACATCATGTTCGAGGCCAAGGACAAGAACCTGGCCACGCTGGACTATTTCAACGACTACCTGACCTGACCAGACACGACTAGACCCTAGCCGCTACCCGTCAAATCGTCGGCCACTTCGCAGCCGTTGCGGCAGCTGCATTCGTATTCCGCTTGCGCGCGGGTGGGCAGGTTGAGACTCAGCCTGACCTTATCCTGAGTGTCGTACAGGTCATACCCCTCCCCCAATGAAGCCGGAAAGCCAAGTCGCCGTGGCAGGAGCTCTTTTGTCTGTGATACAGCAGGAACCACAACGAAACGCATCTGCATGATAATCCCTCACCGGCCGTTCCTTAGTATTAGTCATGCTAAGAGAAACCATCAAGTAGACTCATGCATCTTTGCGACGTTCAGTTGATCGCCAAGCGAACCTCCTCCGTTTCGGGCGCGCTCCGGGTTGAAGCCGGGCCGCATCGACCCATCAAGCCGACTTGCGACTGCGGCGGCTCCCCAGCTCAATCCAGGTTGGGGCATGGTCACTGGCCTTGGGCTCGTTGCGCACCCAGGCATCAACCCCCGCCCGTTTCAGGTAAGGGGCCAAGTCACGATTAAGCAGCAGGTGGTCGATGCGCAGCCCCGCATTGCGTGCCCAATGGTTACGGAAATAGTCCCAGAACGTGAATACCTGCTGTTGCGGGTGCAAATGCCTGATGGCGTCGATCCAGCCGGTGGCCAACAAGCGCTCGAAACACTCTCGCGATTGCGGTTGCAACAGCGCGTCTTTCTGCCAGGAACGGGGGTCGTAGATATCCAGGTCCGTGGGCACGACATTGAAGTCCCCTGCCAGGACGGTTGGGTGGCCACTGCCCTGCAAATGCCGGGCATGCCCGATCAAGCACTCGAACCAACGCAGCTTGTAGTCGAACTTCGGCCCTGGTTGCGGGTTGCCATTGGGCAAGTACAGGCAACCCACCAAAACGCCATGCACCGCCGCTTCCAGATAGCGGCTCTGGGCATCGTCTTCCATGCCTGGCAGACCCCGCCGTACCTCGAGCGGTTCGCTGTCGCGTGCCAGAATCGCCACGCCGTTCCACGCAGGTTGCCCAAGGTGGAGGCAACCGTAGCCAGCGGTTTCCAGCGCCTGGGCAGGAAACTGCTGGTCGGGCGCCTTGAGTTCCTGAAGGCAGACCACATCGGGCTTTTCACGCTCGAGCCAGGCCAGCAGCGCCGGCAGCCGGCTGCGAATGCCATTGATGTTGAACGTGGCGATCTTCAGCGCTTTCATGTGTCAGGGTCGATCACGAGGGCGCGCACGGCATCTTCGAGGGCGTGCACATGCGCCTGGTCGGCCAACGCCTTGAGCGCCAGCCAATCGTCCCAGTCGATGATGCCATCGTCACGTAACGCTTCGGCGGTGCGCACCAGCTCGTGATGGTAGGCATCGGGCGATTCGCGGCGGTAACTGATGTCGTCATACTGCGCGTACCAGGCCGCAAGTTCAGGGATACTGCGTTCGATGCTCATGACACTGCTCCTTGGAAACCCTTTGGGGTTGTGAGCGTGCCTGGAGCGCATCGTTCAACTCAGACGCTTCGCGTCAGGCCGCCGTCGACCCGGATGTTCTGCCCGGTGATGTAGGCGGCGCCGTCACTCGCCAGAAACGCCACCGTGGCGGCGATTTCGTCGCTGCTGCCATAGCGCTTCAGCGGAACGCTGTCGCGGCGCTGTTCGGTCGCTGGCAGGCTGTCGATCCACCCAGGAAGCACGTTGTTCATGCGCACGTTGTCCCGTGCATACGTGTCGGCGAAGAGTTTGCTGAACGCTGCCAGACCTGCCCGCATCACGGCGGAAGTGGGGAACAGATCGCTGGGCTCGAATGCCCAGGCGCTGGAGATATTGACGATGACACCGCCGCGCTGGCGCTGCATCACCGGGGTGACCAGCCGGGTGGGTCGGATCACATTGAGCAGGTAGGTGTCCATGCCGGCATGCCAGTCATCGTCGCTCAATTCCAGGATCGGCCCACGGGGACCATGCCCCGCGCTGTTGACCAGGACGTCGATGCGGCCCCACCGCTGCATGACCTCATCGATCAACCGCGTGAGGTCTTGAGCGCACTGGTTGCTGCCCGTTACGCCTATCCCACCCAGCTCCTTCCCCAGGGCTTCACCCTTGCCTGAAGAAGACAGGATCGCGACCTTGTAGCCCTCGGCGGCCAGGCGCTTGGCCGCGGCCGCGCCCATACCGCTGCCGCCTGCCGTGATGATTGCCACTTTTTCAGTTGTCATGCTGCCTCCTGTCGTCATTGCTCGTGGTGTCGATACAGGAAGAACGTTATCAGCGGACGCACGCCCGAGGGAGACAGCAGCAGGCGCTTCAGCCAGTAGTTTTTCTATTGGCTGCATGAGATTTGAGCCAATCGATGACCCACTGAAGGCGCTCAGCCGACCGCCCATTGCGCGGCCAAACCAGGTAGAACGCTTTATCGAGCACCAGATGCTGTTGAGCGACCTGCACCAGGCGCCCGGCGTCGATGTCCTGGTGCACGAAGGCGCGGTCGGCCAAGGCAATGCCCTGCCCGCCAATGGCTGCGTCGATGGCCAGCGAGGTCTGGTTGAACTGGACCGTTCTGGCGCACGCGACCGGGTGACCGGGATACGCCAGAGCCCGGAAAGAGGGCCAGAAATCATGGGCATCGCACAAGGCGACACAGCCTTCAAGGGTCGCGAAGTCGTCAAGGGGACCCACCTCTGCCACCAAGCTGGGGCTTGCCACCGCGATGATCTCAGGCGCCATCAACAAGGCATGTTCGAGCCCCGGCCCGAACGGCGGCCGCCCGAAGCGCACGGCAAGGTCGACCCCATCGGTATGAAAATGCGATTGGCGGTCGGTGGCCAACACGCGCAAGTCCAGTGTCGGGTAGCGCACAGCCAGCTCACCGAGCCTGGGTATCAGCCATTTGGAGGCGAAGGTCGGCGTCACGCTCACGGTGATATGGGACGGCGCATGGCGCAGCCTGCGCGTGGCCTCATCGAGCATGTTCATGGCACTGCGGACCGTGTTGCCATAGCTGCGCCC
>CAURYQ010000073.1:0-21747 GCA_963529135.1 uncultured Pseudomonas sp. | reverse complement strand
AGGGACCCAATGATTAACAGTCATTTGCTCTACCGACTGAGCTATCGCGGAACTGAACTTCGGTACAACCTTACATCTTCGAAGCTTGTGTTAGCTTCGGTCTCTTTGGCTATCCGCTTTCGCGTTATCGCTGCTGAGGCCGGCTATTCTACATTCTTCGTTTTGCTTGTCAACCACTTTTTTTCATTCAACTTACTGATTTCTAAGTTGTTTTGCGGTCACCGGTGTTGCTGGTGATTCGCTTAGTGCCTGACAACGCGGCGTATATTAGGGCCACTCGATTGATCATGCAAGAAGAAATTTCAAAAATTTCAGCGAGTTAACCAAAACCCGGATAAAGGCCCGGATTTACGGGGTTTGACTGGCCCGCCTTCCGGTAATCCTGCTGAGGTCACGCCTTCCAACTGCCGCAAAACGGCGGCGCAGGTCGGCCAGACCGGCTCGATCCTGGCTGAGTGATCGTTGATGAGAGCACAAAAAGCCCCGCTAATGCGGGGCTTTTTGTGCAGCACATCACGCAAAGACGATTTCGTCGCCGTCCACCGTGGCGGTGATCGCCGTACCCGGCACGAACTTGCCGGACAGGATCAACTGCGCCAGAGGGTTTTCGATCCAGCGCTGGATGGCACGCTTGAGCGGGCGCGCGCCATACACCGGGTCGTAACCGACAGCGATCAGCTTGTCCAAAGCCTCCGGGCTCAAACTCAGTGAAAGTTCGCGCTCCATCAGACGGCTGCGCAACCGGCCCAGCTGGATCTCGGTAATGCCGGCGATCTGCTCACGGCCCAGCGGTTCGAACACCACCACTTCGTCGATCCGGTTGATGAACTCGGGGCGGAAGTGCGCACCCACCGCATCCATCACGGCGGCACGCTGCGCCTCGCGGTCGCCGACCAACTCCTGGATCTGCGCGGAGCCCAGGTTGGACGTCATCACGATGACCGTATTGCGGAAGTCCACGGTGCGGCCGTGGCTGTCAGTCAGGCGCCCATCTTCCAGCACCTGCAACAGCACGTTGAACACGTCGGGATGAGCCTTTTCCACCTCATCGAGCAGTACCACCGAGTAAGGCTTGCGGCGTACGGCCTCGGTCAGGTAACCGCCCTCCTCGTACCCGACATAGCCTGGCGGTGCACCGATCAGCCGCGCCACGGAGTGTTTCTCCATGAACTCGGACATGTCGATGCGTACCATGGCTTCTTCGGTATCGAACAGGAACTCGGCCAAGGCCTTGCACAGCTCGGTCTTGCCCACGCCGGTCGGGCCAAGGAACATGAACGAGCCGCTTGGCCGGTTGGGGTCGGACAGCCCTGCTCGGGACCGGCGTACCGCGTTGGCCACTGCGGTGACGGCTTCGCTCTGGCCAATCACGCGCTGATGCAGCAAAGCCTCCATTTTCAGCAGCTTCTCGCGCTCGCCTTCCAGCATCTTGGACACGGGAATGCCCGTCCACTTGGAAACCACCTCGGCGATTTCTTCCTCGGTGACCTTGTTGCGCAGCAACTGGTTATCGGTCTTGCCGTGCTGGTCGACCATCTGCAGGCTGCGCTCCAAGTCAGGGATCACCCCGTACTGCAGCTCCGCCATGCGGCTCAGGTCACCTTTACGGCGGGCGGCTTCGAGCTCCTGGCGAGCCTGCTCGATCTTCTGCTGAATCTGGGCCGAACCTTGCACCTCAGCTTTTTCCGACGCCCAGATTTCTTCCAGATCGGAGTACTCACGCTCCAGGCGCTCGATTTCCTCGGTCAGTTTCTCCAGGCGCTTCTTGGCAGCCTCATCCTCTTCTTTCTTGAGGGCCTGGGACTCGACCTTCAACTGGATCAGACGACGGTCGAGGCGGTCGAGCACCTCAGGCTTGGAGTCAATTTCCATGCGGATGCGGCTGGCGGCCTCGTCGATCAGGTCGATGGCCTTGTCGGGCAGCTGGCGATCGGTGATGTAGCGATGGCTGAGCTTGGCCGCAGCGATGATGGCGCCATCAGTGATGGCAACCTTGTGGTGAACCTCATAGCGCTCTTTCAACCCACGCAAAATGGCAATGGTGTCTTCTTCGCTGGGCTCTTCAACCAGTACTTTCTGGAAGCGGCGCTCCAAGGCGGCGTCCTTCTCGATGAACTGGCGATACTCGTTCAAGGTCGTAGCACCCACGCAGTGCAGTTCACCACGGGCCAGAGCAGGCTTGAGCATATTACCTGCGTCCATGGCGCCTTCACCTTTACCGGCGCCGACCATGGTGTGCAATTCGTCGATGAACAGGATCACCTGCCCTTCCTGCTTCGACAGTTCGTTGAGCAGGCCTTTGAGGCGCTCTTCGAACTCGCCTCGGTACTTGGCGCCGGCAATCAGGGCACCCATGTCCAGGGCAAGCAGGCGTTTGCCTTTCAGGCCGTCCGGCACCTCACCATTGATGATGCGCTGGGCCAGGCCTTCGGCAATGGCGGTCTTGCCCACGCCGGGTTCACCGATCAGCACGGGGTTGTTCTTGGTGCGACGTTGCAGCACCTGCACGGTGCGGCGGATTTCGTCGTCACGGCCGATCACCGGGTCGAGCTTGCCCTCTTCGGCGCGCTTGGTCAGGTCGACGGTGTATTTGTCCAGGGCCTGACGTGATTCCTCGGCGTTGGCATCGTTCACGGCTGCGCCGCCACGCAGGTTGTTGATGGCATTTTCCAGGGCTTTTTTGCTGACGCCCTGGCTGAGCAGCAATTTGCCCAACTTGCTGTTCTCATCCATCGCCGCCAACAGCACCAGTTCGCTGGAAATGAACTGGTCACCTTTCTGCTGGGCCAGGCGGTCGGCCTGATTGAGTAGGCGCGCCAGATCCTGGGACATGTTCACGTCGCCAGTGGGGTTCTGGATTTTGGGTAGCTGGTCGAGTTCCTTCACCATCGCCTGACGCAGGCTATTGATGTCGAAGCCGACCTGCATCAACAGCGGCTTGATGGAGCCGCCCTGCTGTTCGAGCAATGCCTGCAACAAGTGGACAGGCTCGATGGCGGGGTGATCCATGCCAACGGCCAGAGATTGTGCATCGGATATTGCAAGCTGAAGCTTGCTGGTCAAACGGTCTATTCGCATGATGTACCTTCCTGTAAAGGGCAGGTCGGAGCGATGGACAGCGCCTGTTTATGAAGAAACCTGCCTGAGATGTCCTTATAGATAAGGCTGATTCTGGAAGATTCAAGCGTAGCGGGGTTGACCAGGATCAACCTGAGGGATTTGCACCGGAGCAATGCAAGCCGAACCTGCCTGTACTGGGCTGCAGCGCTTTCCAGGGGGGCGGGAGGGTTGCGGCAAGGTACGCTAGTGCGGCGCCAGCCACACAAGAGAGGCGAATCGCCCACCGTGCGGGGTACGGCGATAGGAGAAGAACCGTTCGTCGCTGACGGTGCAAAAGCCCCCGCCATAAACAGCCGTGACGCCACGGGCTGCCAGCCGGATACGCGCCAGCGCGTAGATATCGGCCATCAACTTGCCCGGTCGCTCACCGTCGACGAACGCGTGTGCCGCTTCAGGATGCACGGCGGTAAACGCATCGCGCACTTCCAAGCCCACTTCGAATGCCTGTGGCCCAATGGCCGGGCCCAGCCATACCAGCACGTCTGCCGGTGAAACGTTCAGGCGATCCAGGGTGGCCTCCAGCACACCGCCGGCAAGCCCGCGCCAGCCTGCATGCGCTGCCGCCACCTGCGTGCCCGCCTGGTCACAGAACAGCACCGGCAAGCAGTCCGCGGTCATCACCGTGCAGGCGATGCCTGACCGGTCGGTCCAACTGGCATCGGCTTCGATCACACGGGAGGGGTCGGCATCGGCAACCGCCAGGCCGTGTACCTGCTTGAGCCAGGCTGGCTGGACGCCGTATTCGTTGCTCAGGCGCAGGCGGTTCTGGGCAACGGCCGCAGGGTCGTCCCCCACGTGGTCACCCAGGTTGAACGTGTCGAAGGGTGGCAGGCTAACGCCGCCCTGACGGGTGGTGACGCAGGCGCGAACCGAAGCTGGCGCAGGCCAGTCCGGTATCAGCAGCGACTGCGTCAGGCCGCTCACCCGATGAAGCTCTCGCGATCCTGGTTGAGCAGCGACAGCAGCCAGACAAAATCATCGGGCAACGGCGATTCCCACTCCATGCGCTCGCCCGTCGCCGGGTGCACCAGCGCCAGGAAGCGTGCGTGCAAGGCTTGGCGTGGGAATGTCTTGACCGCCTCGACCATGGTCGGGCTCGCTGCTGGCGGGATGCGAAAGCGCCCGCCGTACGTCTGGTCACCGACGAGCGGGAAGCCGACGTGGGCCATGTGCACGCGAATCTGGTGGGTACGCCCGGTTTCGAGCTTGACCCGCACGTGGGTGTGCGAACGGAAGCGCTTGAGCACGCGGTAGTGGCTGACCGCAGGCTTGCCACCGTCGGTGACTGCCATGCGCTGGCGCATTCCGCCGTGCCGGCCGATGGGCGCATCGATCTTGCCACCGGCCGTGACCACGCCGACCACGATACATTCGTAGATCCGACTGACCGACCGTTTCTGCAACTGGTCGACCAGGTGAGTCTGCGCCTGCAGGGTCTTGGCCACGACCATCAGACCGGTGGTGTCCTTGTCCAGGCGGTGGACGATGCCGGCACGTGGCACGTTGATGATATCGGGCACGTGGTGCAGCAACGCATTGAGCAGAGTACCGCTGGCATGACCGGCAGCAGGGTGCACCACCAGGCCCGCAGGCTTGTTGATGACCAGGATCTGGTCGTCTTCGTAGACGATGTCCAGGGCGATGTCTTCGGCCTCCCACTCGCCCTGGGCCTCCTGCTCGGCTTCCAGGGCCAGCACGGCACCGCCATGCACGGTGTCTCGCGGGCGCAGGACAGCACCGTCGACCGTCAAACGGCCATCTTTGATCCATGCCGTCAGCCGCGAGCGCGAATACTCGTCGAACAATTGGGCGGCGACCTGGTCGAGGCGTTGACCGCCCAGTTCGGACGGTACCTCTGCGCTAAGTTGAATGATCTCGGACATGCTCGATTCAGTGGGCGCACAGCTTTTGGTTTCAGCTGCGAGCTTGTGGTTAAATACGGCTTCTTTTGTCCCGGGGTTGGCCGGGGCGCTCATCATAACAGGACGGCCCCGCCCAAGACAGCGGCCGTCAAAGGGACGCAAGCCGCCATGCAAGTGAAACACCTGCTGCTGATCGCCATCCTCGGGCTCACCGCGGCCTGTTCCTCTAATAAGGAAGTCATCGACGAGAACCTCAGCGAGGCCGAGCTGTATCAGCAGGCCCAGTCTGACCTGGACAATTCCAGCTACACCAGCGCCGTGAACAAGCTCAAGGCCCTGGAGTCGCGTTACCCGTTCGGCCGCTATGCCGACCAGGCGCAGCTGGAACTGATCTACGCCAACTACAAGAACTCGGAGCCTGAGGCGGCCAAGTCGGCGGCCGAGCGTTTCATTCGCCTGCACCCGCAGCACCCGAACGTCGACTACGCCTATTACCTCAAGGGCCTGACCTCCTTCGACCAGGACCGTGGCCTGCTGGCGCGCTTCCTGCCTCTGGACATGACCAAGCGTGACCCGGGCGCGGCCCGCGACTCGTACAACGAATTCGCGCAGCTCACCAGCCGCTTCCCCAACAGCCGCTATGCCCCGGACGCCAAGCAGCGCATGATCTACCTGCGCAACTTGCTGGCCTCCTATGAAATCCACGTGGCCGACTACTACCTCAGCCGCCAGGCGTATGTGGCGGCTGCCAACCGTGGCCGCTACGTGGTCGAGAACTTCCAGGAGACGCCATCGGTCGGTGACGGCCTGGCGGTGATGGTCGAGGCCTACCAGAAAATGCACCTGGACGATCTGGCTGCCACCAGCCTGGAAACCCTGAAGCTCAACTACCCCGACCACCCGAGCCTGGCCGATGGCGAGTTCCAGCCCAAGCAGACCGAGTCTGACGGTCGCGGCTGGCTGTCCAAGGCTACCCTGGGCCTGATCGAAACCGATACCCCGCTGCCACCAGGCCAGACCCGCGCCAACCAGGATGTGATCAAGCAGTTCCAGGACGCGCGCGACGAAATGCCCAAGGAGCTGCTGCCCAAGGATGAAAACGGTGACCCGATCGAGCCACCAGGGCCGAAGGAAGCCGACAGCAACCGCTCCTGGTTCAGCTACATGACCTTCGGTCTGTTCGACTGATTCAGGTGTTACATGAAAGGGAGGCCTCAGGCCTCCCTTTTTTATTGGCTGCGCCCTAGACTGTCGTCTTCTTCATTCGACAAGCTGAACACCATGGTTCGCCTACTTTTCTGGATCATCCTGATCGCCGCCGCGTTCTGGCTGTGGCGCAAATTCAAAATCAGCCAGCAACCACGCCAGGAGGCGAAACTCGACGCGCCCTTGAAAATGGTTCGTTGCGCCCATTGCGGTGTGCACTTGCCCACCGAGCAGGCATTGGCGCAGGGTAACGCGTGGTATTGCAGCCAGGCACACTTGCAGCAGGGGCCCGGCCGGCAGGGTTGAGCAGCACGTTAGCCCATGCGCCCTTGCGGGGCGTAAGGTGCCGGGTCAATGATGGGCTCTGTACCCGTCAGCATATCGGCCAGCAGTTGGCATGAAGCAGGCGCCAGGACCAGGCCGTTGCGATAATGGCCGCAGTTCAGCCATAGCCCATCGAAACCGGGCACCTGGCCGATAAACGGGATGCCTTCGGGCGAGCCTGGTCGCAGTCCGGCCCAATGGGCAATCACGGGCGCACCTTCCAGGCCAGGCAGCAAATCCACGGCCGATGCCTTTAGGCTTGCCAGCGCTTGGTCGGTGGGCGTCTTGTCGTAGCCGACATGCTCCAGCGTGCTGCCGACCAGAATATGCCCGTCTCTTCGCGGAATGGCATAACGCCCTTTGGCGAGCACCATGCTTGGCAGAAAATCTTCTGCACATTTGAACAGGATCATCTGGCCTTTCACCGGTTCGACCGGTAGCTCAAGGCCCAGGTGGCGCAGCAGCTCGCCGCTCCAGGCGCCAGCGCTGAGCACAACGTCATCAGCGGCCAGTTCGCCGTGCACCGTCTTCACGCCCACAATACGCCCGCCCTGCTGCATGAAGCCCGTCATCTGGCAGTGCTCGCGCACACTGACGTTGGGCAGTGCCAACAGCGCCGCCTTGAGCGACTTGACCAAGCGTGGGTTGCGTACATTGGCAACGCCTTCCATATGGATGGCCCGCTCGAAGCCTTTCCCTAGCACCGGCACTGCGTCATACACCGCCGAGATGTCCACGGCGCGCAACGGCCGCTGCTGACGGCCCGCCCATGCCAAGGCATGGGCTTCATCGTCCAGGTCGAGCCAGTACAACCCGGTGGTATGCACCTCAGGGTCCAGGCCCGTGGTGGAGAACAAGCGCTCGCCCAGTTGTGGATAAAAATCCTGAGACCAGTGCGCCAGGGCGGTCACTGCCGGGCTATAGCGCCACGGATACAGGGGCGAGACGATACCGCCACCTGCCCAGGAAGACTCGCGACCCAGCTCGCCTTGGTCGCATATCACCACCTGCTCGACGCTCGATGCCAGGTTGAATGCCGTCAGCAGGCCTATGACCCCACCGCCGACCACCACTACTTGCTTGCTCATCTGTCGATTCAACACCTAAGTAAAAAACCGCGATGCACTGGGCACCGGTGACCGTTCAGCCTCCCCAGCAGCGCGCACTGTCGTCGGGGCCATGGTTGCGCCCTACCCCGGTTTGATCGAGTTCGAAATCGCCACAGCGATCCTCGGCCATGAGCCCATTGGGCAAGCGTCGGGCGCGCAGGGTGAAGGTCTCGTCGTCGCGCAGCGCTTGCAGGCTGTAGTAGCGGTTACCTGTCGGCAGACTCGGGTCACCTTCGGCGTACCGGCCAGTGAGCAGGCGATGGCGTTCCAGGCGTAGTGCAGCATCCTGCAACAGAGCTACCACTTCGTGGCGCGCCGCCTGTCGCAGATGGTCGTTGTAACGGGGGTAGGCAATGGCTGCCAGAATGCCGGTGACGGCCAGCACAATCAACAATTCGATCAAGCTCAAGCCTTGCTGCATGTCAGTCTCCCTTCAATCTTTGTCGCCACGCAATCCGCACAAGCTCACTGCCATCGCAGGCATAGACCGCTTCCACCACCTGGCGCGCACGGGCCAGTTGGCTGACCGCAGTGACCCGGTACACCGTCACTGCCCGTCCCGCCGGCACGCCCACAGCGCGCTGGGTGATACCCAGGTTCTGCACTTGGAAGAAGCCTTCTGGCCCTGTGTGCCAGCCTCCGGCCAATTCATGAGGTTGCGCCGGTGGCTGACAGACCTCACATGGCAAAGGTGGTGACTGCATGATCGACTGCTTGCCAGCATGCAGCGTGGCTTCGGCCTGCATAAAGGCCAGTTGCCCTTCACGGAACAGGCCCACCATTTGCGTTTCAACAGCGGCCGCACGCAGGGCCGAGGTGCTCAGCACGCCCAGCAACAGGCTCAGCACCAAGGCCAACAGCAGTACAACCCCGCCCTGGCGGTTCAAGGCTCACCCCCGTTACGGCGAGCCACGCTGACCACGTACTGCTGCTCCAGCGCCAACTGAGGTTCGAACAAGCTCACGTGCAGATCGATGCGCTGGCCATCGCCCGCTGCCACCACGTGCAAGCGGCGTACGTGTTCGAGCAGAGGCTGCGTGCTGCTGCCACGGGTGAAATACAGGGTATTGTCCCTGACGGCATAGCGATGCCGCGTGATGGGAATGGCCATCAGCGGCTCGGTCGCCTGCACGTGCCCCCTGTGCACCTTGGCGTAGCCTACGCAATCGGTGAGCAAGGTCCATTGGGGCTTCAATGGATGGCCTGCAAGCTCGGCCACCACCACCGTAAGGCTGTCGCCCTCAATTTCCACTGGCCGGATGAAAGCAGCCTGCGTAGCGCTGTCCGGAAAGTCACCGGGTTCCAGTCGCAAACAGCCGAACATGCCGGCCATGCGAATGTCTTGGGCCATGCGCAACAAGACCAGCCGAGCGTCTTCCTGCATGCGCAGCGCCGCCCCTTGCAGTTGCCAGGCGCGGTGGGCGGACGCGAACACCTGACTGGCAGCCGCCAGCAGCATCAACCCGAGCGCCAGTGCCACCATCAGCTCGAGCAAACCGAACCCGCCCTGCCGAGGCTTCATGGCAATGCCTGTTCATGTTCGCTGGCCGCGGCCAATACCGCCTGTACGCCCTGCCGAGCGCTGTGCGTGGCCTGCAGGGCCTGCACTTGCAACGCCGCTGCGGCGAACATGCCCACGGCGATCACCGCCAGGGCCAATAGCGTTTCCAGGAGCGTCATGCCCCGTTGCTCTGCCTGCATCCCTGCAGCTCCTGCGACTTTTCGTGCATGGTCGATAACCGCCTGCCACTGGAAGGGTGACTCGGCGTACGTGATGCTTAAGCCAAGCACGTTCAAGGAGGAATGCACGGTGAAGCAACAGGGGGTAACACTGATACAAACAGTGTCGGCGCTGGCAGTGCTCGCTGTCCTGACACAGCTTGGCGCGCCAGCCTACATAAAGCTTAGCGATGACCTACATCGCACGGCGGCCACAAGGGATTTGGCGCACACGCTTCGTAGCGCACGCGGGCATGCCATGCTGCTGGGTGAAGCCGTACGGGTACAGGCGCTGGACGATGCGTGGGGCAATGGATGGCGCGTGACGTTGGTGCAGGATTCGCGGTTGCTACGTGAACACCGCCTGCGCCGGCCACTGCGGATCACCGCTAACCTGAGTGGGGCGGTGACCTTCACGGCCATGGGCATGCCGATCAACCCCGCCGGCAATTGGCTGGGTGCCACTTTCGAGGTGTGCGAGCGGTCTGCCGGTGTCAGCCAGCATCAAGTGGTGCTAGCATCCAGTGGCAGGGTCAGGGTATTGAATGAAACGCGAGACAACCCAAGGTGTTCAGGGGCCTGAGCGCTTGTGGATAAAGCGCGCAGGCCCCGCAGACGATCAGATCAACGAGCGCACGCGCAGCTCTTTAGGCATCGAAAAGGTAACGTTCTCTTCACGTCCATCCAGCTCTTCGGCGCCAGTGGCGCCCCAGGCCTTGAGCTGATCGATCACGCCGCGCACCAGCACCTCCGGCGCGGATGCGCCTGCGGTAATCCCGATGCGACCCACCTGGTCGAACCAGGCCTGCTGCAGGTCCTGCGCACCGTCGATCAGATGGGCCGGTGTACCCATGCGCTCGGCCAGCTCACGCAGGCGGTTGGAGTTGGAGCTGTTGGGGCTGCCGACCACCAAAACCACATCGCACTCGTCCGCCAGTTGCTTCACGGCATCCTGGCGGTTTTGCGTTGCGTAGCAGATATCGTCCTTGCGCGGCCCGCCGATATTGGGAAAGCGCGCACGCAGCGCGTCGATCACGCGACTGGTGTCGTCCATCGACAGGGTCGTCTGGGTCACGAACGCCAAGTGGTCAGGGTCCTTGACGTGCAGGTTGGCCACGTCGTTTTCGTCTTCCACCAGGTAGATGGCCCCGCCATTGCTGGCGTCGTACTGGCCCATGGTGCCCTCGACTTCCGGATGCCCGGCATGGCCAATCAGGATGCATTCGCGGCCGTCGCGGCTGTACTTGGCCACCTCGATGTGCACTTTGGTGACCAGTGGGCAGGTGGCATCGAATACCTTCAGGCCGCGTCCACCGGCTTCCTGACGCACGGCCTGGGAAACGCCATGGGCGCTGAAGATGACGATGACGTCGTCCGGCACCTGGTCCAGCTCTTCGACGAAAATAGCCCCGCGGCTGCGCAGGTCCTCGACGACGAACTTGTTGTGCACCACTTCGTGACGCACATAGATGGGCGGGCCGAACACTTCCAGCGCGCGATTGACGATTTCGATCGCCCGGTCGACCCCCGCACAGAAGCCGCGCGGGTTGGCGAGTTTGATTTGCATGCTCGGCTCCAGGCTTACAGGGCCTTCACCTCGAGGATCTCCACCTCGAAGGTAAGGGTCTTGCCGGCCAATGGGTGATTGAAGTCGATGGTCACCTGGCTGTCGTCGAAGGCTTTCACCACACCCGGCAGCTCGGCGTTGGCAGCGTCCTTGAAGATGATCAGCAGGCCATCGGACAGCTCCATGCCTTCGAACTGGGACCTTGGCATGACTTGCACATTCTGAGGGTTGGGTTGGCCGAAGGCATTCTCCGGTGCTACCGCCACGGTGCGTTTGTCGCCCGCCTTGAAACCGAACAGTGCGGCCTCGAAGCCTGGCAGCAAGTTGCCGTCGCCTACCTTGAAGGTGGCAGGCGCCTTATCGAAGGTACTGTCGACCGTATCACCGTTTTCCAGGTGCAGGGCGAAATGCAGGGTGACTTCGGTGTTCTGGCCGATACGAATGTCAGTCATGGACCGGCTCCTCGGATTTCTTGCTCTTGAACATATCCAGCGCCAGCATGATCGCGCCGACGGTGATCGCACTGTCGGCCACGTTGAAGGCCGGGAAGTAATGGCGGTTCTGCCAATGCACCAGGATGAAATCGACCACATGGCCCAATACGATGCGGTCGTACAGGTTGCCAATGGCCCCGCCCAGCACCAGCGCCAGCGCGATGGCCAGCCAGGTTTCGTGGCGGCCGAGGCGCTTGAGCCACACCACCAGCACCGCGCTGACCACCACGGCGATCAGGGCGAACAGCCAGCGCTGCCAGCCGGCGCCATCAGCCAGGAAACTGAACGCAGCGCCGGTGTTGTAGGCCAGGGTCCAGCTGAAGTAGTCAGGAATGACGACGATTTGCTGGTACATGGTCAAGGCATTGTTGAAATACAGCTTGGTGGCCTGGTCGACGACCAGGACCAGCAAGCTCAGCCACAGCCATGCAAGGCGCCCGAAGCGCCCCGCTGCAGGGTTAGGCATAGTGGCGCACCTCACCGGAGCCGGTCAGGTTCTCAACGCAGCGGCCGCAGATCTCCGGATGGTCCGGATGGCTGCCGACGTCTGCCCGGAAGTGCCAGCACCGGCCGCACTTGGTGTAGCCCGACTTCACCACCTTCAGCTTGAGGCCTTCCACTTCCGTTGCCACGGCTTCGGCTGGGGCCTGTGCGAACGGCACTACGCTGGCGGCCGAGGTGATCAGCACGAAGCGCAGCTCGTCGCCCAGCTTGCCCAGGTCGGCGCTCAAACCTTCGTCAGCGTACAAGGTGACTTCGGCCTGCAGGTTGCCGCCGATGACCTTGGCGGTACGCTGGTTTTCCAGCTCCTTGTTGACCGATGCCTTCACTGCCATGACGCGATCCCAGTAGGCACGGTCGAGCTCGGTGCCTTCGGGCAGCTCGCTCAGGCCCTGGTACCAGCCGTTGAGCATGACCGACTCGTTACGCTCGCCCGGCAGGTACTGCCAGATTTCGTCGGCAGTAAAGGCCAGGATCGGCGCGATCCAGCGCACCAGCGATTCGCTGATGTGATACAGCGCGGTCTGGCAGGAGCGTCGGGCGACGCTGTTGGCGCCGGTGGTGTACTGGCGGTCCTTGATGATGTCGAGGTAGAAACCGCCCAGCTCCTGCACACAGAAGTTGTGCACCTTGGAATAGACGTTCCAGAAGCGGTATTCGCCGTAGTGCTCTTCCAGCTCGCGTTGCAGCAGCAGGGTGCGGTCCACCGCCCAGCGGTCCAGGGCCAGCATGTCCTGCGGCGCGAGCAGGTCGCGGGCAGGATCGAAGCCGGTCAGGTTGGAGAGCAGGAAGCGTGCGGTGTTGCGGATACGGCGATAGGCATCGGCGCTGCGCTGCAGGATCTGCTCGGAAACCGCCATCTCGCCGGAATAGTCGGTGGCAGCCACCCACAGGCGCAGGATATCGGCACCCAGGGTGTTGTTGACCTTCTCGGGCTCGATGGTGTTGCCCAGCGACTTGGACATCTTGCGGCCGTTTTCGTCCACGGTGAAGCCGTGGGTCAGCAGCTCGCGATACGGCGCGTGGCCGTCGATGGCGCAGCCGGTCAGCAGCGACGAGTGGAACCAGCCGCGGTGCTGGTCCGAGCCTTCCAGGTAGAGGTCGGCACGCGGGCCTGTGGCATGGCCGATGTCGTGGGAGCCCCGCAGCACGTGCCAATGAGTGGTGCCAGAGTCGAACCACACGTCCAGGGTGTCGGCGATCTTGTCGTACTGCTCGTCCTCGGCGCCCAGCAGCTCGGCGGCGTCCAGCTTGAACCACGCCTCGATGCCCTGTTGTTCGACGCGTTTGGCAACCTCTTCCATCAGCTCGACGGTGCGCGGGTGCAGTTCACCGGTCTGCTTGTGCAGGAAGAACGGGATAGGCACACCCCAGTTGCGCTGGCGCGAGATGCACCAGTCAGGACGGTTGGCGATCATCGAATGCAGGCGCGCCTGGCCCCAGGCCGGGACGAACTTGGTGTCCTCGATGGCCTTCAGGGCACGCTCGCGCAGCGGCTCGCCATCACGTGGCTGCTTGTCCATGCCCACGAACCACTGTGCGGTGGCACGGTAGATCAGCGGCGACTTGTGACGCCAGCAGTGCATGTAGCTGTGGTTGATGGTTTCGGTGTGCATCAGCGCGCCGACTTCGCCCAGCTTCTCGACAATGGCCGGGTTGGCCTTCCAGATGAACTGCCCGCCGAAGAACGGCAGCGATTCGACGTACACGCCGTTGCTCTGCACCGGCGTGAGGATGTCATCGTTGACCATGCCGTAGCGCTTGCAGGTCACGAAGTCGTCTTCGCCATAGGCGGGAGAAGAGTGCACCACGCCGGTACCGGCACCCAGCTCGACGTACTCGGCCAGGTAGACCGGCGACAGGCGATCGTAGAACGGATGACGGAAATTGATCAGCTCGAGGGCCGAGCCTGGGGCGGTGGCGATCACCGAGCCTTCCAGTTCGTAGCGCTTGAGGCACGACTCCACCAACTCTTCTGCCAACACCAGCAGGCGTTCGCCGATGTCGACCAGGGCGTACTGGAATTGCGGATGAACGTTCAGTGCCTGGTTGGCAGGAATGGTCCACGGGGTGGTGGTCCAGATCACGATGGCGGCAGGCTTGGCCAGTGCCGGCAGGCCGAAGGCTGCGGCCAGCTTGGCGTCATCGGCGATGGGAAACGCCACGTCGATGGTCTGCGACTTCTTGTCGGCGTATTCGACTTCCGCTTCGGCCAGTGCCGAGCCGCAATCGAAGCACCAGTTCACGGGCTTGAGACCCTTGAACACGTAGCCTTGCTTGACCATCTCGGCCAGGGCGCGAATTTCACCCGCCTCGTTGGTGAAGTTCATGGTCTTGTAAGGGTTGTCCCAGTCGCCCAGCACACCCAGGCGGATGAACTCGGTCTTCTGCCCTTCGATCTGCTCGGCAGCGTACTCGCGGCACAGCTCGCGAGTGCGGTCGGCGGTCAGGTGCTTGCCGTGGGTAACCTCGACCTTGTGCTCGATCGGCAGCCCGTGACAATCCCAACCCGGCACGTACGGCGCATCGAAGCCGGCCAGAGTCTTGGAACGGACGATCATGTCCTTGAGGATCTTGTTCAGCGCATGACCGATGTGGATCTTGCCGTTGGCATAGGGCGGACCGTCGTGCAGGACGAACTTGGGACGGTCCTTGCCAATCTCGCGCAGCTTCCGGTACAGGCCAATGCTGTCCCAGCGCTGCAGGATCTGCGGTTCGCGCTGGGGCAGGCCGGCCTTCATGGGGAAGGCGGAGTCCGGAAGGTTTAGCGTGGCTTTGTAGTCGGTCATTTCAGGCTCTTGGTTAGCGGTTGAGCGTGCCAATGTGCACGTGCGGCGGCGATATCCGCATCGATCGCCGACTTAAGCGCCTCCAGGGAGGCGAATCGCTGCTCTTCACGCAGCTTGTGGTGGAACACCACCGTCAGACGGCGCCCATAAAGGTCACCGGCATAGTCCAGAAGATGGATTTCCAGGTGCGGGCGCCCGTCACCGGCAACGGTAGGACGCACGCCAATGTTGCCTACACCGGCCCAGGCGTTGCCGTCGATCTCGATACTGGCCAGGTAGACACCGGCCAGCGGCACGCGACGGCGCTTGAGCTGGATGTTGGCAGTGGGTGTGCCGAGCTGGCGAGCCAGCTTCTGGCCATGCAGCACGCGGCCAGTGATGCTGTACGGGCGGCCCAGCAGGTGCTCGGCCAGCTCGAAGTTGCCCTCGGCCAGCGCCCTGCGCACCTCGGTGCTGCTGACCCGCAGGCCGTCCTGGATCACGGTGTTGGCGGCTTCTACGGTGAAGCCGTATTGCGCGCCTGCCTTCACCAGAAAGGCGAAATCGCCTTTGCGGTCGCAACCAAAGCGGAAGTCGTCACCCACTTCCAGGTGCTGCACGCCCAGGCCATCGACCAGAATGGTTTTGACGAATTCATCGGCATCGAGTTCACCCAGGCGCTGGTTGAAGGCCAGGCACAACACGCGGTCGATGCCTTCACCTGCCAACAATTCGATTTTGTCGCGCAGGCGGGCCAGGCGGGCCGGCGCGCTATCGGGCGCGAAGTACTCGCGCGGTTGCGGTTCGAAGATCACCACGCATGTCGGCAGGCCCAGGGCCTGGCCTCGCTCGCGCAGGCGCGCCAGGATTGCCTGGTGGCCACGGTGAACCCCGTCGAAGTTGCCAATGGTGGCGACACACCCCCAGTGCTCGGGGCGCAGGTTGTGAAGACCTCGAACCAGCTGCATAACGCGCTTCTTGCTCATAAAGTGGCCGATTATAACCACACCCGGGCGCCGGTGACAGGCAGCAGCGCCCAAGGGCGGCGTGGATTGCGAAAAACCGACGCCTGACGCGCCCGCAGCCTCAGTGCAAGGCTTTGCGAGCGAACTGCCGAGGCCGGAAACCGCACAGGTACAGGCAACCAAAATAGGTGACGACGCCCGCCATGATCAGCGCCATGAGCCGTACCAGCCTTTCGAGCATGTTGCCCTGCACCCAGGCCGGCAGGAAATGCATGCCGACCAGCAAGACGCCGGACATCAGGCTTACCGCCAATACCAGCTTGAGCAGAAACAGGCCCCAACCCGGTTGCGGTTGAAACAGTTGCTGGGCGCGCAGCTTCCAGAACAGCAGACCGGCATTGAGGCAGGCGCCAAGGCTGATGGCCAAGGCCAGGCCCGCATGGGCCAAGGGGCCGATGAGCACGAGGTTGAACAGCTGCGTGCAGACCAGGGTGAAGACGGCGATCTTCACAGGCGTGCGGATATTCTGCTGCGCATAGAAGCCCGGCGCCAGTACCTTGACCATGATGATCGCCAACAAGCCTACGGAATAGGCGATCAATGCCTGCTGGGTCATGGCTGCATCCGTCGCACTGAACTTGCCGTATTGGAACAAGGCCACGGTCAGCGGCTCGGCCAGGATCGCCAGCCCCAGGGTACACGGCAGCACCAGCAGAAAGCACAGGCGCAGGCCCCAGTCGAGAATGCGCGAATACTCTTCACGGTCCTTGTTGGCATAGGTCTTGGCAAGGGTCGGCAGCAGGATGGTGCCCAGCGCCACGCCCAGCACACCGGACGGCAGCTCCATGAGGCGGTCGGCGTAGTACATCCAGGAGACCGAGCCCGCTACCAGGAACGAGGCGAAAATGGTGTTGATGATCAAAGATATCTGACTGACCGATACACCCAGAATGGCCGGGAGCATCTGTTTGAGAACCCGCCACACGCCGGCATCTCGCAGGTTCAGCCGCGGCAGCACCAGCATGCCGATTTTCCTGAGCGCCGGTAGCTGGTAGAGCAGTTGCGCCAGGCCACCCGCCAGAACGCCCCAGGCCAAAGCCATGATGGGCGGATTGAAATACGGTGTGAGCAGCACGGCGAAGACGATCATTGCCACGTTGAGCAAGGTCGGCGTGAAGGCCGGCACGGTAAAGCGGTTCCAGGTATTGAGGATGGCGCCTACCAGCGACGACAGCGAGATAAGCAATATATAAGGAAAGGTCACCCGCAACAGGTCGGTGGTGAGCTGGTATTTCTCGGCGTTGTCGACGAAGCCGGGCGCCGTGGCCCAGACCACCCATGGCGCGGCCAGGATGCCGATGCCGGTGACCGCGGCCAGCACCAGCGTCAGCAAGCCGCTGACGTAGGCCACGAAGGTGCGTGTGGCCTCCTCGCCCTGCTGGCTTTTGTACTCGGCAAGGATGGGCACGAACGCCTGGGAGAACGCCCCTTCGGCGAAGATGCGGCGCAGCAGGTTGGGCAGCTTGAAGGCAATGAAGAAGGCATCGGTAGCTACGCCGGCGCCGAAGATGCGGGCCAGGATGGTGTCGCGGATAAAGCCCAGCACCCGCGAAATCATGGTGATCGAGCTTACCGCAGCCAGGGATTTGAGCAGGTTCATCGAAAAGATTCACGCCAATGACAGAGGACGCTGCCAGAGCGCGTCCGAATGTGCGATACTCCCGCGCCTTCGCAGGGGAGCCAAAATTCCCGAGTGTACAGGTCGCGCAGCAGAAAGGAATCTTTCCCGCTTGTTGGCGCACCGCTCGGCGGAACCTTGCAAGTGGCCTTGACATCCGCCTGACTGATCGGCATGATTCGCGGCCTATTTTGTTTGCTATTTACCTAAAGTCTTTCGAGGAGCTCGACGGTGGCCAACTCACCTTCCGCCAAGAAACGTGCAAAACAGGCTGAGAAGCGTCGCAGCCACAACGCCAGCCTGCGTTCCATGGTCCGCACCTACATCAAGAATGTAGTTAAAGCCATTGACGCAAAAGACGCCGAAAAAGCGCAAGCCGCTTACGTTCTGGCTGTACCTGTAATCGACCGTATGGCCGACAAAGGTATCATCCACAAGAACAAGGCTGCTCGTCACAAAGGCCGTCTGAATGGCCACATCAAGGCGCTGAAAGAAACTGCAGCTGCCTAAGCGACGCGCTAGTCAAAAAACCGACCTCAGGGTCGGTTTTTTTATGCCTGCGGTGTACGGGTTGCTGCGCTTAGCAAACGCACCTCAGGCCAGCAGGGCTGCTTCACAGCCCTGCCTTGCATCACTTGGCGATCTGGATCTTAGGCGCCCATTGCAGCCATTCGTCTTCGGCTTTTTCGAACAACGGGAAGGTCTGTCTTGGACGGGCCGGGGTACCCATGCGCTCTCCATCTGGCGTGGCGAAGGCGATGCCGCCATCGATCAGAGTTTCCAGTGACTCGGTACGCACGGTCGCCCCCTTGAACAAGCCCCAGTCAAAGCCGAAACCACTGCTGTTCCAGAAGCGGCTACCGCTGCGCACCAAACTGGCATAACGCGGCTCTATGAGGATGTGGATCAGCACACGATCGGCGCTCTGCCCCAGCTCCACCTCGGTGACCTTGCCGACCGCCACCTCACGGAACGTCACGGGTACGCCTGGCTTGATGGAGCCAAGCCGAGGCGCGCTGAGAGTGACAGGCAAACCTATTTCAGGCCCGGCCACCTCGGGTGCTTCGGCCAGTGCGATGAAGTCACGCTGCGGGCCCCTGTCCTTGACCGCAGGTTGCACTTCCAGATACTGCCCGCCTACGAGTGTGTCGAGGTTCTCGGTACGCACCAGGCCAAAGGATGGCTTTACCACCCAGAACTGCGTGCCAGCACGGGCAATGCGGTCCGCGGCTTCGGTGATACGAGCCTTCAGCAGCACTGCCTGCATGTCCTTGGTGAGATCGACGCTTTCTACGCTGCCCACATCCAGCCCACGAAAGCGTATGGCAGTACCAGGCTTGAGCCCGTCGGCGCGCTCTACGCGAATGGTGATGAGGGTACCGGCGCGATTGGCTGCCTCCTGGCTTTCATGCAGCCGGAAACGTGGTATATGGCGCTTGAGCGGGACATTGGGCTGCGGCGTGTCGAAGGCAATGCCACCTGCCATCAACGTTTGCAGGGACTCGCTCTTGATCTTGATACCCGACAGGCCACCGGTGAGGGTGATACCGCTGGCATTCCAGAAGCGTGTCGAGCCATTCACCAGCTTTTCGTATTCTTTCTCGATGTGTACACCGATCAGGATTCGATTGCTGTTACGGGCGAACTGGTAGCTTTGCACACTGCCTACCTTCACCTGCTTGAATGTAACCGGACTGCCGACCTCCAGGGAACCCAAGGTATCGGCAAACAGCACCATGTGCAGGCCCGGCGCTTTCAAGTCCAGCGGTGGTGCCTTGGCGCGCGCTTCGAACTCGCGTTCAGGCCGAGCCCCTCTTTCACCAGGGCGGATGGCTATATAGTTGCCCTTGACCAATGCCTCCAGCCCCGTGATACCCGCCAGGGAGATAGAAGGCTTGACCACCCAGAACTGGGTGCCTTCCACGAGATAGTCTTCGGTCAACGGGTCCAGCGTCAGCTCGGCAGTGGCACTGGCCAAGTTGTCTTCCATCTTCAGGGTCTTGAGAGAACCCACCTGGATGCCCTTGTACATGACCGGCGTTCGACCTGCCTGCAGGCCCTCGTAGTCGCTCAGTTTCACTTTTACCCGAATGCCTGCCTGGGCAGCATCGAAGTCTTCGTACAAGCGGAAGGGTAGGCTCGGGTCGGTGGGCGGGCTGTCCTTGCGATGTTCTGGCGTGGCAAAGGCGATGCCACCGGCCACGATACTCGACAACGACTCGCTACGTACCTTTACCCCGGACAGCGACGCATCGATGCTGACGCCGCTGGCATTCCAGAAGCGCGTGTGCTTGCGCACCAGGCTTGCATAGGCAGGCTCGATGAAGATCTTCACCTCGACCGTGCTCTGATCTTCGGAGAGCCGGTAACTCTTCACCCGGCCAACCTGGATCTGCTTGTAGAACACTGGGCTGTCCCTGTTGAGCGAGCCCAGGCGCTCGGCCTTGAGGGTAAGGTGCAGGCCGGGTACGGAATCCGAGAGCGGCGGTGCAACCTTCAGCGCAGTGAAACGCTTGGTGGGCTCCCCTTCTCCGGGGCTGACGGCGATGTAGTTACCCGACACCAGCGTCTCGAGACCAGAAATGCCAGCTAGGCTAACGCTCGGCTTGACCAGCCAAAAGCGTGTGCCTTTGTTGAGGTGCCCCTCCGCTGCCTGGTTCATCTCGATCGTAGCGATGACACCCTGGCTCTCGCCCTCGGCATCCAGCACCAGGCTTTTGACCTTGCCGATCGGCATGCCTTTGTAGATGACTTCGGTCTTGTTGGCGACGATGCCTTCGCCCGACTCGAAGCGCACTTCGATCTGAACGCCCGCCTCGCGGTAGGCCTGCCACGCAAGCCAACCTCCGATCATCAAGGCGATCAGAGGCAGGATCCAGATGGCCGACCAGTTGGAGGCAGGCCGGGTTTTAGCCGTTGGCAGGTCACTCATGGTCGTCATCCGACTCCGTATTATCCCAAATCAATCGGGGATCGAAGGTCAAAGCAGCAAGCATCGTCAGGATCACCACAGTTGCGAAGGCGACAGCGCCCAGATTGGCTTCGACATTGGCTATCCTGCCGAAATTCACCACTGCCACCAGAATGGCGATGACGAATATGTCGAGCATGGACCAACGTCCTATGAATTCGATAAAGCGGTACATCCATATTCGTTGACGCGCCGACAAGGGCTGCCGGCGCTGCACGGAAAACAACAGCAGGCCGATACCTATCAGTTTGAACGTAGGCACCAGAATACTGGCGGTGAATACCACGGCAGCAATGGGCACCATGCCGTGCTTGAGCAGGGAGATGACGCCGGACATGATGGTATCGGGTGTACCTTGACCAAACGAGCTCACGGTCATGATTGGCAGTACGTTAGCCGGAATGTAAAGAATGGACGCTGCGATGAGCAAAGCCCAGGTGCGCATGATGCTGTTCGGTCGGCGCGCATGCACCCTGGCACCACAGCGCGAACAGGTTTGCGCAGCGTCATCTGCAGCTTGCCTGTTCAGTTCATGGCACTCGTTGCAGACCACGATACCTGCATCAATCGCCCGCATGCGGGTCCTCCCCCGATAACGCACTCCAGATCTGGTGCGGTGACATCACGACTTCCAGCCAGACCTGAATCAACAGCAGGCTGATGAAGCAGAACAGCCCTACCCCTACGGTCAGCTCTGCCAGGTCCACCAATTTGACGATGGCCACGAGCACGCCCATGAAATAGACCTCGAGCATGCCCCAGTCGCGCAGATGGTGATAGGTCCTGTACAGCAACAGGCCTAGCCTGCGCCCTGTATCGAGCCGAATCGCCAACAGCACAGCCAGTTGACACATCAGTTTTGCCAGCGGAATGGCCATGCTGCACAGAAACACCACGATGGACACACCTTGCATGCCCGAATCGTACAACCCCAGCACGCCACTCCAGACCGTGTCGTCCGATGTCTGGCCGAGCAGATGCAACTGCATGATGGGTAAGAAGTTGGCTGGGATGAACAGCACGAGCGCTGTGAGCACCAATGCGAGGCTGCGATTGACCACGTTATACCGGTGCGCGTAAAGCTCGTAGCCGCAGCGCGGACAGAGCGCTTTTTCGCCAGGATGGATCACAGGTTTGCGCAGGAGCAGGTCGCACTCATGGCATGCGACCAGGTCTTCGAGTGGAAGATCGGCCAGCGTTTCTGGTTCGACAGGGTTCGGCATAGGGCGCTTCTGAGCAAATGCGTGGGGTTATTCTAGTGATCTTATAGAGGGCGGCATAGGCTGGAAAGGCGGCTTCGGCTGGCCCAGCGCTCGAAAATCGGACCGATGAGGGCGTTGGCAGATGTGCTCTGGGGATAGGCCAGGTTGACACCAGGTTTTTCACAGCACAAAGACAAAACCCCTATCTGCATGTGCAGATAGGGGTTTTGCGAAATGAATCTTGACGATGACCTACTCTCA
>CAURYQ010000072.1:0-21860 GCA_963529135.1 uncultured Pseudomonas sp. | reverse complement strand
GCCGTAGTGCATGGGAATGCCGTGCAGCTTCAGGTAGGCCAGCATGCTCAGGCCATCGAGGAACAGCTGGGGTTTGTTCATCAGCGCCAGGCTCTGGCGCGCGATTCGATTGAACGCACAGGCCTCGTACACCCCTGCTACCTTGGCACCGGCGGCATGCAACTGGCAGGCAACCAAAGGCAGCAAGGGGCCCGTGCCAGCGATCAAGGTCGTGCCCAGCGGCTTGACCACGTTGCTTTTGATCTGCAGCTGTAAACCGCCAAGCAGAATGACCCCCGGCAGGGTCCAGCCTGGAAACGGCACATTTCGCTCATGACAACCGGCAGCCAGGATCAGCTGCTCGAAGGCTACCGGCCGTAACTGTTCCTGCTCGTCGAGCACCATCAGGTCATGATCATCGCCGCCCACGACACGGCTATTGAGCCGCAGGTCGATGGACTGCGCACAGGCGGCGAAATCGGTATGCAGTTTACCCAGCGCCTTGCTGTAGCGGGCGCCCAGGTATCCTAGATCGACACCTGCACGCAGCGGCCCACGAAAGACCACGCCGCCTGGGCGCGATGCCTCGTCGATCAATGTGCACCGCACGCCCGCGCCCGCCAGCTCGATAGCGGCTGCCATGCCCGCCGAGCCCCCTCCGACGATGACTGGTTGCCCCTTCATGCCCGCTCCCTCCCCACGATTGGGTTGACCTGGGTTTCGATGCGCATGCCCGCACGTACCACCGTCTGGCAGGCACGCCGCTTGGGGCGGCCATCGATAGCCACCAGGCAGCAGTGGCATATGCCCATGCCACAGAAAGCACCGCTGACCTGGCCATGATCATTGAGGGCGAGCTGACGCACGCCCACGGCGTTGAGCACACTCAAAACGGTCTCGCCAGGCGCGGCGGTCACCGTGGTGCCGTTGATGGAGAGGGGAATCTGTTCAGCCGGGAGTGGCTGGATGTCAAGGGTCCGTTCCATGGAATGTCGTCTGCCTTCCGTGATTGAAAGGCAGACAGACTACGGGATGCGCCAGGTCAGAAAATTGACCTGAGCCGGGGTTTCATAGCGCGTCCGTTAGCGAAGTAACATCATCCGGACGCAATCAACGCTTCAGCACCTTGGATACCCTAGGCACGGCGTTAGAGAAATCGTTCCACATCCATGCCGAACACTTGCCGATAGCCCCTGCAAAACACCTCCCATTCGGCGGTGCCCCAGTCCGACCTGCGCTTGACCTGCCGCAAATCGTGACGGCTGGCCTTCATGGCAGTCAGCCGCTGCCTAGCCTTTTCGAAATCCAGCAGTGCGATCTTGATGCCCGACTCGCCGTAGGCGACGAACACGTGTTTCAGGTACAGGCACCCATGTTGCCAGCGCCCGAGGTTAAGCGTGGCCAGCGTACGCCCGTAGGCTTCGAGGATAGCGTGGTGAAGCGTGGGTTCGATGGTCTTGTCCAGGCCTTGGAGGTAGAAGTCTTCAAGCGACACGTAGCCCTCGAGCGCTGCCGTGACCATGACTGCACGCCATTCACCCTCTTGCTTGTGCACATCACTGTGCAACAGCACCGGTGTAGCGACGCCCAGCGAGGCAGCGGCACGCAGCGCCTTGGCTTCACGAGCCACAGTGGGGTAGCCGAACGGGTGGACCAGGCTGCGGTAGATATGGCCGACCTGTTGCTTTTTATAGAACGTGAAACCGTCGAGCTCGACCCTTAGTACACCGCTTTCGCCGCCCCGGCGGATATTCGGTGGTTCTACCCAGACCCCAGGAGCACTGAGAATGGCCTGCACCGACGGGTGGGAGACTTCTAGACCAGACGCGCTATCGTGTTTCATTAAAACCTGCTGAATATTGAGCCACACTGCGGCAAGGGGCGAAATATATCAGTCAATTCCGAAAGAAAGCGATTGTAACGGGACGGCGTTCATCGTTTTCTGTATGGATGAACGGACAAAAAGGCGGGTGCAATCGCCATTGTCAGACAATCCTTCACTCACTCGCGTATTCCCTCACGTACCGAGTGCTGTGCCGCCCCGTTCAGCACTTAACGGTCCACAGCTGATCGATGCGCGTGGTATAGGACTGGCTCATCATCTGGCGCTTCATGGCCCAGCTTGGAGCTGCCGGTACGCTGGCCGCCCGCACCGTCCCCCTGCCCCAGCGGCCATTGATATCGTCCATCACTTCCATGAGACGGTCGCAGGCCGCTGATTGGCTGAGGGCGAATAGATCCCCTGAAAAATCCCCCGGTTGACGAAGGTCCATCAGCAGCACTTCCGCCTTGCTGTAACGAAGCCCCGGCCGAAAGATCCGCTCGACCGCATCCGTAGCCAACCGGGTCATCAGCAACGTGTCGCAGGTCGGATACGGAAGCTCTACCAAGGCGCCCTGGGCGTGGTGTACTTCGTTGGGGTTGAACATGCCCGTGCGAATGCTCACCCGCATGCGTTTGCATACCGAGCCCTGGGCCCTGAGTTTCTCGGCAGCACGGCCAACGTATGTGGCCACCGCCTGCTTGATCGGCGCCAGTTCGCTCAGACGCATGCCAAACATTCGACTGCTGCATATTTCCTGCTTGGGCGGTTCTACATCGTCCAGCTCCAGGCAAGGGGTGCCCGCCAACTCCCTGGCCGTTTTCTCTACCACCACATTGAACCGTTGCCGCAACGTCCATGCATCCGCACGGGCCAAATCCATGGCCGTGCGAATACCCAGGGCTTCCAGGTGAGCAGTCATCTTGCGCCCGATGCCCCACACGTCCTTGACTGCAGTATTGCGCAGCACCCAATCACGCTTCACAGGGTCGGTGATGTCCACCACACCGCCGGTGTGGCTCTGCAGCCGCTTGGCAGTGTGGTTGGCCAGCTTGGCCAGGGTCTTGGTGCGTGCGATGCCCACACCCACCGGGATGCCTGTGCACTGGGCAATACGTAACCGCAGCCGGTGCCCGAACAGCGTCAGGTCCTGGGCCATGCCGGTCAGCTCGGCAAAACATTCATCGATGCTGTAGACCTCCGTAGCAGGCACCATGGCCTCGATCAGCGTCATCACCCGTTCGCTCATGTCGCCATACAGCGCGTAGTTGCTGCTGAAGGCCACGATGCCATGGCGACGAAGTTTTTCCCGCGCCTGAAAATACGGTTCGCCCATTTTCACGTAAGGCTTGGCATCGTATGACCGGGCAATGACGCAACCGTCGTTGTTGCTCAACACCACGATCGGAACCTTCGCCAAATCTGGCCGAAATACGCGCTCACAGCTGGCGTAAAACGAATTGCAGTCGATCAGCGCGAATATCGGCTCACTGTGCATGATCGCGGACGCTATAGCGCACCACGCCCCAAACGAGCAGATCATCACCCTCCATGACATAGCGCGGCGGGTAGGCTCGGTTCTCCGATTTCAAGATCACTACACCGTCACGTCGGTACAGGCGCTTGCACATGGGTTCACCGTTGATGGCCACGATCACGATATCCCCGTGTTCCGCTTCGCGCCCTCTGTCCACGACCACGATATCGCCCGAATAGATGCCAGCGCCTTGCATGCTGTCGCCTTCCACTTTCACTAGATACACATGCGGTGCGCGGATGTCGAATAACTCATCGAGGGATATATGGCCTTCGAGATGATCCGCTGCGGGCGACGGAAAACCGGCCGGAACGTAGTACGAATAAATCGGAAGCGGCTCGGAGCTGCCCAGAGGCTTGCCCAGGAAAGTGATGGTCATGAGAAAGAGTCCATTGCAAACTGTATGCATATACAGTTAATCCGGCATTGGCAGACGGGTCAATCCTGAACGTGTGAATTTCTGACGGACGAGAGGTGGGATGCATGTGCGGACGTTACTCGATCTACGAGTCGATGGATCATTACTTACGGCAGTTGGCGCTGGACCTGGTGGTCATCAACGGCTATGACCACGAACCGATCAATCGCTTCAACGTGGCACCATCAACCCGCGTCGAAATCATTCGCCAGGCTGAAGAGGGCCTGCATGTCGATAAAGTCAGGTGGGGATGGTCCCCTCACTGGGCGAAAGGCAAGCGGCCTGACCCGATCAACGCCCGGGTCGAGACCGTGATGAGCGGCAAGTTCTTCAAAGGGCTGTGGCCAGGTGGTAGAGCGCTCGCACCGGCCAATGGATGGTTTGAATGGCTGCCTGACCCTGAATATCCGAAGCGCAAGCAACCCTATTACATCACCAGTGCCGACGGCGCCCCGCTGTACTTTGCCGCACTTGCAGAAGTTCACCAGCGCCTGGAGCCGGACGAGCAAGAGGGTTTCGTGATCATCACGGCCGCCGCCGATCAGGGCCTGATCGATATTCACGACAGAAAGCCCCTGGTATTGGCGCCTCACCTTGCCAGGGAGTGGTTGGACCCTGCTACTTCCACGCAACGCGCCGCAGCGATCGTGGAAACGGGATGCCGGCCCGCCACAGACTTTCGTTGGCACCCGGTGGACAAGGCCGTGGGCAACGTTCGCAACCAGGGCGCGCAACTGATAGCGCCGGTTGTCGAGGACGACAAACAAGGTGATCTCAAGTTTTGAGTTTGGGGGCGTGGTTGCCTGCGCATCCGCAAGCTTAGGTAGATGACGGACTGGACGTTCGAGCAAAACCCCAAGGGCAAGTAAAGATCGCGCAGCCGGAGCAACGTCGCGCCCAATGGTAAAGCAGATTACGTAGTTGCTCATCAAGTAGGAACGCCGCTTTTCAAGGCGGCGTTGTCTGGCGGATTCGGATTACACAGTCCGCGTCGAAACCTCTTGGTACTCGTGTTACCCAACCACGCTCATTCGCGCGCAGGGTCGAATTGTTTCTCGCGAATGCACAGCAGCGGAATCATACCGCATAGAAAGTAAGCGGCACCCACGATCAGGAAGCCCACGCCGATCGAGCCTTGGCTGGCGAAGAAGCCGATGGCAGCCGGCGACACGGCCGCGCCGATACGCCCGATGTTATAGGCACCGCCAACCGCAGAGCCGCGGAACTTGGCCTCGAAGCTTTCCGTCATGTACGTGGCGTTGACGCTGTAAGGCACGCCATAGAGAAAGCCGAAGACAATCAGCAGCCAGAGAATGTTTTCCGGCTGGTTGAAGAGCACGATGATCGGCAGGAACAGTGCCGTTCCCAGGCAGCCCGCGGCAAATACCTTGCGGCGCCCGAACTTGTCCGCTGCCATCCCGGCGATGACTTTTCCCAGGATCGAAGCGGTGTAGGTGCCCACCAGGAAGGTGGTCATCTGCTTGAACGCCATGCCCAGTTCGGTTTCCAGGTAGCTGGGCATCCAGTTGTTGACGCCGTAGTTGCCAAATTGCAGAAAGCCTGCGGTCAGTGACCAGAGTACAAACATCTTCGCCGCAGTGGGATTGGCGAAGATCTGCTTGTATTTGCCGCCTTCTATACGCTCACGCGCCTTGCGCTCTGCACGATCCGCACTCTGCAAGCGTGTCCAGGTCGAGGGTTCCGGCACCATCTTGTGCATCAGCAACGCCAGAATCACTGGTGTCACGCCTACGAAGAACAATGTGCGCCAGCCATAGCTGGGCAGTATCCAGGCGGCGAGCAACGTCGCGACGATATACCCTACGGACCAGCCTGCCTGCAGGCTGCCGAGCACCGTATTCCTGAACCGGGTAGGCACGTACTCGGCCATGAGGGTGTTGCATGCAACGTATACAGAGCCCAGACCGAGCGCCGAAACAAAGCGGATGATCGCGAATTGCACGTAATTCTCGGTGAAGCCCAGCAGCCCTGTGCCAAGGCTGAACAAAAGGACGCTAAGCACCACAGTGCGCACCCGCCCGAGACGGTCGGTCGCCCACCCGCCGTAGATCCCTCCGACAGCCATGCCTGCCAGGGTGCAACTGCCAAGCATGCCAGCCTGCAGGCCAGTCAGGCCGAATTCTGATTTAAGTGTGGCCAGGCTGTAAGCCAGAATCATGACATCGGCGCCATCGATGACCATGGTCAGGAAGCAAAACACGAAGGCTGTTATCCAGGTCCGCTCGGTGGACGCGGCGGTGACCCCGGCGGGGTTAGGGTTGTGCATGTTTTATCCTTATTATGGCTGGGTACGGCGTGCCTGTTCCGGCACTACACGGCGCTGCAGCGACAGCGCGGACGGCGGGCGAGGCCCACCGCCAAAGGCCGTCACAACCTGCGGTAAAACCGGTGACCGCGCAAACGAAAAAATGTCGGGCCTGCATTCCCGATAGGAATGGCCCTGTTTGCGAGGTAGAACCTATTGTCGTTGCTGGTTCAAGCCCATGCGGCTGCGCCAGGTGCCTCAACCTGATACCCCACATGCGAAAAAGTCAGGCGGCGATTCGCTAAATTCGTTTGCCAAGGTGCTCTATCAGCGTGATCAATGCAGGCCTCGAATTTCCAGGAGGCTCACCATGGACCCGGTCCGTTTCATGCACCCCGACGCAATCCGCGCACTGTTCAGCGCCGCCCTGTCAGCCATGTACAAGCAGGAGGTTCCGCTCTACGGCGACTTGCTGGACTTGGTCGCCGAGGTCAACACCCAGGTACAGGCCGCCCAACCGGCGCTGGCCGAGCAACTGCATCGCTGCGGTGACGCGCAACGCCTGAACGTGGAACGACATGGTGCGATCCGAGTCGGCACGGCCGAGGAGCTGCAAGGGCTGCGCCGGCTGTTCGCGGTCATGGGCATGTCGCCGGTGGGCTATTACGACCTCAGCATCGCCGCAGTCCCGGTGCACGCCACCGCCTTCCGACCGATTGAAGCTGCGTCGCTGCGCGCCAACCCATTCAGAGTGTTCACCTCGCTGCTGCGGCTTGAATTGATCGACGACCTGCAGCTGCGTGAACAGGCCAGCCATTTGCTGAGCAAACGGAACATCTTCACGTCTGGCGTGCTGGCGCTCATCGAACGGCACGAACGCGACGGCGGTCTTACCGACGCAGACGCTCGAGTGTTTGTCCAAGAGGCACTGGAAACCTTTCGCTGGCACCAGACCGCGACGGTCAGTGCCGGGCAATACCGCGCGCTCCATGATCAGCATCGCCTGATCGCCGACGTCGTGGCGTTCCGCGGGCCGCACATCAACCATCTCACGCCACGCACACTCGACATCGACCGCGCTCAGGCCCTGATGCGTTCGCGCGGCATGACCCCCAAGGCAGTCATCGAAGGACCACCACCCCGTCAATGCCCGATCCTGTTACGCCAGACAAGCTTCAAGGCCTTGCAGGAAACGGTGACATTCGCCGGTAGTGATGAGGCAGCAGGGCAACATACGGCTCGTTTCGGTGAGATAGAACAGCGAGGCATAGCCCTGACCCCGGCGGGTAAAGCGTTGTACGACCGGCTCTTGAGCCATGCCAGGCAAACCCTGGGCGCAGTACCGAGCGCAAAAAATGCCGAGCAGTACGCCCAGATACTCAAAACAGTATTTACCGAGTTTCCGGACGACTACGCTTCGCTACGTACGCAGAAACTTGCCTACTTCACGTATTTCGTGAGGGATGCGGCCAAGGCGCGTGGGGCTGACCTGGAGACACTTATCGAGCAGGGCGCAATCGGCTTCGAGCCGCTGGTGTATGAAGACTTCCTGCCTGTGAGCGCTGCAGGGATCTTTCAATCCAATCTGGGTGACAGTGCCCAGGCCGACGCCATGACGCAGGGTAACCAGCAGCAACTGGAAGCGGCGTTGGGCGCTCCTGTCACCGACGAGATGACCTTGTACGCCCAGGTCCAGGCGCAATCCATCGCGTCCTGCCTGCGCGCGCTTGATATTCCGGTAACCAGCGCATAGATTGGCCGACCGCCCAGCCGCCTTGACCCAGGCGGCTTGCCCGGCCTGCCAGGCCATAGTTTTAGGTGATGCCTGCAAGCCATGCACAAGAAATTGCTCCCGTCCATGATGTCGCTGCAGTGCTTCGAGTCCACTGCCCGTCATGCCAGCTTCACCCTGGCTGCCCGTGAACTGAACCTGACCCAGAGCGCTGTCAGCAAACAAGTCGCTCAACTTGAGCAGATGCTGCAGCGCCGACTGTTCAATCGGCTGCGCAGTGGGCTGCAACTGACGGCGGTGGGCGAGTTGTACTTGAGCGAAGTCGGCAAGATCCTCAGCCAGACCGACATCTCGACGCGCTTTATCCTGACCTTCGATGGCCAGGCTGAAACCCTTAGAATCGCCACCCAACCGACATTCGGCTCCCGCTGGTTGATCCCCCGGCTGCCAGCATTCAGTGCCGCATTCCCCCATGTCCGGCTGAGCGTGCGCAATGAGCTGGAGCCGTTCGACCTGTTGCAGGCCAAAGCCGATGTGGCTTTCTTCTATGGGCGCGGCACCTGGCCCGGCGCACAGTGTGTCGAGCTGTTTCGCGAAGACGTCGTCCCGGTATGCGCCCCTGCCCTGCTACAGCAGCGGCCGCTGAAGGCCATCGAGGACATCCACGGCCATACGCTCTTGCAGTGCGTTTCGCGACCCGAAGCATGGCATGACTGGCTGGGTGCCCAGGCCATGACGTCCAGAAACAGCTACCGAGGGCCACAGTTCGACACGTTCGATCTGTGCATTCGCGCAGCCATCGCCGGGCTGGGCGTGGCGCTGGTGCCCAGGTTCATGGTCACCGAAGACCTGCAGCGCGGCGCCCTGTTGATCCCTTTGCACTACTATGCACCCAGCCCGGATGCTCACTACGTGGCCTATGCGACCCAGAGTCACGACTCACCGAAGATTCGCCATTTCGTGGACTGGGTGTGCGAGCAGGCACCTTGAATGGAACTTGCAAGGGCTACCACTTGTTCGCCATGTAAAACATGCCGCCACCCAAAGCGCTCAAAAAAAGCCCTCCCAGCACATCGGAGATAGAAACCTCCCCACACATATATGCTTCGATTTGAACGGCGAGGTAAAACACAGCCATTACCACGACTGCGCCCGCCAGACAGCGCTGGATCTTGAACCTGGATTTTTCGGAGCCTATCCACACGTGCGTGTTCCCTTAAGTGAGTATGCAGTACACCCTAGCCGACCGTGGCTCATGAGCCAACGGTGAGGCGCCAGCGCGCCACGTGCCCCGACGGCTTCACGTCGAGAAGCGCAGCGCCCCGCGTCAACGCCCGCCCCTGTTAGAGGGTCGTCATGAGGTAGGCCGCTACACCTTTGGCTATACGCCATGGTTTCAGCAAGGAAAAGTGCTCGAACACTCGAGCAGAGTTACCTGCCAGCCCAGCGAGCGCGAAGTAGACGAGCCACTTTCGCAGCGCCCTTGAAAGTTTTCTTTTGGTGAATCGCAACAAAGGGGACGCCTTGAGGTGGAGCCGGACGGTGGGGTGAAGCCACGCTTGGAGTCGATGAAGGCGATGGAGTTCTGAGGGATTTGCGTAGAACTCGGGTTTTACAGATTTAAGCCTGCCGGTAGGGCGCAGGCTCAGCCGAACACGCCCGCCCGAGCGTAACGTTGTCCATATCCATCGGTACCGTTATCAGCATCAGCCGCGAATCGGCCGGGCGCAATTGTATGTCAGGAGATGGCTAATTGATATTAGAGCAGCGAACTGCACCGCTTGCTTAGAAAGAGGCGTCTTTAATCCGATGCCTTGTGCAGCGATCAAATGTGCGTTTCGCACAGTGCGGTACAAGGCAGGACGGACTGTCGAAAGAGCAAGTATTCATAAATCAGCATCAGAGCGGGAGCCTGTCGCCAGTCACTGACTAACACTAGGCCCATACTTGTCCCACGCTGATAACGAGACAAAATCGCAAACATTAAAAAAGCCCCGCAACCTCAATGGCTGCGGGGCTTTCGAATGGTGGAGGCCGAGGTCGGAATCGAACCGGCGTAGACGGATTTGCAATCCGGAGCATAACCACTTTGCTACTCGGCCTCAAAGTCAGGATCTAGCAGCTTACGCTTCGCTATCTCCCCGAAACACCGCACCGTTAAAGCTTGCTGCGTTTCGATGGGCGCCATTATGTCTACATTCACGTAACCGTGCAACCCCCTGAACGAAAAAAAATTTCAGCAGGTTCAAGGTGTTAGCGCAGGCGACCGAGTTTGCTCCACAAACCTACCAGCGTACTCTCCAAGGTGCTGCTGGCCGCCATGCCCATGCGCTCTTGCAGGCTCTTGCGTTCGGCATAGTGCAGGTGGAACAGGTTGGCACTGCGCGCGCGTTCGCTGAGGTACTCATCGCTGGTCTGCAAGGTGTCGACCAGCTTGCGGTTCAACGCTGCGATACCTAGCCACACTTCCCCGGTGGCCACTTCGTCGATATGCAGCTGGGGGCGGTAACGGGCAACGAAGTCCTTGAACAGCTGATGGGTGACGTCCAGGTCTTCCTGGAACTTCTCCCTGCCCTTCTCGGTGTTTTCCCCCAGCACCGTGAGGGTGCGCTTGTATTCACCGGCGGTCAGCATTTCAACATCGATGTCATGCTTCTTCAGCAGACGATTGATGTTGGGCAACTGCGCTACCACGCCAATGGAGCCAAGCACCGCAAAGGGCGCGCTGATGATCTTCTCACCGATGCAGGCCATCATGTATCCGCCGCTTGCAGCGACCTTGTCGATGCATACCGTCAAGGGGATGCCGGCCTGGCGGATGCGGGCTAGCTGGGAGGCGGCCAGGCCATAGCTGTGCACCAGCCCGCCCCCGCTTTCCAGGCGCAGCACCACCTCGTCACGAGGGGTGGCAAGGGTCAGCAGTGCGGTGATTTCGTTGCGCAGGCTTTCAGTTGCAGACGCCTTGATGTCGCCGTCGAAATCAAGCACGAAGACCCGAGCTTTTTCGTCAGCCTTGTCCTTGCGGGACTTTTTCTCGGTCTTGGCCTGCTGCTTGCGCAGGGCCTTGAGCTGCGCCTTGTCGAACAGGCCCGACTCCAGCCGCTCGCGCAGGTCCTTGTAGAACTCGTTCAAACGGGTGACCTGCAATTGCCCGCCCGGTTTGCGCCGCCCTTTGCCGCGCAGACCGGCAATGGCCGACAGCACGATCAGAACGGCGATGACCAGGGTGGCGGTTTTGGCGAGAAAGCTTGCGTATTCGGCAAGAAACTCCACGTTGACTCCTTGAATACCTGCGCCCAGATGGCGCGCGAAGAATACAAGCATACCGGTGCGTCTGGGGCGCTGCCAGGGGATGTAAACGCTGGCAATACCTTTCAAACAACCTTTTCAAACGCTTGTATGTTTTTCGTTGACAGCCCCGTGCACGGCACCCTAACCTCGGCAGCAACCTCCAACAGCCGGAAGTGCTCGTGGGCAACCTTTACCTGATTCGACATGGCCAAGCCTCTTTCGGCGCACAGGATTATGATGTGCTGTCGCCTCTGGGTATCCGCCAGAGCCAGGCGTTGGGTGAGCACCTGGCCCACATTGGCGTACGGCTGGACCGGTGTGTGGCAGGCGATCTACGCCGCCAGCAGGACACTGCCCGCCTCGCCTTGCAAGCGATGCAGGTGAGGGGCAACGTTGTGCCGGCTGTCGAGACCGACGCTGCCTTCAATGAATTCGATGCTGACGGGGTAATCCGTGCGCTGTTGCCCGGCCTGTTGGAGGATGAACCGGATGCGCCGCAGATCCTGCGCAATGGCGCGCAGCACCGTAGCGAATTTCAGCGCCTGTTCGCGCTGATGGTGCAACGCTGGCACGCAGGAGCGCATGGTGGCCACGACCTGGAGACCTGGGATGCGTTCACCGGCCGCGTGGGTGAAGGGCTCGAACGTGTGCTGGATACAGCAGGCAGCGGAGATAGTATTGCCATTTTCACCTCCGGTGGCACCATTGCAGCCTTGCTTCATCTGATTTGCGGCATTACCCCAGACCAGGCGTTTGCCCTGAACTGGCAGATTATCAACACGTCGCTCAGCCAACTCAAGTTCAAGGGCCGCGACGTGGCGCTGGCTTCTTTCAACAGTCAAGCCCATGTGCAACTGTTGAGGACGCCGGAGCTCATCACTTACCGGTGAGCCCGGCCTGTAGTGTCCCTGCGGGGACGTGAAAATCACTCTATAAGGAATGCACCATGACCTCCGTAGCTGATGCCGTGAAAAAGATGCAAGAGAAGTTCAACCCATCCGCTGCCGAAGGCCTGGACCTGGTATTCGGCTTCAACATCACCGATGAAGACAAGCACTATGCCCTGATCGTCAAGGACGGCACCTGCCAGCTGCAGGAGGGCGAGAACCCGGACGCCAACTGCACGCTGGTCATGGACAGCGAAACACTCAAGGGCATCGTCAGCGGTGAAACCGACGGCATGCAGGCTTTCATGGGCGGCAAGCTGCGCGTAGAAGGTGACATGATGCTGTCGATGAAACTCAGCGAACTGTTCCCGTCCTGAGTTGCGTCTCTGAAGGCCCTGAACCGAAGCCCAGGCGGCTTCGGTTTTTTTTGTCCGGCGCTTGCCGGTACAACGAGCATCAGGGGCAGTGATCGACCGGCAACACCCTGGCCAATAGCGACCTGGGACGCTTGTTCCAACCTGACTCAGGCAGTAGATTGCAAGGCAGTCCGTGCGATCGAGAATAAGGAAAACGCATGACGCTCACCGACGAGTCTACCCAAGTACGTTCCGGCGAAGCGCTTGACCTGGCAGCTATCGACCGTTACCTCAAGGCGCACATTGGCGGGCTGGCCGGCGAACCCAGTGTCAGCCAGTTCCCCGGAGGCGCCTCCAACCTCACCTATCTGGTCACATACCCTGGCCGAGAACTGGTATTGCGCCGTCCACCATTTGGGCAGAAGGCCAAGTCGGCGCACGACATGGGGCGTGAATTTCGCATTCTCAACCAGCTGAACAGTGGGTTCCCCTACTGCCCCAAAGCTTATGCGTACTGCACGGACACCAGCCTGATCGGCAGTGAGTTCTACGTGATGGAGCGCGTCAAAGGGGTCATCCTGCGCTCGGACATTCCTCCCGCGCTGAACCTCGATGCAGGGCGCACGACGGCCCTGTGCAAAAGCTTCATCGATCGCCTGGTGGACTTGCACCGCGTCGACTACAACGCCTGCGGCCTGGGCGACCTCGGCAAGCCCGACGGTTACGTGCAACGCCAGATAGAAGGGTGGACCAGCCGCTACGACAAAGCCATGACACCTGATGCTCCGTGCTGGGAGCAGGTCAAGGCCTGGCTGCGCGACAAGATGCCTGCCGACCATGTCACACCTGCGATCGTGCATAACGACTACCGGTTCGACAACGTCATCCTGGACGCCGACAACCCCATGCGCATCATCGGCGTACTCGACTGGGAAATGGCCACCTTGGGTGACCCCTTGATGGACCTGGGCAATAGCCTGGCTTACTGGATCCAGGCAGACGACCCTGCGCCCGTGCAACTGATGCGGCGCCAGCCGAGCAATGCCCCGGGCATGCTGACGCGGCGCCAGTTCGTGGATTACTACGCCGAGCGTGCAGGCATCGACCTGGACAACTTCGATTACTACTACTGCTACGGCCTGTTCCGCCTGGCCGGCATCGTTCAGCAGATCTACTACCGCTATTTTCACGGCCAGACCCAAGACAAGCGCTTCGCCCAGTTCATTCACATGAACCGGCTGCTGGAGCAGATGACCTTGCAGGTCATCGCCAAATCGGGGCTTTGATGCCCACCGCACCTCAGGACAACAAGGGACAAGCAGCATGTCGCATACTCACCTGTTCGACCTCCAGGGCAAGATCGCCTTCGTTTCCGGTGCCAGCCGAGGCATCGGCGAGGCAATCGCCCACTTGCTGGCGCAGCAAGGCGCGCATGTGATCGTCTCCAGCCGCAAGCTCGAAGGCTGCCAACACGTGGCCGAGGCCATCATTGCCGCCGGCGGCAAGGCCACGGCGGTGGCCTGTCATATTGGCGAGCTGGAGCAAATCCAGCAGGTGTTCGCAGGCATACGCGAGCAGTTCGGACGACTGGACATCCTGGTGAACAATGCCGCGACCAATCCACAGTTCTGCAATGTGCTGGACACCGACCCGGGAGCGTTCCAAAAAACCGTGGATGTGAACATTCGCGGCTACTTCTTCATGTCGGTCGAAGCGGGCAAGCTGATGCGCGAGCACGGCGCAGGTAGCATCATCAACGTGGCGTCGATCAACGGCGTGTCACCGGGCCTGTTCCAGGGCATCTACTCGATGACCAAGGCGGCGGTCATCAACATGACCAAGGTATTTGCCAAGGAATGCGCGCAGTTCGGTATTCGCTGCAACGCCTTGTTGCCAGGCCTGACCGATACCAAATTTGCGTCGGCGCTGGTGAAGAACGATGCCATTCTCAACGCGGCATTGCAGCAGATCCCCCTCAAGCGCGTGGCAGACCCCAAGGAAATGGCAGGGGCTGTGCTGTACCTGGCAAGCGACGCCTCCAGCTACACGACCGGGGCGGCGCTCAATGTCGACGGCGGTTACCTGTCCTGATCGTATAGGCCCCTGCCCCTCTGCTCGTCAGAGGCAGGTCGCGGCCGCCGCACGGCGCTGTAGCGAGACGCCGTTATCGTTCTGGGTGTAGTAATCGATACGCGTGCCGCCGTCCTGCGGATAGACATCCACGAATGTCTCGGCTTCGCGCGTGTACACCGTGAACCCTCCTTGCTTGCGCGGCTCCAGGTAGCCGCTGGCATCCTGGCCGAACACCCGCTCTTCCTGCCAGCCGTACTGGATGCACTGGGCCACGCGCTCTGGCGCCTTGCGCGAGTTCATTTGCGTAGTGGGATGGCCGCTACGGGCCGCATCCATGGTCGCAGAAGCGCAACCGACCAACAGCATCGCCGCAACTACGGGCAGAATCACACGCATGGTCCATCCTCGAAATCATTAAGAAGGAGGCGACTCTAGCACCGGCATCGGCGAGAGTGAATTGTGGCTCCACTTTCGCTGTCTGAGGACAAACACCACGCAACAAGGAAACCGCCATGAAACTGCACTACCTGCTTCTCGCTGCTCTGCCCTGCCTGCCCATGGTCGCCACTGCAGCGACGTCGACCGACGAAAGCGTGCAGAACTCGGCTACCCACGACCGTGAATTGAAAGAAGGCGACAAAGCTCCGGATCAGTACAAGCGTGATGACGCAGCCATCAAGGACTGGCAAGCCAAAGGCCTGCCTGCCCCGGAAAAAGAAAGCCACTGGGTACGCATGGGCGATCGCTACGTCTTGGTGCAAACCACCAACGGCGTAGTACTGGCGATTCATCACGGCAAGTGACCCGATGTTCCGGCGGGCATCTGGTACCTGATGCCCGCCGGGCAAGCGTTTGCATCCATCCTTCTGGATAAACACTGCAATACATCAACACCTCTTTCACACGCAAGTGGCACACTGCAGGCTAATGTTCATGTGCCCTGTGTGAAGGAACACCCTCCCAATGAATCAAGAGCTGATGTGGGTCCTGGCTCTGCTCGCCATCGTCGTCGTTCTGTTCATCGTCAACCGTCCGCGCATGGATGTCGTGGCCTTGCTGGTGATAGTGGCGCTGCCGTTGTCGGGCGTTCTGACGATCGAGCAAGCGCTGGCAGGCTTCAGCGACCCTAACGTAGTACTGATCGCCGCTCTGTTCGTGATGGGTGAAGGCCTGGTACGCACCGGTATCGCCTACCGGATCGGGGAATGGATGAGCGAACGCGCAGGCAACAGCGAGGCACGGCTTCTGGTGTTGTTGATGGTGGCGGTGGCCGGCCTTGGCTCGGTCATGAGTTCCACAGGGGTGGTTGCCATCTTCATACCGGTAGTGCTGAGCATCGCCGCCCGCCTGAAGCTTTCGCCGAGCCGCCTGATGATGCCCTTGAGCTTTGCCGGATTGATCAGCGGCATGCTCAGCCTGGTGGCGACCCCGCCCAACGTGGTGGTGCACAGCGAGCTGGTGCGCCACGGCGAACAAGGCTTCACGTTCTTCAGTTTCACGCCTTTTGGCTTGGTCATGCTGGTACTGGGTATCGGCTACATGCTGCTGACGCGACACTGGCTCAATGGCGAGGTACGCAAGGACGGACGTGTCGAGACGCGACGCACCCTGCTGGACCTGGTTCTGGACTACAAACTCAACGGGCGAGAGCGCCGCTTGCGCATTCGCCCCCAGTCACCGCTGATCGGCCATACCCTGGGCGAGTTGGCGCTGCGAACCCGGCACGGGGCCAATGTCATCGGCATCGAACGCCAACACAAATTCACCACCCGGGTGATCGCGCCGGATTCCAATACCGTGCTGCAGCAGGGCGACGTGCTGCTGCTCGACCTGTTCGCCAACCGCGACGACTTGCGCAGCCTGTGCCAAAGCATGCAACTGGAACCCTTGCACTTCAAGGCCGCCTACTTCATCGACCAGTCACAGGAGGTGGGCATGGCCGAGGTGTCCCTGCCACCGGGCTCGCAGTTGATCGGCAAGAGTATCCTTGAGCTGGGCTTTCGCTCACGATACGACCTCAATGTGGTAGGTTTGCGGCGGGAACAGGCGGCCGTGCAAGACCAATTGGTCGAAGAAAAGCTGCGTATGGGCGATACCTTGCTGGTGGTTGGGCCGTGGAAGGCGGTACGCCAACTGCAAAGCAAGCCCAGAGATTTTCTGGTCTTGAGCTTGCCGGCCGAGGTCGATCAGGTGGCGCCCGCACGACGTCGCGCGCCGCAGGCGCTGTTGAGCCTGGCGGTGATGGTCGGCCTGATGATCAGTGGTGCGGTGCCCAATGTGGTGGCGGCGCTCATTGGTTGCCTGTTGATGGGTGCAGGCCGCTGCATCGACATGAACAGCGCCTACCGTTCGATCCACTGGCAGAGCCTCGTATTGATCGTAGGCATGCTGCCGTTTGCGCAGGCGTTGCAGAAAACCGGCGGCATAGACTTGGCGGTCGGCGGATTGGTCAATGTCCTCGGTGACGCTGGGCCCAGCGCCATTCTCGCTTCACTGTTCGCGGTCACGGCCGTGATCGGGCTGTTCATCTCGAACACGGCGACCGCAGTGCTGATGGCGCCGGTCGCCATTTCCACCGCCGCGCAGTTGGGCATGTCACCGTACCCTTTTGCGATGACGGTGGCGCTGGCCGCATCGGCAGCTTTCATGACGCCGGTGTCTTCGCCAGTGAACACACTGGTGCTGGGCCCGGGCCAATACCAGTTTGCCGACTTCGTGAAGATTGGCGTGCCGTTCACGCTGCTGGTGATGGCGGTGACCGTGGTCATGGTGCCATGGTTCTTCGGGCTCTAAGGCTTGCGGCAAGCGCGAACGCATCGAACTGGGCAGATTGACATCAACTAGCCGGACCAACACACTGATGCACTATTGCCCCAGGTGCGTTCAGCGGTCGTCCTGGATATCGTCTCCGCTTGCCGGTCGAGCCCATGGTTTTTCCAGCCCAATCGCGCTTGTTGCCCTACGCCGCACTGCTCTGCCTTACCTTCGCGCTCACCATCGGCGGCATCCTGGCACGTCCGATCGAATCCTTGTCCTTGTTCTGGCCGGTCAATGCCGTACTGGCAGGCGTCCTGCTGCGCTATCCACGCCAGGCAACGGTACTTGGGTTCTTGCTGATATGGCTGGGCATGGTCGGCGCCGACTTGCTGTGTGCAAGCGCATGGGCGCCGGCGCTGTGGTTCAACCTGTGCAACATGGGGGTGGTGGTCACGCTCTGGCAACTGCTCTCGCGCTTGCCGCGCCTGCACCGGCGCATGCGCACACCCCACGGGGTACTCTGCGTATTCGGCGCCTGCGCCGCCGGGGCATCGGTGGCCGCGAGCCTGGCCGCCGTGATGGCGGCGCCCTGGTTCGAACAGTCTTTGCGCAGCACCTGGCTGGCGTGGTTCAGCGAGCAGTTTTCCACGGCGGTGCTGGTGCTGCCGGTGATGCTCACCGCACCGGCAGCGCGAACCTTCCTGCGTGGCGGGAGCCAGCAAATCCGTCTGGCACCCCTGTTGGTCATGCTGGCTTCTCTGGCATTGAGCATCGCATTCGGCGGGCCTGGCGCCATCGCCTTTCCGATTGCAGCCCTGCTGTGGTGCGCCTGGACGTACTCGCCGTTCATGGTTTCACTGCTGACGTTGACCGCAGGTAGCACGCTGATCGTGGCCGTCGCCCAGAACCTCATGCACTTCAGCGTGCCGCAGAGCGAGTCGGGTGTGACGGTACTGATGTCTGCCCGTCTGGGCATCGCCATGCTGGTACTCGGGCCGCTGGTAGTCGCGTGCGTGACTCAGACCAATCGCGCCCTGCTCGCGCGCCTGGCACACCAGGCCACCACCGACCACTTGACTGGCACATTGAGCCGTAGCGCCTTCACCCAACGTGCTAACGCGCTGCTCGACAGTCGTCAGCATCAGCACCGCGTGGCATTGACGCTGATGATGCTGGATATCGATCACTTCAAGTCGATCAATGATGCCCACGGGCATGCCGTGGGCGACCAGGTGCTGCGTCAGTTCGCCGATGCGCTGCAAGACCAGTTGAACAATGGCGAAGTCTTCGCGCGCCTGGGCGGTGAGGAATTCGTCATCATCGTGCCAGGGCTTGCGCCGGACAGGGCACAGTTCACGGCCGAGCGTTTACGCCGTGCCATCCAGGATCTTCAGGTGGAGCAAGCAGGCCAGCGCTTGCAGATCACTGTCAGCATCGGCCTGGCAGGCTGCGACGAAGGCATGCCGACGCCAGGCCTGAACGCGTTGTTGGCCAGCGCCGACAAAGCCCTTTACCTGGCCAAGGCCAAAGGGCGCAACCGTGTCGAGCAAGCTGAACCACAGCGCCACGCCATCTGAGGCTGGCCTTCCCCGCTTCCCAGTACGCACCTGACTTCGCCTGCCGAATCCAGGCCTGCCAACGGTGGATCAGGCCAATCGCCTACGTGGTCGGGGCACCCGTTTTGCGCAGTGGCCCAGCACAATTGCCCAGTCCAAAAGCCAGACAAAATGTTGCTCAATTTCTGCTCAATTTAACGGAGCCCGCCGAGCGCTTGGCTTGCAGCACTTTATCCACAGACCTACCCACTTTTTTTGTGGACAGATTTCCCAGCATGTTGAACGACTTATCTCACTTCAAGTCGTGATCATAGGGTTAGCCGGGCCCGTGCAATCCATCAAAGGCTATTCGTGCAAACCCGACGTTTTAAGAGTTCCAGGCCAAGCCATGACATGCGTCGAGCAGGGCCTGGCTCAAAATAGAGCGCACCACGTCAGCTTGGCTGAAGCGTCGTCATGAGTTCGTTCAACGCTTGTCTTTCAGACACGAGCAACGTCCACAATGAACGCCGTGAGAAGACACTACCGGGTCCTGGCGGTTGGGGATGCCAGGCGCGTACCGCAGAGTTGCGGCGCACGAGGAAGATGCCCGCCCAGGCGATTGAAACCCGGCGGGCCAGAAAGCGGGAGGTGCGACTGCGATCAACTCGGAGGGATGGTACCCAACAGCCCGATCATGATGGTCAGCAGCAGAAAACCACCCAGGAACAGCGCCAGCTTGCTCATTGGAACCTCGACAGTGTGATACGGAATGAGGCCATTCTCCGCCCTTCACTGATACGGTTACAGATTCAGGTTTGTTGAAAAAAAGCAGATCAGAACTTGGCGTACACCCCTCATACCGCTTGCGTGGTCCATCCGCTGATCATGTTTTACAGCAATTGCTGAAGTTTGCTGGCAGGCAGCCAACCCAGTTCGCCATCTCCGTGACGACGGCACCAAAGCCAGCCATTGAGCGGGCGCAGCATCTGCACCAACTGGCCTGGCTCGACATCCAGTTCGTGGGCGCAGTAGTGGTCCAGCGCCTTACCCTGATCGACGCCCAGGCGCTCGATGATCTGCTCTGGCACCCACCCTGGCTCCTGCCCTGTGCAACAGCATAGATACCAGTCCTGCAGTCCCGATCCACTTTCGTAGCGCGGGCCTACCTCCAGCAATGTGCCTCTGGCAAAACGAAGGGGCCGCGGATACTCACTGCGATGGGGTTCGATCACGATGTAGTGCATAGGCCTCTCCTTGGCCGAAAACCTCCGAGCCTAGCAGAAGCCGTAGTGATTGCCGCCTCGCAGCCTGTTTGTAGGAATATGTACCAGGTGATGTAAAGGAATTCCTCACACCTCCATCCCGCTGTATGAAACATCAGTTTATTGCATTGATTCGAGCTGCTACGGTCGGCCTTTCCTACAACAGCAAGGACGCTATCGCTAAGAGAGATCTATGGACGACTTCAATGAGCCGGCCCTGAAGCTTCAGAAAACACTGCTGAACCTGCGCCGTGAGCGGGACAGGCTCAAAAGCGAAGGCAATCACGCGCAAGCCCGTGCGTTGGCAGAATCGATAGCACGAATCGAGGCCACGCTCGCCCAGCTACCGGCAGCACTCAAACCGGACACGCTGCAGTAGGCGGTCGCCGCCCCCGCCCTCCAAGGGGCTGGGGCTGCGTTTGATAAGGTGAATTTACAGAAACGCTTGGCACTCACCGCTCGGCAGGCATGCGCAACTTGTCAACGGCGCAAAGACCTGCGGTCAATTTATCGAGCAGAGTATTGATCCAGATCAATGCGAAATAACATGTTACTTAAATAAAGCCGTACAACGACAAAACCCGAAGTCGCCAGCACTGCTGAAACCACTGAAATAGAGCGGCTCAAGGAGTGAATAGATAATTCGTAAATCGCTCACGTTTATTCTTAAAGTTTATTGGCTCGAATGCCGATAGCTGTTTCAACGAGAGGGCTGCAGCCTTATTACACGGTCACCCTGCTGGACTTGCTTAGCCTAGCAAGCATTGCGACACCAAGGAGCTACACATGTATTTTCGGAACTTGAAAATTGGCACCCGCGCGGCCGTGATATTTATCCTGATCGCCCTCCTCGTACTGATTTTAGGGTTGACCGCGTTGTACCGCATGCACGCGATGGACAAGGCCACTGACGAGGTGCGCACCGAATGGTTACCGTCAATCATGCTGCTGGACGAGGTGAGCATGAACCTGGGGCGTGCCCGTGCGCTGACCTTGCGTAGCGTTCTGGAAGAAAACCCAAGCGCCAGAGCCGCGACACTGGACAAGATCGCAGGCATCTCCCAACACTACCAACAACAAATCGAAACCTATAAAGCGTCGGCGACGGAAGACCAAGATAGAGCCCTTTACGATGCATTCCTGGCCAGGAGCGCGCGCTATCATGCCCTGCAGAACGCCATCCTCGATGCCGTACGCCGTGACGACATCGCCGAAGCGACTCGCCTGGTCAACGGCGAGCTGGCCAACTACGCCGACGCAATGATGAAAGCGTTGATCGAGCTGACTCAGTACAACTCAGATGGCGCCACGAGTGCCTCGCAAGTCAGTACCGAGGCGTATGACCAGTCCTTCTCGATCATCACGGCGACCATCGTCGGCATCATCGTGCTGATGATCGCACTGGCCATGTTGCTCACCCGTAGCATCGTACGCCCTCTGAGCGAGGCCGTGGCCGTCGCCGAGCGGGTAGCCTCGGGCGAACTCAACCAAGTCATCAAGGTAACGGGTAGCGACGAGCCCGCCTTGTTGCTGCACGCGCTGTCCAGGATGAAAGACAGCCTGCGCGAGACGATCGCCGGCATCGCTGCCGCCTCTGACCAGCTCGCTTCGGCGTCGGAAGAGTTGTTCACGGTGACCGAGGACACCAGCCGCGGCCTTCATCAGCAAAGCGCCGAGATCGACCAGGCCGCGACGGCTGTCAACCAGATGACCGCAGCGGTTGAAGAAGTTGCCAGCAATGCCGTCAACACAGCCGATGCCTCCAAGGGCGCAGACCAGACCACCCGTGAGGGCCAGCAGCGGGTCAATGATGCGCTCAAATCCATTGGTCAACTGGTCGGTGATGTCACGACGACCTCGCAGGAAATCGAACAACTGGCCTCCAGCGCCAACGAAATCAGCCGGGTACTGGATGTAATCGGCTCGATCGCCGGTCAGACCA
>CAURYQ010000071.1:0-22215 GCA_963529135.1 uncultured Pseudomonas sp. | reverse complement strand
ACAGCATCAGGGATCAGATAAGCGCTTGGAATGTGGGGTTCATGGAGCGCTTACGTTCAGTTGGCTCAAGGAAAAACGTCGGTTGTGTACGCGATACGACAAGCTGGCGAGCAGCTTCAAAGCCATGGTCACACTGGCTTGCATCGAGAAGTGCTTGCGGGCTGACTTTTCAGACAAACCCTAGTGTCCAACGCCTGTTATGCACTATCGCATTCTGAAACGTATTCTCTGAGCTTCTAGCCCGTAACCACAGCGCTATCTCTTCGCATGCCCGTATGGCCTGCGGATTCATATGCAGCGCTTCAAGTGCGTCCGCTATTGTTGCGTCCCGGTCTTGCATTCTAGATTCGATAGGGCAGGTATCGCAGCGTAGGGAATTCCTTCGCTTATAGGGCAATTTCTTTCTTGATCCGGTAGACCGTTGCTACACCCACCTCTGCGAGCTTGGCTATCTCTTCCATCGTATTGCCATTACGCTTGAGCAGGGCAGCTACCTGATCCCACTTCTTCTGGTTGCGCCCTTTGCCGCCTACCTTCTCGCCACGGGCACGCTTGTTGTCCAAGCCCTGTTTAATGCGCTCCACCCGCTTCTCTTGGTCCAGGCGGGCCATTGTTGCCATCAGGTCCACAAGCATCTCATTGATGACCCGCATGATGCGGGTGCCGACGTCACCGTCGTCTTTCAGCGTAAGCATTTGGTGGGTGGTCGGCATATCAGCTACGACCAGGCGCAGCCCCTTGGACTTGATCGTGGTCTTCAAGCAATCCCATTCAGCCATCGTCAGGCGGGACAGGCGATCAACCGATTCCACCAACAGCACATTACCAGCTGAGGCTGTGGCAAGCAGGCGAGACAACTCGGGACGGTCCAGCTTGGTGCCGCTGATGTTCTCTGCATAAACATCGGCTACTTGCAGGTTCTTGCCAAGGGCGAAGCCCAGCAAAGACTGCTTCGCTCGCTCTGCATCCTGATCATTAGTCGAAGCACGAAGATAGAGATGGGCCTTGATCATCAGTTTATCCTTTGTCCTGGTATTCGATAGGCAAATAATAATCTATCGTTTGTCTATCTTTCAACTGGTGAATGATACGTTAAGGCCGCACTTTCTCGCCATCTCGGATAGCTATACCCTTGCACTATTGTGAGGTTGTGTTTTCCATTCCTAGTCGGGGTGAATGGTTTGATATCGAATGGCCCTGAGTAGTTGCCTTGGGGCAACTCCAACGGTGGCACCATCAGCTTTTACCCTTTGCGTTCCTAGCAGCAGAGTCGCAACTGGCGGACTGCCGCCGTTGGGTGCTGCACCAGCGAGCGTTACAACCTGATATGCGACAACGCATCCAGCATCGCCCTGATGGGGTTACGGCTCCCATAGACACTGAACGTCACCGATGCATCTTCGTGCCCGGCGATACGTTTGATCAGCGAATCCTGCACCCCGGCATCCCGTAGGTCATCGATGAGGGCTTGAACCACCTTGGCCTGCACCTATCTTCATCCCAGAGTCGGTAGTAGCCCGGCTGCTTCCGCAAGGCTGGGTAGCTTTTGAATTTCCTGTGCCATGCGGGAAAGTGGGTTGATGCCGTAGCTGTCTCCAATGTGTCCGGTTGTATGGCCGGTAATCCAGTCGCTGACTTCCTTCGGTATGCCGTGTTCCCTTGCGAGAGTTTTGAAGCTGTGCCGGAACGCGTGAAGTGGATTGCGGCCCGGTATGTAGACACCGCACCGCTGGGTGATTGGTCGCCATGATTTGGATACGATCCCCGCAAAGCCATCACTTACCTTGACCAACTGGGGGAACACCCTGGTTCCGGGGGCAGAACCTTGCACAAGCGTCAACAAGCCTAGGGCGATCAAGTCAGGATGCACGGGAATCTCTCGACGGCTGCTGTCAGTTTTGACCGATTTGTCAGGGCGGTCGTCAATGACCCGAATGAACCATGAGCCTCCTTCGTGCTGGTGAATGTCATCTACATATAGCTGTGCGATCTCTTCACGTCGCCTACCGGTGTATGCCGCTATCAACGGTATCCAGAACACCGCGTTTCCTGGCCGGCCCTCGGCATGTTGAAGCTGCTGGAACTCCCTATGGCTGAAAAGTGTGACCAGTTCGCTCCAACTGTAGCCCCGGTTATCGTCCAGGCGTCTTTTCGGTTTGCCCGACCCGAGGCGTTTGTGAATGCGTGAGGCAGCTACGGGGTTGGTGTCGATCAATCCAGAGTCCACGGTGAACGCCATCACCGATGACAGTCGTGCCAGTAGCAAGCGAGTGAATGAGGTTGCCAGCGGTTTAACGTTGTCATCAGCAGGCTGGATCAAGTTCGCTGCGAACGTGTGGATATCTGAGGGCTGAATCGAGGCGATAGGCTTGTCCCCCATGTCCGAGATGAACCGGTTGATGGCACGGCTGTAGTCCACTGCATGACGCCGTGAAATGTATTCGGACCTACCAGACATAGAGATGGATTGAACGTAGCGGGTGAGTGCTTCCGACAGCCTTATAGAGCTTTCTTTGAGGACGGGCAGTGTAGGCGTAGGTAGAGGCTGACCTACCGTCTTTGGCTTGCTGGGCTCAACGTAGAAGCCCTGGCGGGCATCATTAAACAATCTCTCTGACTCCGCATACGCAAGGGCAAAAGCCGCCTTCGCTTGCAGGTAGTGTCGAGTGTTCAGCGAACGACGAATCTCGGTCTTACCGATGATTTGCCTGAGGTCATCAGGCACTCTGCGACGTAGGTAATAAATGCCCGAGTCGGGGTGCCTGAATGGTTGTGCTATCAGTGCCATGTGTACCAGCCTTGTGTATCAGTGGGCTGGGAAAGGGCATCGCTTACGTGGTTATCAGGTGGTCTGATTGCTTGCTTTCGTGACGCGGGCGTCTCCCTTCTCCCGCACCCAGAACAACGTAGCGCCCGCCACGGCTGCGGGCATCATCAGCACGTTCACGCCCGGAATCATCAGCGCCAGGTAAGTGATGCCGCCAAAGCCCAGCGACTGCCAGCGCTTCTCGCGCAGCCAGGCGAGCATGTCCTGCCAGCTCATCTTGTTGTTGTCGGCCGGGTAGTCGATGTACTGGATGGCCATCATCCATACCCCAAAGACCAGCCAAAGCGGAGCGGCGACCACGTTGACCACCGGGATCAACGACAGGATGAACAAGGCGGTGGCGCGCGGCAGGAAGTAGCCCAGCTTGCGCATTTCGCGGCCCAGGGTACGGGGGATCATCGCCATCAGCTCTGCCCAGCTGAAGGCCGGGAAGTGATCGTCGCTACGCACCACCACCTCCACCTTTTCAGCCAGAAAACCATTGAACGGTGCGGCGATGATGTTGGCTACCAGGGTGAAGGTGAAGAACACCATCAACACCAGCAGCACCACGAACAAGGGCCATAGGACATAGGTCAGGAAGCTGAGCCAGCTTGGCAAAGTGGGTACCAGCGCATCGAGCCACTGGCTGAACTGGTGGCCAGCAAAATAGATGAGGCCGCCGAACAAGAGCAGGTTAATGGTCAGCGGCAGCAGCACGAACAAGCGCAGGCCAGGGCTCAGGATCAGCTTCAGGCCTTCGCGCAGGTACTGCGGCCCGGAAAGAACGGGGGCTTGCATGAATCACTCCGCAGAATAGGTGGTCGGCAGACATTACCGAGTTTCCCGCAGATGCGGAAGGCGCGCTTGATGGGTGAAATCGGTGGTAACAAAAGCCGGTGGTGGACGCTGCTGGCCAAACGATGCGCATAGACGATGGCTATGAGGTGGATTGTCTAAGGATATTTCCTTACTCTTTGCCACCTCGCTACAGTGCGCTCATATTTCAGCGTTACAGGCCTGCCCATGATGCAGGCCCAACTTTATTTCCACAGCTGGCCTAGTCGGTAGTTCCTGCCGCCCTGCAGCCCGCTCGACAGGAGTTCGACATGTCCGAAGCACGTCATTCGCGCGTCATCATTCTGGGCTCCGGCCCTGCCGGTTACAGCGCAGCAGTCTACGCGGCCCGTGCCAACCTCAAGCCGCTGCTGATCACAGGCATGCAGGCCGGTGGCCAGTTGACCACCACCACTGAAGTCGACAACTGGCCCGGCGACCCCCACGGCCTGACCGGCCCTGCGCTGATGCAGCGCATGCAGGAGCATGCCGAGCGTTTCGAGACTGAAATCGTCTTCGACCATATCAACGCCGTGGACCTGGCCAACAAGCCTTTCACCCTGACCGGCGACAGTGGCACCTACACGTGCGATGCGCTGATCGTGGCCACTGGCGCCAGCGCCCGTTACCTGGGCCTGCCTTCGGAAGAGGCTTTCATGGGCAAGGGCGTATCGGCCTGCGCCACGTGCGATGGCTTCTTCTACCGCAACAAGCCAGTCGCGGTGGTGGGTGGCGGCAACACGGCCGTGGAAGAGGCGCTGTACCTGGCGAACATCGCCAGCAAGGTAACCCTGGTTCACCGTCGCGACACCTTCCGTGCCGAGAAGATCCTGGTCGACAAGCTCCATGCCCGCGTGGCCGAGGGCAAGATCGAGCTCAAGCTCAACGCGACCCTGGAGGAAGTGCTGGGCGACAACATGGGCGTGACCGGCGCGCGCTTGAAGAACAACGATGGCAGCAGCGACGAGATCAAGGTGGATGGCGTGTTCATCGCCATCGGCCACACCCCGAACACGTCCTTGTTCGAAGGCCAGCTGACCCTCAAGGACGGCTACCTGGTGGTCAGCGGCGGCCGTGAGGGCAACGCCACCGCCACCAACGTCGATGGCGTGTTCGCCGCAGGCGACGTTGCCGACCACGTCTACCGTCAGGCAATCACTTCGGCCGGCGCGGGCTGCATGGCCGCACTGGACGTGGAGCGCTACCTGGACGGCCTGGCCAACGCCTCGTTCTGATCCATCGACCGGGGCCGCACGGCGGCCCCGCGTTACAGGCTCAGGCGCATCGACAGGTCGACGGCGCGCACATCCTTGGTCATCGAACCGATCGAAATGTAGTCCACGCCCGTTTCAGCGATCGCCCTTAGGGTCGATTCGCTGACTCCGCCGCTGGCCTCCAGCTTGGCCTTGCCGGCTGTAATGCCGACCGCCTCCCTCATCTCATCCAGCGTCAGCTCATCGAGCATGATGATGTCAGCCCCGGCGGTCAGCGCCTGGCGCAGCTCCTCCAGGCTCTCCACCTCGATTTCCACCGGTTTGCCCGGAGCGATGCGGTGTGCGGCTGCTACCGCCTCGGTGATGCCACCGCAGGCAGCAATATGGTTTTCCTTGATCAGGAACGCGTCGTACAGGCCAATGCGATGGTTGTGGCAGCCACCACAGGTCACCGCATATTTTTGCGCCAGGCGCAGGCCCGGCAAGGTCTTGCGAGTATCCAGCAGCTGGACTTGAGTGCCTTGAACCAGGTCAGCCAGCGTGCGCGCACGGGTGGCCACCCCCGACAGCATCTGCAGGAAATTAAGCGCACTGCGCTCACCGCTCAGCAAGGCCCGCGCTGGGCCTTCGAGGTGGAAAAGCGCTTGGTTGGCCTGGGCGCGATCACCGTCCATCACCTGCCAGTGCACCGCCACGCGCGGATCCAGTTGACGAAACACGGCATCGACCCAGGCCGTACCGGCCACCACACACGCCTCGCGGGTAATGATCGTCGCCTTGGCCAGCCGCTCGGCCGGGATGAGCTGGGCGGTGATATCGCCGCTGCCAATGTCCTCCAGCAACGCACGGCGCACGTTGGCTTCGATTTCGGCGGTGAGGTCGGCAAGGCGTAAGTTAGGCATGGTTGGCTCCACAAGCTAGATGCCCGCGATTATAGGGCAGGGGGCCGGTGTGTACAGCCAGCCAGGCCATCACCGGGTGCAATGGGTTGAGCAATCGATGCCTGGGCAGGGTCTAGCGATAACCACGTAAACGCGGCTGGCAGTAAAAGGAATTATTCCCGATAATGCTGTCTGATATTTGGCGTCATGGTATTGGCGAAATCGGCCGTGTCTAGGCCCGACACCCTGCAAGGAGTTCAGGATGCAGAATGAGGGCAAGGTAGTGCCCTTGGCGGCGGCAGAACATGGAAGACGCCCGCCACCGACGAGCCTGCCCATCACGCTGCTGCAGGTGCGCGATCAGGCTGCCCTGCAGCTGCGTCAGGGGTTGCAGACGCTGTTCGACAACGCCGACGATACGCTTTTCGAGATGGCGGACAAGGCGCCCGACCGGTTCGCCCAGCATCTCTACTTCGAAGCCATGCGCGACCTGAGGCTCAAGCGCAAGAGTATCGAGCGGTTGTTCCTCGATACTTTCCACGAAGCGTTCGCCCGTTTGGTCGAGCCTGGCCTTGCGCCGACACCTGCCGTGCAAGCGTCACCGGCCAATCCCGGCCAGGCCGAGCGGGCGGCGGCCGTAGAGGCGATGGTAGCCAGGGTGAAGGCCTGCGATGGTGCCGCACTGCAACAGCTGGGCCTGCGCCTGCAAGCGCTACTCGAACGGCCAGTGCCCGAGCACTGCAACCCCTTGGGCCCACTCGCCCTGTGTCGCTGTTTTCTGGAGGCTGGGCGCAGCCTCGGGGTAGGGCCACGGGTCAAGCTGGTGCTGCTCAAGCTGTTCGAGCGGTACGTGCTGCGCGATGCCGAAGCCCTCTATGGCGAGGCCAACCGGCTGCTGATAGCGGCCGGTGTATTGGGGCAGTTGCCGGCCACGCCTTGCCGACGAGCCGCAGACAATTGCTTGCTGGCCGAGCCGGATGGGCACGCGGAGCGTGAGCCTGCTGCGGCCGCAGACACGGCAGGCGAGGGCTTGTTCGCTTCCCTGCAACCGTTTCTGCTATCGGCGCGCGGCTTGCTGGCGCCTCGTCTGGATACCGCATCAGGCGCGCAGCAGGTCAGCAGAGCCGATCTTCTGCGGCTGTTGTCGCACCTGCAGCACTACGTGCCTGAGCCCGGCGCGGCTGACGATTTCGTCCTGGGCCAGCAACTGGAGCAGTTGCTGTTGACCATCAGCGTCCGTAGCGGCACTCGCCGCTTCATTGGCGGTGATGACGAGGACATGATCAACCTGATCGACCGAGTGTTCCGGTTCATTGCCCACGATGACAACCTCCCAACATGCCTGCACGCCGTGCTCGCGCGCCTGCAGATTCCACTGCTCAAGGTGGCGCTGCTGGACAAAGGCCTGCTCAGCCGAGCCAGTCATCCGGCGCGTCGGTTGCTCAACGAAATTGCCGCTGCCGGGCTTGGCTGCGATCAAGGCGAGGGGGGGCAGAACGATGCGCTGCAATTGCGTGCAGAACGTGTCGTCCAGCGCTTGCTCATCGATTTCGCCGAAGACACACGGCTGTTCAGCGAGCTGCTCGACGACTTTCTCGGGCAGACCCAGCATGAACGGCGGCGCACGGAGTTGTTCGAACAGCGGACCCGCGACGCCGAAGAAGGGCGGGCCAATGCGTCGCTTGCCAGGCGGCAGGTGCAGCAGGTACTCAGTCAGCGCCTGCGCGGCCGGGTTTGGCCGCAGGCCGTGGTGCACATGCTGATCAACCATTGGAGCCAGGTCATGATGCTGGCCTGGCTCAGGCACGGGGAAGCCTCTTTGGGCTGGCGGGGCGTTCTGCAAACGCTTGATGCCCTGCTGGCCAGCGTGACGCCGCCCCATCAGGCGCAGGTGCTGCTGCATCAGGTGCCGCCGTTGCTCAAGTCCTTGCGCGATGGCCTGGCCAGCGTGGGAACCGATTCGCTCGTAACCCGTGAATTCTTCCAACAGCTCGAACAACTGCACCTTCGGGCATGCGCCGGCGGCGGGGAGCCCGGGGAGGACGACATCCTGGTCACCCAGGAAATCCTGTTGACGTTGGCCGAAGATGCAGACGGGGCCGCGCTGCAACCGGCGCGTAGTGAGGGCGACGTGTCGCCTAGAGTGCAGCGGCTGCGCATGGGCACCTGGGTCGAAGTGATCGATGCCTGCGGGGCGCAGCGCTGCAAGCTGGTGGCCCGCCTGGACAGTTGTGACAAGCTCGTCTTTGCCAATCGCAGCGGCATGAAAGTGCGCGAATGGAGTGGCGCGACCCTTACTGAGGCGCTGGACAACGGCACCGTTCGCGTTCTGGATGACGGCCCCTTGTTCGAACGCGCCCTGGAAGCGGTCATCGAAGAACTGCAAGAGGACGGGCACGCCGGCGCCTGACGATTCCCGTGCCAATGGCATGGGCCTCAAGGCATACTGATGCTCTGTGCAGCACATTTCAGGACAGGCCCCATGTTATTGGACCGTGCCACTGGCTGGTTCCACGGAGACGGAATCACCCACTGCCCCTCACCGAATTTCAACGCTCGTCCGCAAGGCGAGCAGATTTCCCTGTTGGTCATTCACAACATCAGCCTGCCACCTGCCCGCTTCGGTGGCGGTCATGTCCAGGCATTCTTCCAGAATCGGCTCGACCCGAACGAGCACCCGTATTTCGCGAGCATTGTGCACCTGAAGGTGTCTGCGCATCTGTTCATCGAGCGCGAGGGGGCAGTGACTCAGTTCGTCTCCCTGCACGACCGTGCCTGGCATGCCGGGGTGTCCTGTTTCGATGGCCGCGAGGGGTGCAACGACTTCTCGATCGGCATTGAGCTCGAGGGCACTGACGAGCTGCCTTATACCGAAGCCCAATATCACACCCTCGAGCGATTGACCCAGCACATCCGTATGGCCTGGCCGGCCATCGCACCCGAGCGCATCCAGGGGCACAGCGACATCGCTCCCCAACGCAAGACCGACCCGGGCCCTGCGTTCGACTGGGCGCAATACCGCCAGGCTGTGCAACGCGAGGAGGGACAGGCATGAGTTTTCTGGTATTGATCCTGGTGCTGTGGTTCGAGAAGTTCTCGGGCTTGCGTCATCTGCTGCAGCGCGACGGGTTCTTTGTGGGTGAGCTGGCGCGCCTGCAACGCAAGCGTGGTTTGCATCCCGGCTGGGTCCTGGCCATCGCGGTCTTGGCACCGGTCGTGGTGCTGTCGTTGCTGTTGTACGTGCTCGAGCCTGTCGCCTATGGCTTGCTCGCCTTGCCGGTACATCTGCTGGTACTGGTCTACAGCCTGGGCCGTGGCGATGCCAAGGCTTCCCTTGGGCCTTTGCGCGACGCTTGGCGCAGGGGCGACGAACAGGCCGCGCTGCATGTCGCCGCACGTGATTTGGACGTGGTGGCCGACGGGCCCCGCAGCTTGCGCGAACAGTTGCAAAGCAGGCTGCTGTGGGAAGCGTACCAGGGCTTTTTCGCCGTTATCTTCTGGTACTTCGTGCTGGGTCCGGCCGCCGCCCTGGCCTACCGTCTGCTGGCATTGTGCGAAACGCACAGCCAGCAACCGGCACTCGCGCGGCAGGCCGGCCAGCTTCGTCACGTCATGGACTGGGTGCCGGTCAGGGTCGTGGCATTGAGCTTCGCGTTGGTAGGCAACTTCGTGGCCGTTGCCCGCGAAATGCTGCACGAGCTGCTGAACTGGCATGTCAGCGCCGCGCATCTGGTGGCTCGCATCGGGCGCATTGCCGACGCTGGCGTTGATGGCGGCAACGTTGACGACCGCGAATACGGGCTGCGACGTCTGGATAGCCTGTGGGACCTGGTGCTGCGCTGTGGTGTGCTGTGGTACGCCGCTTTTGCCCTGTGGACAGTGCTGGCCTGACCGCGCGTGCCTGGCGGACCGCCGCTCAGCGCAGCGCCTGCCAGCCGAACAGTTCGCAGGCGTTGTGTGTGCTCGCCTCGGCCAACTGCTCGACGGACACACCGATTGCCTGGGCCAGCGACTGAGCGATGTCTGGCAAATGCTCCGGGCTGTTGCGCACCCCAGGGTGCATGACCGGCGCCATGTCGGGTGCGTCGGTTTCCAGTACCACACTGTCGAGCGGTAGACGGGCAATGGTACGGCGCAGCCGCAAGGCTTGCGGCCAGGTCGCTGCACCACCGAGGCCAAGCCGGAAGCCTAGCTTGATGTATTCGCGGGCCTCTTCATAACTGCCAGCGAATGCATGGACGATCCCGGCGCGCGCGGGCTTGTAGCGCTTGAGCGTAGCGATCACCTGGGCGTGGCTGCGACGTACGTGCAGCAGGGCTGGCAACTGGAAGTCGCACGCCATCTGCAACTGCGCTTCGAACAGGGTCTGCTGGCGAGTCTTGTCCAGTTCAGGCAAGTAATAATCCAGCCCGAATTCGCCGACCGCACAAAGGCGGCTGTCGCCACGCAGGCGTTGCAGCCAGGTGCGCAGCTGTTCGACATGGCCCGGTTGATGTTCGTCGAGATAGACCGGGTGCAGGCCGAGGGCCGCGACCAGGCGCGAGTCTGCGCATACCAGTTCCCACACCCGTTGAAAGTTGGCCTGATGAACCGCCAGCACCACCATCCGTTCGACGCCTCGCTCGGCCGCGCAGGCCATCAGGCGCCTGCGGTCGGCATCGAAGTCGGGGAAATCCAGATGCGTGTGGGTGTCGATCAGGCGCATGTTCATGCCGTGTCGATACGCTGCTTGAACGTACGCGCCACCGCATGAATGCCCGGCTCGTAACGTTTGTCTTCGATCGCAGCGAGGGCCAGCTCCAATGCCTTGGCGGCCATGTCACCATGACGCTGGGCCATGGCATTGACCGGCAGCGGCAGGAAGTCGAGCAACTGATTGTCGCCGAACGTGCCCAGGAGCAGGCGGCGCGATTCGAGCGGCTGAGCCTGTAAAGTGTCGAACACCCCTTGTAGGAGCACGTACGAGGTCGTAATCAAGGCATCGGGCAGACGGCCCAGGTCATCGATCAGCTGTTGCATGAGACGCTGGCCGCACTCCCGGCTGAATGCCTCGCCCTGGTAGCGGCGCACCTCGCCAGCAAAGCTTTGCAGCGCATCGTCGAAGCCGCCGGCTCGGGCCTGGCTGACCGACAGTTCCGGGCGCGCGCCGATCAGGGCGATGCTGCCCGGCGCCGTAGCCAACAGGCTGGCGGCCAGGCGACGACTGGCATCGTGGTCATCGCTGATGACCGAGCAGAAGTACCGAGGGTCCAGGCCACGGTCGATGGCGATGACCGGCAGCCCCTTGTCTTGCAGCTCGCGGTAGCTCTGATCGTGCGGCGGCAGGCAACTGGCGACGAACAGTGCATCGCAACGGCGCGCTCGGAACAATTGCTGCAACTGGCGCTCGCTGTCGGGCTGGTCGTCACTGCTGGCGATCAGCAACTGGTAACCACGGGCGCGGGCTCCCTGCTCAAGGCGCTTGGCGATACGCGCATAGCTGGGGTTTTCCAGGTCCGGGAGAATGAAGCCAAGGGTGCGCGTATGCCGGCTACGCAGACCAGCAGCCTGCGGGTTTGGCGTGAAACCATGGGCTTGCACCACGGCCTGCACACGCTCGACGGTGCCATTGCTGATGCGTTGCTGTTCGGCCTTGCCATTGATGACGTAGCTGGCGGTAGTGACGGACACACCGGCCAGGCGGGCGATATCGCTGAGTTTCACCGAATTTTCCTTGTTATTACCGAAGCTGGCTGTGGGCGATGACCAGGCAGTTTGACCTTGAGGCGGCACCGAGCGCAGACGACCATTGTCGCAATTGTCCGACAGGATGGGGCTTTTTCCTCAGCAGATTATCGAGTAACGTGGCCGCCTGGTCAGATTAAACGTTTCAGCCCCCTGATTTTCTGCCTCGGCTGCCCCTTGTGCAAGGCGGTTGAACTGGCCATTTCCGTGAATTTCACAACAATACTCCAGTACCCATCCGGGAACTGCAAAGGGAGAAGGTCATGCTCGAGCTCGCCAAAGAGCAGATAGCCATGGGCCAGACGGCACCAGACAAGGCACATGCATTGCGCCTGCTGGCGCAACGGCTGGTCGGCGATGGACTGGTCGCCGAGGGTTACCTGCAAGGTTTGCAGGATCGCGAAGCACAAGGCTCTACCTTCCTTGGCCAGGGCATCGCCATTCCCCACGGCACGCCGCAGACCCGCGACCTGGTGTACACCACTGGCGTACGCTTGTTGCAGTTCCCCGAAGGGGTGGACTGGGGTGATGGGCAGATGGTGTACCTGGCCATTGGCATCGCTGCCCGTTCGGACGAGCACCTGCGCCTTCTGCAATTGCTGACCCGTGCCTTGGGTGAAACCGACCTGGCAGAAGCACTGCGGCGCGCCGGCTCTGCCGAGGCCTTGCTCAAACTGCTGCAGGGTGCGCCGCAAGAGCTGGCACTCGATGCGCAGCTTGTGGCACTGAACGTTCCGGCTGACGATTTCGATGAGTTGGCCTGGCGTGGTGCCCGCCTGTTGCAGCGCGCCAATTGCGTGGACAGCGGCTTCGCCGCCGTGCTGCAGCAGGCAGAGCCGCTGCCGTTGGGCGAGGGTTTGTGGTGGTTGCACAGCGAACGCCAGGTTCGCCAGCCAGGCCTTGCCTTCGTCACCCCGGCGCAACCTGTGCGCTACCGTGATCAACCGCTGACCGGTCTGTTCTGCCTGGCCAGCCTGGGCGCTGCTCACCAGGCGTTGCTTGAGCGGTTGTGCGAAGTCCTGATCGAAGGCCGCGGGCAGATGCTCTACCAGGCCACCAGCAGCCGCGCCGTGCTCGAAGTCCTGGGCGGGGAGGCCCCCGCCGATTGGCCGAGCGCGCGCATCCTGTTGGCCAACGCCCATGGCCTCCACGCTCGCCCAGCCAAGGTGCTGGCACAGCTGGCAAAAGGTTTCGAAGGCGAAATTCGCATCCGTGTGGTCGACAGTGGCCAGGCCGGTGTGTCGGTGAAAAGCCTGAGCAAGCTGTTGAGCCTGGGCGCACGCCGCGGCCAGGAGCTGGAGCTGGCGGCCGAGCCCGCTATTGCCGCCGACGCGTTGCCGGTACTGCTCGCGGCCATCGAGCAGGGGTTGGGCGAAGACGTGGAGGCGTTGCCGCCTGCTGCACAAACGCAGGTCCTGCCCACGATCGAAACGGCGACGGCGACGGCGCCCGCGGCCGGCAGCCGGGTGCAAGGGGTGGGCGCCGCCCCCGGCATTGCGTGTGGGCCTGCCCACGTGGTGACCGAACGTGCCTTCGACTATCCGCTGCGCGGTGAATCCTACGATCAGGAACGGCACAGGCTGAGCCAGGCTGTTGCCGCCGTGAGTGCCGACCTTCAGGCACTGGTCCAGCGCAGCGATGCGGCCATCGGCGAGATTTTCGTCACCCACCAGGAAATGCTGGCCGACCCAGCCCTGACCGATGACGTCGAGCAGCGCCTGGCCCAAGGCGAAAGTGCCGCTGCCGCGTGGGTGGCTGTGATTGAGTCGGCCGCCAGCCAGCAGGAAGCCCTGCATGACGCATTGTTGGCCGAGCGGGCTGCTGACCTTCGTGATGTGGGTCGCCGTGTTTTGGCCCAGCTGTGCGGGGTACAGGATCAGGCTGAGCCTGACCAGCCCTACGTGCTGGTGATGACCGAGGTCGGTCCCTCTGATGTCGCTCGGCTTGACCCTGCGCGGGTCGCCGGTATCGTCACGGCCCAGGGTGGGGCCACTGCACACAGTGCCATCGTTGCCCGGGCGTTGGGTATCCCGGCCGTGGTCGGGGCAGGCGCCGCCCTGTTGTTGCTGGAAAATGGCACACCGCTGCTGCTCGATGGCCAACGTGGGGTGGTCAATGTCGCGCCGCCTGCCGAAGAGCTACAGCGTGCACTGGCCGAGCGCGACCTGCGTGAGCAGCGTCTGCAAGCCGCCTGGGCCAACCGTTTCGAGCCGGCCGTGACCCGTGATGGCCATGCCATCGAAGTCTTCGCCAACATCGGTGAAAGCAGCGGCATCGCCAAGGTGGTCGAGCAGGGCGCAGAAGGCGTCGGCCTGCTGCGCACCGAGCTGATCTTCATGGCCCATTCCCAGGCGCCGGACGTGGCTACGCAAGAGGCCGAGTATCGGCGTGTGCTCGATGGCCTGGACGGCCGTCCGCTGGTGGTGCGTACCCTGGACGTAGGCGGCGACAAGCCGCTGCCCTACTGGCCGATCGCAGCGGAAGAAAACCCCTTCCTGGGGGTGCGCGGCGTGCGCCTGACCTTGCAGCGCCCACAGGTGATGGAAGACCAGTTGCGCGCCTTGCTGCGCGCCGCCGACCAACGACCATTGCGCATCATGTTCCCCATGGTCGGGCAGGTGCACGAGTGGCGCGAGGCACGTGCCATGGTGGAGCGTCTGCGTGCAGAAATACCGGTGGCCGACCTGCAGCTGGGCATCATGGTCGAGGTGCCCTCGGCGGCCTTGCTGGCCCCACAGCTGGCGCGCGAAGTGGACTTCTTCAGCATCGGCACCAATGACCTGACCCAATACACCCTGGCCATCGACCGTGGCCACCCAAGCCTGTCTGCCCAGGCCGACGGGCTGCATCCTGCTGTCCTGAACCTGATCGACATGACGGTGCGCGCAGCCCATGCCCACGGCAAATGGGTGGGGGTCTGCGGTGAACTGGCGGCCGATCCCCAGGCCGTCGCGGTCTTGCTCGGGCTCGAGGTGGATGAGCTCAGCGTGGCGTCGCGCAGCGTCGCCGAAGTCAAAGCCCTGGTGCGCCAGGCCGATTCCCGTACGGCCCGCGCCTTGGCGCGCGAGGCATTGCAACAAGACAGCGCCGCTGCGGTTCGCGCGCTGGTGGAGCGTTACTGAATGGCCAAGATTCTGACCCTGACCCTCAATCCTGCCGTGGACATCACCATCGGGCTCGACACCCTGCGCCCCGGTCACGTCAACCGCAGCCAGGCCCAGCACAGCCACGCAGCCGGCAAGGGCCTCAACGTTGCCCAGGTGCTGGCTGACCTGGGGCACAGCGTGACCGTCAGCGGCTTCCTCGGGCAGGACAACCTGCACGCGTTCGAAGCCCTGATCGACTGGCGAGGCTTCAGCGATTGCTTCGTACGCGTGCCTGGGGAAACCCGCAGCAACATCAAGCTGGTCGAGGCCGACGGCTGTGTCACCGACATCAACGGCCTGGGCCCGGAGGTGGACGCTGCCGCCCGCGATGCGTTGCTGCGCCTGTTGCAGCAGGCAGCACCGGGGCACGATGCCGTGGTCGTTGCCGGTAGCCTGCCGCGCGGGATCAGCCCCGAATGGTTCCGGGACCTGCTCGATCAGCTCAAGGCAATGGGCTTGAGAGTCGCGCTCGATACCAGTGGCCAGGCACTGCGCGTGGGCTTGCAAAGCCAACCGTGGCTGGTCAAGCCCAACACCGAGGAACTGGGCGAAGCCCTAGGGGCGCCCGTGGAAGATGCAAGCCAACAGCGCCTGGCTGCCCAGCAACTGCTGGCCGATGGCGTCGAGCATGTGGTGGTTTCGGCCGGCGAGCATGGGGTGCGCTGGTTCGCGCGTGACTTCACCCTGTCGGCGATGCCGCCCAAGGTGAAGGTGGCCAGCACGGTAGGCGCCGGAGATTCCCTCGTGGCAGGCATGGTTCACGGGCTTTTGCAGGGCGAGGCTGCGTCGCGCACCTTGGCCCGGGCGACGGCCATCGCTGCGCAGGCCGTCACCCAGGTGGGCTTCGGCATCAATGACCTTGACCAGCTGGCACACCTGGAAGCCGCCGTGAGCCTGACAGAACAACAAGAGGGTTGCCGATGAACATTGTCATTCTCACTGCCTGCCCCAATGGTCAGGTGTCGAGCGTGCTTAGCGCACGCCTGCTGGCTGCTGCAGCCCAGCGCCGAGGCTGGACCACCAGTGTCGAGGTGCAGGATGCCGAGCATCCGGAGCGACAGCTCGACGCGGCACAGATCGCCGAAGCCGACTGGGTGCTGGTGGTCAGCACCGGGCCGGTGGACCTGGCCCGATTCGTGGGCAAGCGTGTGTACCAGAGCACGCCTTCCCAGGCCCTTGCCGACCGCGAAGGTTTTCTCGATGAGGCGGCAGCCAATGCACAGCCGCTGACGGCCGTGGCGCCCGACGTCGCTGCCCGGGACGAGGTGCGCATCGTCGCCGTCACCGCCTGCCCGACAGGCGTGGCTCACACCTTCATGGCTGCCGAGGCCTTGCAGCAGGCGGCGCAACAGATGGGCTACCAGCTTACCGTCGAAACCCAGGGCTCGGTCGGCGCGCGCAACCCGCTGTCAGCCGAGGCCATCGCGGCTGCCGACGTGGTGCTGCTGGCGGCCGACATCGAGGTACCGGCGGCACGCTTTGCGGGCAAGCGCATCTACCGCTGCGGTACCGGCATTGCGCTCAAGCAAGCCCGTGCCACGCTGGACAAGGCCTTGGCCGAAGCCAAGGTGGAGGAGGGTGGGGCCGCCGCGGCCAGCGCCGCCGCCAAGGGTGAAAAGACTGGCGTGTACAAGCACCTGCTCACCGGTGTCTCGTTCATGCTGCCCATGGTCGTGGCGGGGGGCTTGCTGATCGCGTTGTCCTTCGTGTTCGGCATCGAAGCCTACAAGCAAGCGGGCACCTTGCCGGCTGCGCTGATGCAGATTGGTGGCGAGGCGGCGTTCAAGCTGATGGTGCCGCTGTTGGCCGGCTACATCGCCTGGTCGATTGCCGATCGGCCGGGGTTGGCCCCAGGCATGATCGGTGGCCTGCTGGCCAGCACCCTGGGCGCAGGCTTCATCGGCGGGATCGTGGCGGGCTTCCTGGCTGGCTACAGCGCCAAGGCCATCGCGCGTTGGGCACGGTTACCAACCAGCCTGGAAGCGCTCAAGCCGATCCTGATCATTCCATTGCTGGCGAGCCTGTTCACCGGGCTGGTCATGATCTACGTGGTGGGTCAGCCGGTCGCGGCAATGCTCGAAGGCCTCACGCGTTTTCTCGACAGCATGGGCACCACCAACGCGATCCTGTTGGGCCTGCTGCTCGGTGGTATGATGTGTGTCGATCTCGGCGGGCCGATCAACAAGGCCGCCTATGCGTTCTCGGTGGGGTTGCTGGCTTCTTCGAGCTACGCCCCGATGGCTGCCACCATGGCCGCTGGCATGGTGCCCCCGATTGGCCTGGGCCTGGCCACCTTCCTGGCCAGGCGCAAGTTCGCCCAGAGCGAGCGTGAAGCCGGCAAAGCAGCGCTTGCGCTGGGGCTGTGCTTCATCTCCGAAGGGGCCATTCCCTTCGCTGCCAAGGACCCGCTGCGCGTGATTCCGGCAAGCCTGGCGGGTGGCGCCCTGACCGGAGCCTTGTCCATGTACTTCGGCTGCAAACTCATGGCCCCGCACGGCGGGCTGTTCGTTCTGCTGATCCCGAACGCCATCAACCACGCCGCGTTGTACCTGTTGGCAATTGTCGCAGGCAGCTTGCTGACAGCGGTGCTGTATGCGCTGATAAAGAAGAATGAAAACGTGGAATTGATGGTGGCGCCGGCCAAGGGCTAGCGTCACGCGACGTGCGCCCCTGCAAGCCTGCATCAGCCATGGATGCCGCCCTTGCACGGCGGCGTCAGCCTGACACGGCCCCGTTCACCGGGGTCGCGGTCGAGGACCCCGCTCAACACCCATGCTTGCGCCGCAACGGCACCAGCAGATCGCTCAGGCCGTTATGGTCGACCTCATGCATCAATGCCAGCAAGCCACCCAGTTCTCCTGCAGGGAAGCCTTTGCGCGCAAACCAGGCCAGATAGTCCCCTGGCAAGTCGGCGATGAGGCGACCCTGATACATACCGAACGGCATGCTGCGGGTGACCAGCAGTTCTAGACTTTGCGGGTTGAACATTTGCGTACCTGGCCATCAAAGCGCCGACCATACTGCAATCTGCACGAGCCCCCAAGGTCAATCATGCAGAACGCCGCCTGCATCTCACTTTGCCAATTCTCTAACTCGTTGAAAAACAAAGGTTTTGACCATTCGCCGAGTTTGGCACGATCACTGCTCCTATTCATGTGACTATCACCTGCCAAGGAGTTTTGCCATGAGTGACGTTAACAAAGACGTTATCAAAGTATTGAACGACCTGATCGAGTACAGCAAAGACGGCGAAAAAGGTTTCCGTGAATCGGCCGATGATGTCAAAAACCCTGAACTGAAAGCGTTCTTCGTTCAGCGCGCCGGTGAGTGTGCAACTGCTGCCGCCGATCTGCAAAAAGAAGTGCGTAGCCTGGGCGGTGACCCAGAAACTTCCACCAGCATCACTGCCGACCTGCACCGTGGCTGGGTAAACCTGAAGTCCATGGTCACCGGCAAGGACGAAGAATCGGTGCTCAACGAAGTCGAGCGCGGTGAAGACCATGCCCTGAAGGCTTACAAAGAAGCCCGTGAGAAGCTGGTCAAGCTCGGCCGTGCCACTACCGATACCGCCTACGCGCTGGTCGAGAAGCAGCTGCAGGGCGTGCAGCGTAACCACGACCAGGTCAAAGCGCTGCGTGACGCTGCCCGCGCCCGTTCCTAAGTGACCGGGCCCTCTACCCGGTTGCGGCCTTTGGCCTTGGCCCGGTAGAGCGCTTCATCCGCACCACCCAGCATGGCTGCCAGGTCATGCTGGGTGTTTGCATTGAGACTGCCAATACCGATGCTTACCGTGACGGGTTGAGTGTCGTCACCGAATGGGGCGAGGCGCTCGACGCTGCGGCATATTCGTTCTGCCAGCATCAAGGCCCCTGCCACTTCAGTTTCCGGCAGTACTACCTGGAATTCCTCCCCGCCGTACCGCGCTGCCAGATCGGCAGGTCGACGAATGCAGGCCTCGATGGCCTTGGCCACTTCGCGCAGTGCGTGATCACCACCCGCGTGACCGTGGCGTTGGTTGAACGCCTTGAAATGATCCACATCCACCATCAGTACCGTCAGTGGCTGGCGCGTGCGTTGCGCCCGTGCCCACTCCTGGCGAAGCACGTGGTCCAGATGCCGGCGATTGGCAAGGCCGGTCAGGCTGTCGGTCGCGGCCAGCGTCGCCAGCCGCTGCTCAGCTCGGTAGCGGCGGCGCAATTCCCGGCTGAGCAACCAGGCCAACCAGATGATCCCTGCGCATAGCAGCCCGGTAGCGACGCTCACCAGCACTGCCGTACGGCGCCAGGAGGCGAAGACCTCGTCAGTGGCATGCACCACCAGCACGATCAGCGGCAAGTCGCCTACCCGGGCAAAGGTGTACATGTGCTCGCCGTTGTCGCCGGCTGAAACGGCGACGAAGCTGCCGCTCTGTTGCCCGAGAATTCGCTGGAAATTGGGTTTGCCGGCGTATTGGCTGCCCACCGGTGGATCGTACGGGCCCATCGGCTGGCGGGCCAGCAGTTGGCCATCGACGTTGAACAGGTTCACGCTGCTGTTGGCGCCGATATCCAGGCGCTTGAAAAGATCGGTGACATAGGCAAGGCGCAATGCACCTGCCGCGATGCCCGCAAAATTACGGTTCGGGTCTGAAATGCGCCGGCTGAAGCTGATGCACCAGTCCAGGTCGCCCAGCCTTGCCTTGAACGGTGGCCCCACCAACAGGGCCGTGCTGGGGGTGTGCTGGTGAGTCTTGAACACACCTGTATCCGCGAAGTTGGCCTTGCGCGGTGTGCTACTGGTCGAATCAGCGACGACATTGCCGTTACGGTCCAGCCACAGCACGTCTCCGCGTTTGCGGTCGGCGAAGGTGTCGTCGAACAGCAGCCGCTGGCGCAGAGGGCCGGGTACCGAAAGCAGCTCCTTGCGGCCCACCGCCCAGATCAACCGCTGCAAGGCCTGATCGTAGAGTTCGACGTTGCGCAGGATGTCGCTTTCGATCAACTGGACGATGTTGTTGGCCGAGCGGACTGCAGACTGCTCCACGCTCTCCCGCTCGCGCATCAGCAGGTAAGTGACGATGGCCACGATGGCGAAGACGGCCAGGCAGCTGCCCAGCACAAGGGCCAGTTCGGGGTGCGACCGGGGAGGGGCGTGGCGTAACGGTGAGGTAGGCATGGTCGCTACTGCAAGGGGCCATTTGCGGCGGCGACATTTTAGGCAAGTGGGGATTGTCGAACAAGTTCGCCCGACGGAATCACCGTGCAGCAGGCATCACCCTGCCGCACAGAAAACGCTTCGGTGGCACCAGGCTGTCAGAACACGTTCAGCGGGTAATCGACGATCACGCGCAATTCGTCGTTGTCGCTGTTGCCGTCGATGGAGGCGTAGCCTTGGCCACCCCGATGCGTGGCATAACGCACCAACACCGAGAGGTCTTTGAAATCGCCTTGCTGGAACACGTATTTCACGTCCAGGTCACGTTCCCAATGCTGGGCATTCTGGCCATCGGCCCGGTAATAGTCGTAATGACTGTTGCCCTGGGCGGCCTTGGTCAGGTCGGCCTTGCCTCGCGAGTACGACAACGATGCGCTCAGGCCAGGCAGATCGAGGCCGGCGAAGTCATAACCGTATTGCAGTTTCCAGGACCGTTCGTTCGGCGCGTTGAAGTCCGAGTACATGCGTGAGTTGTCCAGGTAGATGCTGTCGCCCAGGTTGATGTAGTCGAACGGGGTGTCGCCGTTGACCCGCTGGTAGGCGGCCGTCACGGTGTGGGCACCTGCATTGAGGGTCAGGTGCAGGCTGTAGGTGTTGTTGTCGATGCTGCCCAGCAAGGCCCGGCCCGTGTTCTGCGTGTGATAGAAATGGGCGCCGGGGTTGAGGCTGACTTGCTCGTTGACCACGTAGGTGTAGTCGAAGTCGGCATAGTACTGGTTCCAGATGTCCTTGAGCTCGGCCGCATAGAGGCTGGTGGTGATGTTGGGTGTACCGCTCCAGGCCGCGCCGGCCCAGCTCAAGTGCTTGCTCTTGTCGCGCTCGTCCAGCGAGCCGTAGTAGGTGTCGATACGGCGATGGCCGCTTTGATTGTAGGGCTTGGTGAAACTGACCTTGCCCCCTTCGAGCAGCAGGCCCTCGACACTGGTGTTGGTCAGGCTCAGACCACGAAATGTCTGCGCCAGCATGCGCGTTTCACCACCAGCGATCACCGGGTTGGTCAGGAACAGGTCACCGGCCTTGAACTCGGTGTCCAGTGCCTTGAGCTTGAGCGCGGCGCCGGCTGTGGAGAATGAGTGCGGTGCTGCCCCCAGTTCCCTATCGCTTTTCACGTGCGTGGGCAGAATGCTGGTACCTGCATGGCCCCCACCGCCGTCCAGCTTGACCCCCAGCATGGCATGCGCGTCGAGACCGAAACCGACAACGCCAGGTGTATAGCCGGACTCGAAACGGGCCACCGCCCCCTGGCCCCACTCCCGCGTATCGCGCGCACCCTGATTGTGGTTGTCGCGGCTGAAGTAGGCATTGCGCAGTTGTACATTCAGCGAAGCACCCTCGACGAAGCCCTCGGCTTTGTCATCATCGGCTTGCGCCACGACGGGAATAGTTGCACTCAACGCAATGAAAAGAGGGGTGAAGCGAAACGCGAAAGACACCGGTATTGACTCCTTGATCGGTAGGGCGGGGCAGTGCTTATTGTGGGTAATGGCCATGCTTCATGCACGACGGTACTGCCAGACGCACAGGCAGCGCATACGAAAAAAAGCCGCTGACGGGCAGCGGCTTTTTAGAGGCTAACATAATGAAACAGGGGAAGCCCACGGTGCGGATCAAACGCGACTTCAGGCAGGATCAGCTGTCGGCGTTGGCATCTGCGGCCGCTTTGGAAGCCGTCTGCTGCGAGCTTTTGACCGAGTCGGCTCGCTGTGCAGCCACGGTGTCGCGGGCATCTTGGTGAGCGGCGGCAAACTCGGCATTGCGGGCTACGAATGCGGGCGATTCTTCGGCCATGGCCAGGGGTGACAACAACAGGGACGACAGAACGAACACGCTGGCAATACCCATACTGTTGGACATTTCTAACTACCTTCTTGCGGTGCAAGTGCTAATGAGGACAGGGCTAAAGTTAGACCTCTGAATGCGCTTTAAACAGAGCGAAGTTGGATAGGCACTGTTGCGTAAAAGGTAAGTATTGGGGTTGGAATGGTGGGGATTGTCTTTGAAATGCCTGTTTTAGAGCCTTGCAAGGTGATCAAAGACAATGCTCGGAATGGCAGTGTGGCGCACAGCATCTGAAAGGTTACCGACTTGGATATCGAGGTGGGCTTACTGCTGCGTCGGATCGGCCGCGATGGGTTGCGCGGCAGCTTCGGGTTTTCAGCTTCGCAGCTCATATCGCCGGGGCCGCTTTGCGGCCCATCGCGGCGCAAGACCGCTCCCACGGGGTTAGCCGTCAGCCTACGGAGGCGGTGCAAGCCAGTTGGGCCTCAAGGTCCATAAGCCCAACCATCAAGGCTTCACAGTGAGCGGCCTCGTGCCGCGATGGGCCGCAAAGCGGCCCCGCCAATATGAGCCGCGAAGCTGCGGTCACATGGCTGCTACATAGGTCACTATGACCGGTCTGGCGCCCCCTGACC
>CAURYQ010000070.1:0-22703 GCA_963529135.1 uncultured Pseudomonas sp. | reverse complement strand
GTGTTCACCGGCGCCAAGATCGGCGACCACATGGACATCGGCATGAAGCCGGCCGACGCCAAGACCTGGTTCGGCGCCGCTCCGCCGGATCTGACCCTGGTTGCCCGCGTACGCGGCACCGACTGGCTGTACAGCTACCTGCGCTCGTTCTACGAGGATCCCAAGCGTCCGTGGGGCGTGAACAACGTGATCTTCCCCAACGTCGGCATGCCGAACGTCCTGGCGCCCCTGCAGGGACGCCAGGTGATCGGCTGCAAGCAGGTACAGGTGGTCGAGGATGGCAAGAAGCAGTTCGATCCGTTGACCGGTACCCCGCTGACTCACGAAGCTTGTGACCAGTTGACCGTGGTGCCGAAGACCGGCGAACTGAACGAAGCTCAGTTCGACGAGAAGGTCAAGAACCTGGTGACCTTCCTGGCCTATTCGGCCAACCCGGTCAAACTGGAAAGCCAGCGCATCGGTACCTACGTATTGCTGTACCTGGCTTTCTTCTTCGTAGTCGCCTATTTGCTCAAGCGTGAATATTGGAAGGACGTGCACTGATCACGCAGTAGCCTCTGGTTGTTGAACGCGCCTGTGGCGCACTGGCATAACTGCCAGTGCGCCACAGGCGCGTTTTCATTTACAGTGTCACAAGCATCCCTCGAGAGGAGGCGCTACATGGGCGTAACCAATGGGTTGGCCTGCTATTGCGACCCTGCCGATCACTATTCGCATCGGGTCCGCCTTGTGTTGGCCGAGAAGGCCGTCGATGCGCATGTCATCGATGTCGATACCGGCAAGATTCCGCCTAAGCTCGCGGAGGTGAACCCGTACGGCAGCGTGCCGACCTTGGTCGATCGCGACCTGGTCCTGTATGAGTCGTCGGTGGTCATGGAGTATCTGGAAGAACGCTATCCGCACCCACCGTTGATGCCGGTCTATCCGGTAGGCCGTGGTAACAGTCGGTTGCTGATGCACCGTATCCAGCGCGACTGGTGCAGCCTGGCCGATCGGATACTCGATCTGCGCAGCAGCGAGGCTGCACGTGCCGAGGCTCGCAAGGCGCTCAGGGAAAGTCTGACCGGTGTTTCGCCGCTGTTCGGCGAGTTCGCCTGTTTCATGAGCGATGAGCAAAGCCTGGTCGACTGTTGTCTACTGCCCATACTCTGGCGTTTGCCGGTGATGGGTATCGAATTGCCGCGGCAAGCCAAGCCGCTGCTGGATTACATGGAGCGTCAGTTTGCCCGGGAAGCTTTCCAGGCAAGCCTGTCCTCCGTTGAACGCGAAATGCGCAAGTTTTGAGGAGCTGTTGATGAACTCCAGTCGCCCCTATCTGGTTCGAGCACTGTACGAGTGGATCGTCGACAACGATTGCACGCCCCATATGTTGGTCAATGCCGAGTACCCGAAGGTACAGGTGCCGGAAGGTTTTGCCAGTGACGGCCAGATCGTTCTGAACGTATCGCCAAGCGCCGTGCGCAGTTTGCACATGGATAACGACGCCGTCAGTTTCGAGGGCCGTTTTGGTGGCGTACCCCACTCGCTGTTCGTGCCCATCGGTGCGGTGCTGGGCATCTATGCTCGCGAAAACGGGCAGGGCATGGTCTTCGAGCTGGAGTCTTCGATGATGGAGGACGACGATATCGAGGATGATCAGGAGCAGCCTGATGACGATGGCCCGCCAGAAGGCGGCGGGCAGCCGCCGCGCCCGAGCGGGCGGCCGAGTCTGAAGGTGGTGAAATAAAGAAGGCGGTCCGCAAGGACCGCCTTTTTCATTACAGGTGATGTGGGGTCATGCGGTCCGCATCACCTAACCGAGGTAATCACGCATTCAATCGATGTACTCGAACAGCTTCACGATCTTTTGCACGCCTGACACGCTTTGCACCACCGCAGTGGCGGCATTGGCCTCCTGCTGCGTGACCAGGCCGAGCAGATAGACAATGCCGTTCTCGGTGATCACTTTGATGCGCGAGCTTGGTACGGCGGTATCGGCCAGCATCTGGGTCTTGATCTTGGTGGTCAGCCAGGCGTCATTGTTGCGTGCCAGGATGGAGGAGGGCTGCATGACTTGCAGTTCGTTGTGCACCTTCTTGACCCGCTGGACCTGGCTGGCGGTCTGCTCGGCGAGGCTCTTGAGGTCGGCACGTGGGGTCTGACCAGCCAACAGGACGATGCCGTTGTAGCTGCTGACGACGATATGCGAGCCTTTATCGAGATCGGGGCTGGCCTTGGCGATATTCACCGACGCCTTGGTCTCGATCAATGAGTCGTCGATCTTGCTGCCAATGGTGCGAGTGCCTCGGTCATCCTCGATGGGCGAATTGCGGGCAGAATTGAGCACCGAACTGCAGCCGGTGATGCTCAAGCACAAGGTCAAGGCCACAAGGCCGATGCGCATAGGGGTCATTCTTCACTCCCGAACAGTTGGCTGTCGATCAGATCGCACAGGCAATGGATCGCCAGCAGGTGGACTTCCTGGATGCGAGCGGTAACCGTCGAAGGTACGCGGATCTCGACGTCCTCAGGCAGCAGCAGCGAGGCCATGCCCCCGCCGTCGCGGCCTGTCAATGCTACGACAATCATTTCGCGATCATGTGCGGCCTGGATGGCCTGGATGACGTTGGCGGAATTGCCGCTGGTGGAGATGGCCAGTAGAACGTCCCCAGGTTGGCCCAGGGCGCGGATCTGCTTGGAGAACACCTCGTTGTAACTGTAGTCGTTGGCAATCGAGGTCAGGGTCGAGCTGTCGGTGGTGAGCGCGATAGCAGGCAGGCTGGGGCGCTCGCGCTCGAAGCGGTTGAGCAGCTCCGAGGAAAAATGTTGCGCATCGCCGGCCGAGCCGCCATTGCCGCAGGCGAGCATCTTGCCCTCGTTGAGCAGTGCGTTGACCATGACCAGGCTGGCCTGCTCGATGTGCGGTGCCAGGATGTCCATTGCCTGTTGCTTGGTATCGATGCTGGCCTGAAACAGCCGGCGGATTCGGGATTGCATGTCCATCTGGTGACCTTAAGTGGGGCGGAGGCCGGCGCGGCGCGCAACGGTGATCAGCCCGCGAAACATGGAGCGAAAAGAACGGAGTGGGTTCAGCATTCGAAGGCGTTTTTCAGCCATTCAAGCGGCTTGCCAGCGTGTTGGCTGCCCTGGAGGGCGACCACATCGAAGCGGCAAGGGCAGTTGCCCCATTGGGGCTTCTGCTGCAGGAACAGGCTGGCGGCAAGCACCAACCTGTGCTGCTTGCGCCGGTCGATGCTGCCGATGGCGCCACCGAAGCTTGCGTGCAGCCGGTAGCGGACTTCGACGAATACTACTGTATCGGCGTCGAGCATGACCAGATCAAGCTCGCCTCCTTTGCATCGCCAGTTGCGGGCAATCAAGCGCAAACCTTGCCCTTGAAGGTATTCAAGGGCCTGGTTTTCCGCTGCTTGCCCAGCGTTGGTCGGCGAGGCAGCAGCCATCAACGGGCGGTGTCGGGAAGACGCTTGACCTGGCCACCTGCGAACTCGGCCCAGGGCAACCGGCGTTCCACGCGCTGGCTGGCATTGATGCTGAGGTTGCCCGACAGGCCCTGGATGCTGCTGTCAGGCAGGGCCTTGAGTTGGCCCAGGCGTGGTGCCAGGCTGTGGGCATCCACGCCCATGGCGTACAGGCGGCCCAGGCTGCCGGCGGCTTGCGGCCATTGCTGCACCACCTGCTGACGCAGGCTGTTGCTGGTGTCGAGCAACCATGGGGTTTCACAGAAACGGATGCCGTTCATGTCGTTGTACTGGTTGACGTCGCCGCTGGCGCTGTACAAGTTCGAGGTGGCATAGACTGGAACGTCGCCTGCGTACTGGAAGTTCAGGGTTGGCTTGATTTGCTGCGCCTGCTGCGGCGTCGCGGCGAGGAACAGGAAATCGATGTCCTGACGACGGGCCGGCTGCGCGGCGATGCTGCCGCCCACGGTGCTCTGCACGCTCTTGGCGCGCCCTTCGCTTTGGCGCAGCTGGAACAAATCGGCAATCTGCCCGGCCAAGGCGACTGGCTGGGCAATACGCTCTGCAGCCAGCAGCGTGCCGCCGTTGCTCTCCCAATCCTGGCGGAAGGCGGCCAGGACGCGGTCGCCCCATTCACCGCTCGGCACCATGGCGACGGCGCGAACCATCCCATCGGCACGCGCCCTGCGGGACACCTCGCGCGCCTCGTCCTCGGCGGCAAGGCCGAACTGGAACAGTTGTGGCGGTGCCTTCTGACCGGCGTCGGCGTAGTTCAGCGCCAGGGTGGGGACGGGGAGCTGTGGCTTGGCGGCCAGTTGCTTGACCAGCGCCTTTTCCAGCGGGCCGATGATCAGCTGCACGCCATCGGCCTGAGCCTGGCGATAGACGTCATCCAGCGAGCCCATGCGCGAGCTGTCGATCATCTGTACGGACGGGACGGGCTGGCCTGCCTGCTGTGCCTGGAAGTGGGCAGCCATGAAACCGTCACGCAGCGCACGCGCAACGCCGGCCAAGGGGCCCTCTTGGGGAAGCAGCAAGGCGATGCGCGTCAGGGGTTGGCTGGCCAGTTCCTTGAGCTTGGTCAGGGCCGACGGCAGCTGTTTGGCGGCCGGATGATCCGGGTGTTGCTTGACCCAGTCGTCGATGGCTGCCTGTTGCTGCTCCAGGGTGCCGGCGCCTTTCACGGCCAGGGCAAGGCTGGACCAGCCTGCCAGGACCGGATCGCTGCCCGGCTGTTGCAGTTGCTCGGTTGGCAGTGAGGCGACAAGCGACCAGATGGCGTCATGGTTGGCGCTGGCGGCTTGACCGCTGAGCAGCGGTGCCAGCAGTACGCGTTGCTGCGCGGCAGCCAGGGCCTGACCGTCAGCCTCCAGGGCCGCAGCATGCACCGAGTAGGTGCGCACCTGCTGTTCCTGGGGCAGCTCGGGTACGTGTTGCAGGCTGGGGTGCTGCAGCGCGTTCAGGGCGGCTTTGGGCTGGTTGCGGCTCATGGCGAGCTCTGCGGTCAGTGTGACGGCGAACACCTGCTGGGCCGGTTTGAGCGTGGCTATCTGGACTTGTTCGAGGATGCGTGCGGCACGCGGGAAGTCCTTTTGCCGATAGGCCATGTCTGCGGCGCTCAAGCGCAACAGGGCGGCCTCTTCGGCAGACTTGCTGGAGTCGGCCTTTTCGAGCAGTTGCTCGATGCTGGCATCCGGCGTGCGGGGCAGTTCGCCAAGACTGGATGAAGGCGAACTGGCGCACGCTGCCAGCAGGGCAGCGAGACAGAAGGCTGTGAGCAGCCGCAGGCAGGCGATCATGTAAGGGTCCTGTTACTCGATCAATGTGGCTGGCGATTGTACCCAAGCACTGGCCGGGGCGCGATGTCGCCGTGTCGAAGCTTCACTATAGGCGTGTTGGCGCCGCTCGATGTTCAACTTCTTTGCGCGCTGTTGCAGGTGCTCGGGCTACAATGACCGCTTTGATTCGAATGGCAGGTGCGTGCAGTGACTGATGTGGCCGGGGCGTCGACAGCCCCAGTGGGAACGCTTTACGTGGTGGCAACGCCCATCGGCAACCTCGACGACATGAGCGCCAGGGCGCTGAAGGTGCTGGCTGGCGTGGCCCTGATCGCTGCCGAGGACACGCGTCATTCGGTCCGCCTGCTTCAGCATTTCGGCATTGATACACCGCTGGCCGCTTGCCACGAACACAACGAGCGTGATGAAGGCGGTCGTTTTCTAGCGAGGTTGCTGGCCGGCGATGATGTGGCGCTGGTGTCCGACGCGGGCACGCCGCTGATTTCCGACCCAGGCTATCACCTGGTCCGCCAGGCTCGCAGCGCGGGGGTGCCGGTGGTGCCGGTGCCCGGCGCCTGTGCCTTGATTGCCGCGCTTTCGGCGGCCGGCTTGCCTTCGGACCGCTTCATCTTCGAAGGCTTCCTGCCAGCCAAGACTGCAGGGCGCCGGGCTCGTCTGGAGCAGGTCAGGGAAGAGCCGCGCACCTTGATCTTCTACGAGGCGCCGCACCGCATCCTGGAGTGCCTGGATGACATGCAGGCGGTGTTCGGTGGTGATCGCCCGGCCGTGTTGGCTCGCGAAATCACGAAGACGTTTGAAACCCTCAAGGGCCTGCCTCTGTCAGAGCTACATGCGTTCGTGGCCGGCGACAGCAATCAGCAGCGCGGCGAATGCGTTGTACTGGTCGGTGGCTGGAGCGCCCCTGAAGGTGAACAAGGCATCGGCGCCGAAGCCCAGCGGGTGCTGGACCTGCTTTTGACCGAACTACCTTTGAAGCGCGCTGCGGCATTGGCAGCTCAAATTACCGGCGTGCGCAAGAACCTGCTCTATCAGGTAGCCCTGGAAAAGCAGAAAGCTCAGTAGTGGCTAATTGATGTAAGTGGCGGTAACGCTTGTTCTTGCGAGCATCTGCCGTTACTCTTTGCGCCGGAGAGTCGATCGGACAGTCGCTGCCCGTTTAAGTTCCACCGTTTTACGGTGTCGCTGGCGGGGGGAGGAAAGTCCGGGCTCCGCAGGGCAGAGTGCCAGGTAACGCCTGGGAGGCGCGAGCCTACGGAAAGTGCCACAGAAAACAACCGCCTAAGCGCAACAGCGCCGGTAAGGGTGAAAAGGTGCGGTAAGAGCGCACCGCACGGCTGGCAACAGTCCGTGGCTAGGTAAACCCCACTCGGAGCAAGACCAAATAGGGTTCCATATGGCGCGGCCCGCGTTGGAACCGGGTAGGTTGCTAGAGGCGTCCAGTGATGGCCGTCGTAGAGGAATGACTGTCCTCGACAAAACCCGGCTTACAGATCGACTCTCCACCTTCTCCCTCCTGCTTGAATCGATAGCAGATCTCATCTGGTAATGCCGAAAAAATCTTACTCTTGATAAATCACTTTAAGTTCTCAGCGCATTCCGTTGTGTGCGTTTGATTTCTCAAGTCTTTTTATTCCCCAGATAGTCTTTCCACATTCCTTTAACGCGCTAAATCTCGGTCATGTAAGGCTTTTCCTTCCGAACGTGCCTTGACGGTGCCGCGGGCGGATTCCTATAGTGTGCGCAAGTGGCAGAAAGTGGGATGAAGTGGGTTTTCTGACACAAAAAAGCTAATATTGTGGGGAATCGCAGCCGTGTTCCGCGGAGCCAATGCCGTCAGTCTCGATGCCAAGGGCCGTCTCGCCATGCCGAGCCGGTACCGTGACGAGCTCGATTCGCGTTGCAACGGGCAGCTCATCGTGACCATCGACGCTGTCGATCCCTGTTTGTGCGTATACCCGCTTGATGAGTGGGAACAGATTGAAGCCAAGTTGCGTGCCTTGCCGTCGCTACGCGAAGAAAACCGCCGCCTGCAGCGCTTGCTGATTGGCAATGCGGTCGACCTTGAGCTTGATGGCAGTGGTCGCTTCTTGGTCCCGCCCCGCTTGCGTGAATACGCCCGGCTGGACAAGAAGGCGATGCTGGTGGGGCAATTGAACAAATTCCAGCTGTGGGATGAGGATGCCTGGAACACGGTTTCGGCAGCCGACCTTGCAGCTATCCAACAACCGGGCGCCATGCCCGACGAATTGCGTGACCTGATCCTGTGACCATAGATAGCGGCTTCAACCACATTACCGTCCTGCTCGACGAAGCTGTCGAGGCACTGGCCTTGCGTGCCGACGGTTGCTATCTGGACGGCACCTTTGGCCGTGGCGGACACAGCCGGTTGATTCTCAGCAAGCTCGGCCCGCAAGGGCGGCTACTGGGTTTCGACAAAGACCCACAAGCGATTGCCACAGGGCAAGCGCTGGCGGCCGAAGACGGCCGCTTTGTCATTGTGCAGCGCAGCTTTGCCGAGCTGGGTGCGGAAGTGGCCGAGCGCGGTCTGCACGGCAAGGTGAGCGGTATATTGATGGACCTGGGGGTGTCTTCACCGCAACTGGACGACCCGGAACGCGGCTTCAGCTTCCTCAATGACGGGCCGTTGGACATGCGCATGAACCCCCATCAGGGCGTCAGTGCCGCGGAGTTCATCGCCACCGCCCCCGTCGAAGAAATCGCCCGCGTGTTCAAGGAATACGGCGAGGAACGCTTTGCCGGGCGCATGGCCCGGGCAGTCGTCGAGCGTCGCGAAAAGCAGCCATTCACCCGCACTGGCGACCTGGCTGAAGTACTCAAGGTGGCCAACCCTGCCTGGGAAAAGGGCAAGAACCCGGCCACGCGTGCGTTCCAGGGCCTGCGTATTCACGTCAACAACGAGCTGGGTGACCTGGAAACCGGTCTGCAAGCGGCCATCGACGCGCTGGAAGTCGGCGGTCGCCTGGCGGTGATCAGCTTCCACTCCCTGGAAGATCGCATCGTCAAGCTGTTCATGCGCAAACTGGCCAAGGGCGAAGCTGACAACCTGCCGCGCAACCTGCCTGTGCAGCACAAGGTGTTCGAACCCAAGATCAAGCTGATCGGCAAAGCGCAGTTCGCATCCGATGAAGAGCTCAAGGCCAACCCCCGCTCACGCAGTGCGGTGATGCGTGTTGCGGAGAAATTGCGGTGAGCAGGTTGTTCGCCAAACCTCTGCCAGGCGGCAGCTTCCTCATGCTCATGCTGTTCGTCGGCGTGCTGGGCTCGGCCATCGCCGTGTCTTACAGCGCGCACTGGAACCGGCAACTGCTCAATACCCTGTACGGCGAGCTGAACGAGCGTGACAAGGCGCAAGCCGAATGGGGCAGATTGATTCTGGAACAAAGCACCTGGACAGCGGCCAGTCGCATCGAGAACCTGGCCACCGACCAGCTGAAAATGCGCGTGCCGGCGGCTGACGAAGTGCGGATGGTGGCGCCATGATGAAGCTCGAAGGCGCACTTTACCCTTGGCGGTTCCGTGTGGTCGTCGGCTTGCTGGCGTTGATGGTAGGTGCCATCTGCTGGCGTATCATCGACCTGCAGGTCGTCGACCGGGATTTCCTCAAGGGGCAAGGCGATGCACGCAGCCTGCGCCACATTCCCATACCTGCGCACCGTGGCTTGATCACCGACCGTAACGGAGAGCCGTTGGCGGTCAGTACACCGGTCACCACGCTGTGGGCCAACCCCAAGGAAATGCAAGCTTCGCGTGATCGCTGGCCGCAGCTGGCAACTGCCCTGGGGCAGAACCCGCAGCAGCTCACCGAGCGCCTGACCCAGCAGGCCAACAAGGAATTCATCTACCTGGTCCGCGGCCTCACACCAGAGCAGGGGCAACACGTCCTGGACTTGAAGGTACCTGGCGTCTATGGGCTGGAGGAGTTTCGCCGCTTCTATCCTGCTGGTGACGTGACCGCCCACATGGTCGGCTTTACCGACCTGGACGATCACGGTCGCGAAGGGGTGGAGCTGGCCTACGACGAGTGGCTGGCCGGCGTGCCCGGCAAGCGGCAGGTGATCAAGGACCGGCGCGGCCGCTTGATCAAGGACATCCAGGTCACCAAGAACGCCAAGGCAGGGAAGACCTTGGCGTTGTCGATTGACCTGCGCCTGCAGTACCTGGCCACCCGTGAACTGCGCAACGCCATCGCCGAGCAGGACGCCAAGGCTGGCAGCCTGGTGATCATGGACGTCAAGACCGGTGAGGTCCTGGCGATGGTCAACCAGCCTACCTACAACCCCAACAACCGTCGCAGCATGTTCCCGGCGGCCATGCGCAACCGCGCCATCATCGACGTGTTCGAGCCTGGCTCCACGGTCAAGCCGATTTCGATGAGTGCAGCGCTTGAAAGTGGCCGCTGGAAGCCTAGCGACAAGGTGGAGGTCTACCCAGGTAGCCTGCAAATTGGTCGCTATACCATCAAGGACGTTTCCCGAAGCGAAGGCCCGATCCTCGATCTGACCGGCATCCTGATCAACTCCAGTAACGTCGGCATGAGCAAGATCGCCTTCGATATCGGTGGCGAAGCCATCTACCGGGTAATGTCGCAGGTCGGGCTGGGCCAGTACACAGGCCTAGGTTTCCCGGGCGAGCGAGTAGGCAACCTGCCCAACCACCGGGAATGGCGCAAGGCCGAGACGGCCACGCTGTCCTACGGCTACGGTGTTTCGGTCACTGCCCTGCAACTGGTGCACGCTTATGCGGCTCTGGCCAACGACGGCAAGATGGTGCCCCTTTCGATCCTCAAGGTGGACAAGGCGCCCGAGGCCGTTCAGGCCATTCCCAAGGAAACTGCAGAAACCGTCCAGGGCATGCTTCAGCAGGTGATCGAGGCGCCGCGCGGCGTGTTCCGCGCCCAGGTGCCGTTCTACCACGTGGCCGGCAAGTCCGGCACCGCGCGTAAAGCCACCGTGGGCTCCAAGGGCTACACGGAAAATGCCTACCGCTCGCTGTTCGCAGGCTTCGGCCCAATGAGCGACCCGCGTTATGCCATCGTCGTGGTGATCGACGAGCCCGGCAAAGGTGGCTACTTCGGCGGCCTGGTATCGGCACCTGTGTTCAGCAAGGTCATGTCCGGCACCCTTCGGCTGATGAACGTGCCGCCCGACAATCTGCCGCCGCCGGCGCCAGCAGCGCCGGCAAGCCAGTCGCAAGTCAATGCAGCAGCCGCCAACGGAGGGCGTGGATAATGACAATGCCATTGAGCAAGCTGTTTGCCCATGCCAGCCGTGACCCGCTGATTCGGGAGCTGACCCTCGATAGCCGCAACGTGCGCCCGGGGGATCTGTTCCTGGCGGTGCCCGGGGCCAAGGTCGATGGCCGCGAGCACATTGCCGACGCGCTCGCCCGTGGCGCTGCGGCCGTGGCCTACGAAGAGCAGGGCGCCACCGTGCTGCCGCTGACCGATGTACCGCTGATTCCAGTCAAGGGCCTGATCGCCCAACTATCGGACATCGCCGGGCGTTTCTATGGCGAGCCCAGCCGTCAACTGAACCTGGTGGGCGTGACCGGGACCAACGGCAAGACCAGCGTTACCCAATTGGTAGCGCAGGCTCTGGATCTGTTGGGTCAGCGTTGCGGCCTGGTGGGCACTCTGGGGACGGGCTTCTACGGTGAGCTTAAAAGCGGGCGGTTGACCACGCCTGACCCGATTGCCGTGCAGTCGACCCTTTACGACCTGAAAAAACAAGGCGCCAAGGCCGTAGCCATGGAAGTGTCCTCCCATGCCCTGGAACAGGGGCGCGTGGCGGCGTTGGCCTTCGATATCGCGGTGATGACCAACCTGTCCCGTGACCACCTCGACTACCACGGCAGCATGCAAGCCTACGAAGCGGCCAAGGCCAAACTGTTCGCCTGGCCGAGCCTGCGTTGCCAGGTGGTCAATCTGGACGACGACTTCGGTCGCCGCCTGGCGGACGATTTTGCTCACAAGCCGATGGCCGATCGCATCGACACCCGGCTGATCAGCTACAGCCTGGAGCACGCGAATGCCTCGTTGTTCTGCCCTGAGGCCAGGTTCGACGACGATGGCGTCTGCGCCACCCTCGTCACCGCTCAAGGGGAGCGCACCCTGCGCACTCGATTGCTGGGTCGCTTCAACCTGAGCAACGTGCTCGCGGCCGTAGCGACCCTGCTGGCGCTGGACTACGCGCTGGACGAGATTCTCAAGGTCATGCCGCAGCTGCACGGCCCTGTTGGTCGCATGCAACGGCTGGGCGGCGGCGACAAGCCGCTGGTGGTGGTCGACTACGCGCACACCCCGGATGCCTTGGAAAAAGTGCTGCAAGCCCTGCGGCCCCATGCTCACGGCCAATTGCTGTGCCTGTTCGGCTGTGGCGGCGACCGTGACCGGGGCAAGCGCCCGTTGATGGCTGAAGTCGCCGAGCGTCTGGCCGATCGGGTGCTGGTTACCGACGACAACCCTCGCACCGAAGATCCCATGCGCATATTCGACGACATTCGTCCCGGCTTCACCTCGCCGGCTGAGGTGACGTTCGTTACCGGGCGCGGCGAGGCCATCGCCCACCTGATCGCCAGTGCCGCCGCCAACGACGTTGTCGTGTTGGCCGGCAAGGGGCACGAGGACTATCAGGAAATCAACGCAGAGCGACACGCGTTCTCCGATCTGATCGAGGCCGAAAAGGCGCTCGCGGCCTGGGAGGCCCCCAATGCTTGAGGCGATGACGCTCAGCCAGGTGAGCTCGACCTTGCACGGGCGCCTTACCGGCGCCGATGCCCGCTTCGATGGCGTCAGCATCGATAGCCGCAGTGTGATGCCGGGGCAGCTGTTCGTTGCCTTGGCCGGGCCGCGCTTCGACGGCCACGACTATCTGGCGGACGTCAAGGCCAAGGGCGCCGTGGCTGCCCTGGTCGAACGCGAAGTACCAGGCGTGGATCTAGCGCAGTTGGTGGTTGCCGATTGCCGCCTGGCCCTTGGCCAGCTCGGCGCGCTGAACCGTGCTGCCTTCGATAAACCGGTGGTGGCCATCACCGGCTCCAGCGGCAAGACCACGGTCAAGGAAATGCTCGCCAGCATCCTGCGTACCCGCGGTCTGGTACATGCCACCCGAGGCAACCTGAACAACGACCTGGGCGCGCCACTGACGCTGCTGGAGATCGCCCCCGAGCACAGCGCCGCCGTCATCGAACTGGGCGCCTCGCGCATCGGGGAAATCCGCTACACCGTGGGCTTGACCAAGCCCCACGTGGTCATCATCAACAATGCCGGCACCGCCCACGTTGGTGAATTCGGCGGCCCGGATAAAATCGTCGAAGCCAAGGGCGAAATTCTCGAAGGGCTGGGTGAGGGCGGCATCGCCATCCTCAACCTTGCCGACAAAGCCTTCGGCACCTGGCGCACGCGGGCCGGGGATCACCGGGTCATCAGCTTCGCGCTGGACGATCCGCGTGCCGATTTTCATGCCAGTCAGATTGGCCGAGATGCACGTGGCTGCCCGTCATTCATCCTGCACGGGGCGGGCGAGCAAGCGCAGGTCCAGCTCAACCTGCTGGGTGTGCACAACGTCAGCAACGCGCTGGCCGCTGCCGCTGCCGCCCATGCCGTGGGCATCAGCCTTCACGGGATTGCCGCCGGCCTGGCGGCGGTGCAGCCGGTCAAGGGCCGCACCGTGGCACAGGTCGCCCCAAGTGGCGCGCGGGTGATCGACGACAGTTACAACGCAAATCCCACCTCCATGTGCGCCGCCATTGATATACTCGCCGGCTTTTCCGGACGCACCGTCCTGGTGCTTGGAGAAATCGGCGAACTGGGGCAGTGGGCGCAGGAAGGTCACCGTCAGGTGGGTGACTACGCACGCGGCAAGGTCGATGCCCTGTATGCAGTGGGTGCCAACATGGCACACGCAGTCGAGGCATTCGGTACCCACGGCCATCATTACGCTACGCAGGCCGCACTGATCGAAGCAGTCAGTGCCGAGAATGCCGGCGATACCACAATCTTGATCAAGGGCTCGCGCAGCGCTGCGATGGAACATGTCGTGGCCGCCCTGTGCGGTGCCAGCGGGGAGAAACATTAATGCTGCTGCTGTTGGCCGAGTATCTGCAACAGTTCCACAAAGGCTTCGCGGTCTTCCAGTACCTCTCCCTGCGCGGGATTCTCGGGGTGCTTACCGCGTTGTCGCTGGCGCTGTGGCTGGGGCCGTGGATGATTCGCACCCTGCAAATTCGCCAGATTGGCCAGGCCGTGCGCAACGACGGGCCGCAATCGCACCTGTCCAAGTCCGGTACGCCGACCATGGGCGGGGCGCTCATCCTGTCCGCTATCGCCATCAGCACCTTGCTGTGGGCGGACCTGACCAATCGTTATGTCTGGGTGGTGCTGATCGTCACCCTGGCCTTTGGCGCCATCGGCTGGGTGGACGATTACCGCAAGGTCATCGAGAAGAACTCCCGCGGCTTGCCGAGTCGCTGGAAGTACTTCTGGCAATCGGTATTCGGCCTGGCTGCCGCGGTGTTCCTCTACAAGACGGCCCCGACCAGCGTCGAGACCACCTTGATACTGCCGTTCATCAAGGACGTCACCATTCCGCTGGGCATCGGCTTCGTAGTACTCACCTACTTCGTCATCGTTGGCTCCAGCAACGCGGTGAACCTGACCGATGGCCTGGACGGTCTTGCCATCATGCCTACGGTGATGGTGGGCGGGGCGCTGGGCATCTTCTGCTACCTGTCCGGTAACGTGAAGTTCGCCGAATACCTGTTGATTCCGTACGTACCGGGCTCAGGCGAGCTGATCGTGTTCTGCGGCGCGCTCATCGGTGCCGGGCTGGGCTTTCTGTGGTTCAACACCTACCCGGCGCAAGTGTTCATGGGCGACGTAGGCGCGCTGGCGCTTGGCGCCGCATTGGGCACCATCGCCGTGATCGTGCGCCAGGAGATCGTGCTGTTCATCATGGGTGGGGTGTTCGTGATGGAAACCCTTTCCGTGGTCATCCAGGTCGCCTCCTTCAAGCTGACCGGCAAGCGCGTCTTCCGCATGGCGCCGATTCACCACCACTTTGAACTCAAGGGCTGGCCCGAGCCACGCGTGATCGTCCGTTTCTGGATCATCACCGTGATTCTCGTGCTGATCGGCCTTGCCACCCTGAAACTGAGGTAGACGCGTGTCACTGATCGCTTCCGACCAATTCCGCATCGTTGTCGGCCTCGGCAAGAGCGGCATGTCCCTGGTTCGCTTCCTGGCGAGCCGGGGCATCGCCTTTGCGGTCGCCGACACCCGCGAGCAACCGCCGGAACTGGATACCCTGCGCCGTGACTACCCGCAGGTGGAAGTACGCTGTGGCGAGCTTGACGTGAACTTCCTGTGCCGCGCCAGCGAACTGTACGTCAGCCCTGGGCTGGCCTTGGCGACGCCGGCGCTGCAACAGGCCGCTGCCCGCGGGGTCAAGCTGTCCGGCGACATCGAGCTGTTCGCGCGCAATGCCAAGGCGCCCATCATCGCCATCAGTGGTTCGAATGCCAAAAGCACCGTCACTACCCTGGTCGGCGAAATGGCCGCCAAGGCGGGCAAGCGGGTGGCGGTGGGCGGCAACCTCGGCACGCCGGCGCTCGACTTGCTGGCCGACGACGTCGAGTTGTACGTGCTGGAACTGTCCAGCTTCCAGCTGGAAACCACTGACCAGCTCAATGCCGAAGTGGCCACGGTGCTTAACATCAGTGAAGACCACATGGACCGCTACAGTGGTCTGCCGGCGTATCACCTGGCCAAGCACCGCATCTTCCGAGGTGCGCGGCAAGTGGTGGTCAATCGGCATGACGCGCTCAGCCGTCCTTTGCCGGTGGAAGGCCGCCCGTGGTGGACCTTTGGCCTGGGCGAGCCGGACTTCAAGGCCTTTGGCCTGCGCGAGGTGGAGGGTGAGAAGCACCTTGCCTTCGAGTTTCAGGCTCTGATGCCGGTCCGCGACCTCAGAGTGCGTGGTGCCCATAATCAAAGCAATGCGCTGGCTGCGTTGGCCCTGGGCCATGCTGCGGGCCTGCCATTCGAGCCGATGCTGCAGGCGCTGCGTGAGTTCACCGGGCTGGCCCATCGCTGTCAGTGGGTCCGTGAGCGTCATGCAGTGAACTGGTACGACGACTCCAAGGCCACCAACGTTGGCGCCGCCCTGGCAGCCATCGAGGGCCTGGGCGCCGATATCGAAGGCAAGCTGGTGTTGATCGCCGGTGGCGATGGCAAAGGTGCCGACTTCGCTGCCCTGCGCGAACCGGTACGGCGCTACTGCCGCGCCGTGGTGCTGCTGGGTCGTGATGCCGAACGCCTGGGCCAGGCCCTTGGCGATGGCGTGCCCCTGGTGCGGGTCGCCACCTTGGACGAGGCTGTGCAGCGCTGCGCCGAACTGGCGCAATCCGGTGATGCCGTGCTGCTGTCGCCTGCCTGCGCCAGCCTCGACATGTTCAAGAACTTCGAAGAACGCGGGCGCCTGTTTGCCCAGGCAGCGGGAGCACTGGCATGATCTTCGGCATCCTCAAACCCTACCCATCGCCACTGATCAGTGGCCGTGGCGTCGACCTGGACTTCCCGCTGCTGGCCGGTTGCCTGGCATTGCTGGGCCTGGGCCTGGTGATGATCACCTCCGCGTCCTCGGAAGTGGCCGCCGTCCAGTCCGGTAACCCGCTTTACCACATGTACCGGCACCTGGTTTACGTATTCCTGGGGCTGGTGGCCTGTGGCGCGACCATGATGGTGCCAATCGCTACCTGGCAGCGCATGGGCTTCATGATGCTGCTCGGCGCCTTCGGCCTGCTGGTGATGGTGCTGGTGCCGGGCATCGGGCGTGAGGTCAACGGCTCGATGCGCTGGATCGGCTTCAGCTTCTTCAACGTTCAGCCCTCCGAAATTGCGAAAGTGTTCGTGGTCATCTACCTCGCCGGCTACCTGGTACGTCGTCAGACCGAGGTTCGGGAAAGCTGGATGGGTTTCTTCAAGCCGTTCATCGTGCTGCTACCCATGGCCGGCCTGTTGCTGATGGAACCGGACTTCGGCGCTACCGTGGTCATGATGGGGGCCGCCGCTGCCATGCTGTTCCTGGGCGGGGTGGGGCTGTTCCGCTTCAGCTTGATGGTGGTGTTGGCGGTGGTCGCGGTGTTCGTGCTGGTGCAGGCCCAGCCTTATCGCATGGCGCGACTGATCACCTTCACCGACCCCTGGTCCGATCAGTTCGGTTCCGGCTACCAGTTGACCCAGGCCCTGATTGCATTCGGGCGCGGCGAGTGGCTGGGCGTTGGTCTTGGCAACAGCGTACAGAAGCAGTTCTACCTGCCTGAAGCACACACCGACTTCGTGTTCTCGGTACTGGCCGAGGAACTGGGCGTGGTCGGCTCGCTGGTGACCATCGCGCTGTTCGTCTTCGTCACCGTCCGCGCGCTGTACATCGGCTTGTGGGCCGAGAAAGCCAAGCAATTCTTCGCCGCCTACATGGCCTTCGGCCTGGCCTTCCTGTGGATTGGCCAGTTCCTGATCAACATTGGTGTGAACGTCGGCCTGCTGCCGACCAAGGGCCTGACCCTGCCGTTCCTGAGCTATGGCGGCAGTTCCCTGGTGATCTGCTGCGCCTGTGTCGGGCTGCTGTTGCGCATCGAATGGGAAAGCCGTACCCACCTGGGCAGCGAAGAGCACGAGTTCAGTGAGAGCGATTTTGCCGAGGAGCCTGCCCATGGCCGCTGAAGGCAAGAACGTATTGATCATGGCCGGGGGTACCGGCGGACACGTGTTCCCGGCACTGGCCTGCGCGCGCGAGTTCCAGTCGCGTGGCTATACCGTGCACTGGCTCGGCACCCCGCGGGGCATCGAGAACGAACTGGTCCCCCAGGCAGGCTTGGCCCTGCACCAGATTCAGGTCAGTGGCCTGCGTGGCAAGGGCAAGCTTTCGCTGCTCAAGGCACCGTTCACACTGGTCAAGGCTGTGCTGCAGGCTCGGCGCGTCGTGCGCGATCTCAAGCCTGTCTGTGTACTGGGCTTCGGTGGCTACGTCACCGGCCCCGGCGGCGTGGCGGCGCGCCTTTGCGGCGTGCCGTTGATCATTCATGAGCAAAATGCCCGCGCCGGCACCGCCAATCGCCTGCTGGTACCGCTGGCCGCACGAGTGTGCGAAGCGTTTCCCGACACCTTCCAGGCGAGTGAAAAACGCCGTACCACGGGCAATCCGGTACGCCCGGAATTGTTCATGGCTGCGCAGCGCACCCCGCTGGGCCAGCGCCAGCCGCACCTGTTGGTGCTCGGCGGTAGCCTGGGCGCGGAACCATTGAACAAATTGTTGCCTAAGGCGCTGTCCGAAGTGCCTGAGGCCGTACGGCCCAAGGTGTTCCACCAGGCTGGCAAGCAACATGCGTCGATCACCGCCGAGCGCTACCGCGAAGCAGGTGTCGAGGCGCAGGTGGAGCCGTTCATCAAGGACATGGCCCAGGCCTATGGCTGGGCCGACCTGGTGGTGTGCCGCGCCGGTGCCCTGACCGTCAGCGAACTGGCGGCAGCGGGCCTGCCATCGATGCTGGTGCCCTTGCCCCATGCAATCGACGACCACCAGACCCACAACGCCCATTATCTGGCCCGAGAAGGCGCTGCCTTCCTGATGCCACAAGCGACAACTGGCGCAGCGCAGCTCGCTGAACGCCTGAACGAGGTGCTGATGCAACCCGAGAAACTGACTGTCATGGCCGGTACTGCAAGACGCCTGGCCAAACCTGCCGCAACCAGCACCGTCGTCGATCTATGCCTGGAGGTGGCCCGTGGTTGAGAGCCAGAAAGCCATGCCCCAGCCCAAGATGGGCCGTATTCGTCGTATCCACTTCGTCGGTATCGGCGGGGTAGGCATGTGCGGTATCGCCGAAGTGCTGCTGAACCTGGGCTATGAAGTGTCCGGCTCTGACCTCAAGGCCTCGCCTGTGACCGAGCGCCTGGAGTCGTTTGGCGCCCAGATCCTGATTGGCCATCGTGCAGAGAATGCCGCGACCGCCGACGTGCTGGTGGTGTCGAGCGCCATCAACCCGGCCAACCCGGAAGTGGCCACCGCACTGGAACGTCGTATTCCGGTGGTACCACGGGCCGAAATGCTGGCCGAACTCATGCGCTATCGCCATGGCGTGGCAGTGGCCGGCACCCACGGCAAGACCACGACCACCAGCCTGCTGGCCTCGGTGTTTGCCGCCGGTGGGCTCGACCCGACGTTCGTCATCGGTGGTCGCCTGACCGCTGCCGGCACCAATGCCCAGTTGGGCACCAGCCGCTACCTGATTGCCGAAGCGGATGAAAGCGACGCCAGCTTCCTGCACCTGCAACCGATGGTTGCCGTGGTCACCAACATCGACGCCGATCACATGGCCACCTACGAAGGGGACTTCAACAAGCTGAAGAAAACCTTCGTCGAGTTCTTGCACAACCTGCCGTTCTACGGCCTGGCCGTGATGTGCCTGGACGACCCGGTAGTGCGCGAGATACTGCCGCAGGTCAAACGCCCCACGGTCACCTACGGCTTCAGCGAAGAAGCGGATATCCGCGCGATCAATGTCCGTCAGCAGGGCATGCAGACGCACTTCACGGTCCTGCGCCGTGACTGCGAGCCGCTGGAAGTGTCGGTGAACATGCCCGGCGACCACAATGTGCTCAACGCGCTGGCGACCATCGCCATCGCCACCGACGAAGGGATACCCGACGAGGCCATTCTCCAGGGCCTCTCGGGGTTCCAGGGTGTGGGGCGTCGTTTCCAGGTATACGGCGAGCTGCCCGTCGAGGACGGCAGCGTGATGCTGGTGGACGACTACGGCCATCACCCGACCGAAGTGGCTGCGGTGATCAAGGCCGTGCGCGGCGGCTGGCCGAGCCGCCGCCTGGTGATCGTCTACCAGCCCCATCGCTATAGCCGCACCCGCGACCTGTACGACGACTTCGTCCAGGTGCTGGGCGACGCCAACGTGTTGCTGTTGATGGAAGTCTACCCAGCAGGTGAGGAGCCGATTCCAGGCGCCGATAGCCGTCAGCTGTGTCACAGCATTCGTCAGCGCGGCAAGCTGGACCCGATCTACATCGAACGCGGCGCCGAGCTGGCGCCGCTGGTCAAGCCGTTGCTGCGCGCCGGCGATATCCTGATCTGCCAAGGTGCCGGCGATGTCGGCGGCCTGGCCCCGCAATTGATGAAAAGCCCGCTGTTTGCTGGCGCCGTGCAGGAGAAGTCGAAATGACCAGCGCCTACCACACACTGCCTAGCACCCTCGACGTGAAGGCGTTCGGCCGCGTTGCGGTGCTCTACGGGGGCAAGAGCGCCGAGCGGGAAGTCTCGCTCAAATCCGGTGCCGCCGTGATCAGCGCGCTCACCGAAGCCGGTGTGGATGTCGTCGCCATCGATGTGGGTGACGATCTGCTGGCGCGTCTGCAAAGCGAAAAGATCGACCGCGCCTTCATCATTCTGCACGGCCGCGGCGGCGAAGACGGCAGCATGCAAGGGTTGCTCGAGTGCCTGGGCATCCCTTACACCGGCAGCGGCATCCTGGCCTCGGCGTTGGCCATGGACAAATTGCGGACCAAGCAGGTCTGGCAGAGCCTGGGCATCCCCACCCCGCGCCACGCCGTGTTGGCCAGCGAAAGCGATTGTTTGCGTGCCAGCACGGAACTGGGCTTCCCGCTTATCGTCAAACCTGCCCATGAAGGCTCCAGCATCGGCATGGCCAAGGTGAACAGCGAGCAGGAGCTGGTCGCTGCCTGGCGTGATGCCGCCAAATACGATTCTCAGGTACTCGTGGAACAGTGGATTCACGGCCCGGAGTTCACCATTGCGGTGTTGCGCGGGCAGGTGCTGCCGCCGATTGCCCTGGGAACCCCGCACGTGTTCTACGACTACGACGCCAAATACATCGCCAACGATACCCAGTACCGCATTCCTTGTGGGCTCGAGAGCGCCAAGGAACAGGAACTGATCGATCTGACCGCCCGCGCCTGCGATGCCATCGGCATCGAAGGCTGGGGGCGGCTGGACGTGATGCAGGACGAGCAAGGCCAGTTCTGGTTGCTCGAAGTCAACACCGCACCCGGCATGACTGATCATAGCCTGGTGCCCATGGCGGCCCGCGCGGCCGGCCTGGACTTCCAGCAACTGGTGCTGGCGATCCTGGCCGAAAGCGTGGCGACGCGAGGTTAATCATCATGCAAGGCGCAATGATACGTCAGCAGCAACCCGTTACCGGCCGCAGCAAGCCGGTGCCACGTGGTGCCAGCCGGCTGGTGGCCGATGAGCCCGTATCGGCGCGCCTGCCGCGTGCAGGCCTGGGTGGCCTCAAGCGCCTGCTGTGGCCGGTGCTGCTGGTAGCTGCAGGCTTTGGCGCCTACGAGGGAGCCATACGGCTCATGCCGTACGCCGACCGGCCAATCACCAAGATCGATGTACAGGGCGATCTGACCTACATCAGCCAGCAGTCCGTGCAGCAGCGTATCGCTCCCTATGTGGCCGCGAGTTTCTTCACCGTCGACCTGCCGGCCATGCGCAAGGAGCTTGAGCAGATGCCCTGGATCGCACATGCCGAAGTGCGCCGGGTATGGCCGGACGAAGTGGTGATTCGCCTGGAGGAGCAACTCCCGGTAGCGCGCTGGGGTGACGCCGCCTTGCTCAACAACCAGGGGCAGGCGTTCACACCGCGCGAACTGGCCAACTACGAACACCTGCCGCAATTGGCCGGCCCCCAGCGGGCTCAGCAACAGGTCATGCAGCAGTATCAGATACTGAGCCAGATGCTGCGCCCCCTGGGCTTCTCCATCGCTCGCCTGGAGCTGCGCGAGCGAGGCAGCTGGTTCCTGACCACTGGCGCGAGCAGCGCAGGTCCTGGCATCGAGCTGCTACTGGGGCGCGACCATCTGGTCGAGAAGATGCGCCGTTTCATTGCCATTTACGACAAGACGCTTAAAGAGCAGATCGCCAACATCGCCCGCATCGATCTGCGATATGCCAACGGGCTTGCCGTTGGCTGGCGGGAACAGATTGCACCGACGACGGCCCAACCCGCCGTTGCGAAGAATTAGAGAGAGGCAGGACCATGGCAAACGCGCATAGCGGCAAAATGATCGTCGGGCTGGACATCGGCACCTCCAAGGTAGTGGCCTTGGTGGGTGAGGTGGGCGAAGACGGCACGCTGGAAATCGTCGGGATTGGCACTCACCCGTCCCGGGGCCTGAAAAAAGGCGTGGTGGTGAACATCGAGTCCACCGTGCAGTCGATCCAGCGCGCCGTCGAGGAGGCCCAGCTGATGGCCGGCTGCCGCATTCACTCGGCCTTCGTCGGCGTCGCGGGCAATCATATTCGCAGCCTGAACTCCCACGGCATCGTCGCCATTCGCGACCGCGAAGTGAGCCTGGCCGACCTCGAGCGCGTGCTCGATGCCGCGCAGGCGGTGGCCATCCCGGCGGATCAGCGGGTGCTTCACACGCTGCCGCAGGACTACGTGATCGACAACCAGGAAGGCGTTCGCGAACCGCTGGGCATGTCGGGCGTACGCCTGGAAGCCAAGGTTCACGTCGTGACCTGCGCGGTCAATGCCGCGCAGAACATCGAGAAGTGCGTGCGCCGCTGCGGCTTGGAAATCGACGACATCATTCTCGAGCAGTTGGCATCGGCCTATTCGGTGCTCACCGACGACGAGAAAGAACTGGGCGTGTGCCTGGTGGACATCGGTGGCGGTACCACCGACATCGCGATTTTCACCGAGGGCGCGATTCGCCATACCGCGGTCATCCCGATTGCGGGCGACCAGGTGACCAATGACATTGCCATGGCCCTGCGTACACCCACACAGTATGCCGAGGAGATCAAGATTCGCTATGCCTGCGCACTGGCCAAGCTGGCAGGTGCGGGTGAAACCATCAAGGTGCCGAGTGTCGGCGACCGTCCTCCGCGCGAACTGTCGCGCCAGGCGCTGGCCGAAGTGGTCGAGCCGCGCTACGACGAACTGTTCACCCTGATCCAGGCGGAGCTGCGTCGCAGCGGCTACGAAGACCTGGTACCTGCCGGTATCGTCCTAACCGGCGGCACCGCCAAGATGGAAGGCGCGGTCGAACTGGCCGAGGAAATCTTCCACATGCCGGTACGCCTGGGCGTGCCGCACAGCGTCCGCGGCTTGAGCGACGTGGTGCGCAATCCGATTTATTCCACCGGTGTGGGCTTGCTTACCTACGGGCTGCACAAGCAGACCGAAGACCTGCCCTTGACCGGCAACAGCAGCAGCAACAACAGCTATGGCGATGAACCGAAGGCCCCGGTGCTTGAGCGCTTCAAGCGGTGGGTACAAGGCAACTTCTAAGTTTCAAAGCAGTAGTGGTAGGCGCGACAACTAGAGAACTGTAAGGAGAGGGAAAATGTTCGAGCTCGTAGACAACGTCCCGCAAAGCCCGGTC
>CAURYQ010000069.1:0-23012 GCA_963529135.1 uncultured Pseudomonas sp. | reverse complement strand
CTCAAGAGCCTGCTCGGCTCCAAGCTGATCAAGCACGACACCAGCGTGCTGGGCAGCGCGTTGCCGTTCAAGGACCTGCTGGGCATGTTCATCGGCGAGTTGAAGAAACGCGCAGAAGCCGCTGCCGGGCGCGAGTTCGAGCAGGTGGTGCTGGGCCGGCCTGTGTTTTTCGTAGACGAGGACCCGGCAGCCGACCAGGAGGCCGAGGACACGCTGGCCGAGGTGGCGCGCAAGATCGGCTTCAAGGACGTCTCGTTCCAGTACGAGCCCATCGCTGCTGCGTTCGACTACGAGTCGGGCATCAGCCGTGAAGAACTGGTGCTGATCGTCGACATCGGCGGCGGTACTTCAGACTTCACGCTCATTCGGCTGTCACCCGAACGTCACGCGGTCGCCGAGCGCCAGAGCGACATCCTGGCGACCGGGGGCGTGCACATCGGGGGTACCGACTTCGACAAACAGCTGAGCCTGCAGGGCGTGATGCCGCTGTTCGGTTACGGCAGCCGCATGAAGAGCGGCGCGCTGATGCCCACCAGCTACCACCTCAACCTGGCCACCTGGCACACGATCAACGCCCTGTATTCCCAGAAATCGCAACTGGCCCTGGGCAGCATGCGCTACGACATCGAAGACACTCTAGGTGTGGACCGGCTGTTCAAGCTCATCGAGGAGCGCGCCGGGCATTGGCTGGCCATGGAAGTGGAGGCCAGCAAGATCGAACTGACCGAGCAGTCTAGCCGTCATGTCGATCTTGGCCGCATCGAGCGTGGCCTTGGCGTGGACCTTTCTCGCACCCTGTTCGAAACCGCCATCGATAGCCTGCTGGAACGGGTACGCGCCAGCGTCACCGACTTGCTGGCCAAGGCCGGCGTCAGCCAGACCCAGGTCGACACGGTATTCTTCACGGGCGGTTCCAGCGGCATCCCGGCGCTGCGCAACAGCGTGGCGGCGATGCTCCCCAACGCTCGCCACGTGGAAGGCAACATCTTCGGCAGCATTGGCAGCGGCCTGGCCATCGAGGCACGCAAGCGCTACGGCGCTTGATGAGGTCGATGGGTTGAAGGGGGCGGGCCTCGCCCCTGGTCGACAACAACGCCGGGCTTCACTGCCCGATCGCGCCTGGTAGCGGGCTGGCCAGCCCTGCTATCCCGGGTGCAACATCGCTACGCTCAAACCAGTTCCATCCTTCGCAGTTCGCTCTTGAGATAGGCGTAATAGACCGGCCCTGCCACCACCCCCGGCAGGCCGAACGCCGCTTCGAACACCAGCATCGCCAGCAGTAGCTCCCAAGCCTTGGCCCTGATCTGGCCCCCGACGATCTTCGCGTTGAGGAAGTACTCCACCTTGTGGATCACGATCAGGTAGACCAATGCTGCCGCCGCAACCCACACCGACAGCGACAATCCGACGATGGTGATCAGGGTGTTGGACATGAGATTGCCGATGACCGGCAGCAGCCCCAGCAGGAAGGTCAGCACGATCAAGGTCTTGGTCAGTGGCAGGTGCACACCGAACAAGGGCAGCACCACGGCCAGGAAGATGCCGGTGAACGTAGTGTTGAGCAGGGATATCTTGATCTGAGCGAAAACGATGTTGCGAAATGCCTGGACCAGCAGGCTCAGGCGCTCGAACAAGGCTGCCGCCAGCGGTTTGCGCCGCGAAATGTCCGGTATGCGCTGCAGGGCGACGATAGCGCCCAGGATCATACCGATCAGCAGGGTCACGAACATGTGGGCCATGCCCTTGCCTACCAGCTGCAGGTCACTCAGATGGCTTTTGATCCAGTCGCCGATCGCCACCTTGAACTCTGCAGCGCTGGCGGGCAGGTAGCCCTCGATGAACGGCGGTAATTGCCCGCGCGCGCGCTCGACCAGCGCCATGAACTTGTCCAGTGACGCGCCGGGGTTCTCCGCTTCATGCAGCAGGAAGCTGAAGGCCCCGGCGATCAGCAGCGCAAGGGTGATCACCACCAACGTGCCCAGCAGCGCCACCGCCAGCCAGCGCGCACGCTGCCCGGCGATCAAAGGCTGCAGACGCGGGGTGAGCATGTTGACCAGTTCGAACACCAGCAGGCCTGCCAGCAGGCTGGGCAGCAGCTTCAATGGCAACGCCAACAGCAGGCCCGCAAACACGATTATCAAACTGGCCAGAGTGACTTGGCGGGGGGTGAAGGTCATACAGCCTCAGCGGCAGCCAACGAAGAAGATTCGCAGTCTGCCAGCGTTATGCCTGCAGGCATAGGCACCGGTCATTTCTTCTTCAGGCAGTCACTCATGAACGCCTTGCGCTCATCACCCTTGAGCACCTTGGCCGTGGCGTCGGCGTTGCACGTCTTCATCTTCTCCTGCTGGGTTTGTGGCGCCTGCTTCTTCAGGCACGTGCTCATGAAGGCCTTGCGCGCATCGCCCTTGAGCGTTTGCGCAGTGGCGTCTGCATTGCATGATTTCATCTTCTCCTGCTGGGCGGTATTTGCCGCGAAGCCTTGGGCGCTGAACAGCAGCGCCACCATCAGCAACGGAATGTGCAACCGTTTCATGTCGTGTTCTCCTGAGCCCGCGCCCACTGCACGGTGACACCTGGAGTGTAGACAAGGCTGGCCAGGGTTTAGGCGTGCTCAAACAAGGCTCGATGCTCTTTTGCACGCAGGCAATTGGTTAGCGCGATCGAACTCCTGGCGCTGCGTGAGGTTCAAAACCTGCACATACCCTTTAGTGCAAGGAGCGGGACGATGTTCAAGCAGACTCTGGCAATCCTTCTGGCCAGCGCCACCCTGGCGGCATGCGGCAGCCGCCCGGAAAACCCGGTGGACTACGTGACCTACCGTGACGAGCCATTGGTCAAGCAAGTGGAGAACGGCATGACCATGCAGCGCGTCATTGCCATCGGCGGTAGCCCATCCACCGTCATCGACCTGCCCAATGGCGGTACCTGCAATGACTACATCCTCAACCGCGACGGCAAGCAGCAGCCTTACTACGTGCGTTTCGATGCCACCGGCCATGTGGATGCCAAGGGTTTCAAGACTTGCAAACAACGTGAAGAAGACCGCGAAGCGGTAAAAGGCGCGTAGGTCTTCCGCTATCCAGCCATGACTATCCAGATGCTTTTCGGAGATGAAACATGAACACGACTGAAATGACGGACATCCAGACCCTGCGCCAGCGTGCACGCGAGCATGTGGAAAACGGTGCGGTGACCGAAGGCTATGCCGCCGATCGCGAGCGCATCATCCAACTGCTGAACGAATCGCTGGCCACCGAGCTGGTATGCACCCTGCGCTACAAGCGCCATTACTTCATGGCCTCTGGCGTCAAGGCCAGCGTAGCAGCCGAAGAGTTCCTGGAGCATGCCAACCAGGAATCCGAACACGCCGACAAGCTGGCCGAGCGTATCGTGCAACTGGGCGGTGAGCCTGACTTCAACCCGGACAACCTGAGCAAGAACTCCCACGCCCAGTACGTGGCCGGTTCCACCCTCAAGGAAATGGTCCTGGAAGACCTGGTAGCCGAGCGTATCGCCATCGACAGCTACCGCGAGATCATTCAGTACATCGGTGACAAAGACCCCACTACCCGCCGTATTTTCGAAGACATCCTGGCCCAGGAAGAAGAGCACGCCGACGACATGTCTGACCTGCTCGACGGCCTGTGAGGCCAACAGCAATGCGCTAGAGCCGTTGATGGGGTAATGACGCAGAAGTGCGTAGCAGCCCCAGGATCTCGGCTTCGCAGGGTAGATTGTTGGGGCCGCGTTGCGGCCCTTCGCGGTACAAGACCGCTCCCACAGGGACCGCGTAACGCTCATACACGCGATATACGCCAAAGCTGCGGTGCAAGTGGCTCACATCAGATCCGAAGGCTTGCGACATACCCGTGGGAGCGGCCTTGCGCCGCGATGGGCTGCGCAGCAGCCCCAGGGTTTCCGATTCGCAGCTCATAGTGGCGGGTAGGTCTCGTCGGAACATCACACACGCCCTAACCCTATTGAATGAACAGCAGCACGCCAATGCCGCTTCATTCGTCATGCATTCAGAGCCCACAGCCCCCTCTTGACGACAAGCCGCGCTACGCATGCCCCCTCACCCAGCCAGCCGACTGCGCGGCAGGATAACCTGGACCGCGCACCGATGATCCGACATCACTTGCGGCCTTTGACTGCCGCCGGTGCCTTGCCTTCCTTCATCTGCTGCAACAACGGGGTGCACTGGTTGGGATCGTCCCCACTGCTGGGCGCGACCAACGCCAGCAGGCCGGCCGCAGGCCCTGCGACCACACCCAGAGCCACCATGCCAGCACCGCGCAGTGCCAAAGGTACGGCCTGCACACCTGCGCTAGGCTTGGCGAACGCGCCACGCACGTACAGGGGCGAGCGCAGGGAGAACAACCTGAGCCCCTTCGATTCCGGCGTGATCTTCAGGTCCAGGCGCTCGCTGGCGAAATTGGCAGTGCCGTTGATGTAGATGATGGCGTTCTCGGTATCGAAAATGAACAGGCGCGTGCTGGCCAGCCCGTCCTTGATGCCGACATCGGCTGCCGCGCAGTTGATTTTCACGTCCTCGTCACCGAACAGCTTGTCGACGATGTAGTTGCCCACGTTCAACCCAGCGATTTCCATGAGGCTGCGGCTGATGGCGCCGTCATTGACCAGCATGCGCAGGTCGCCGCTGGCAGTGCCGAGCAACGCCGCCACGGAATTGCCACGACCGGTGATGTCGGCATCGCCGTTGAGCTCGCCGAAGCTGCTTTGCATCGGTGCGAAGCTTGGGAACAGTTGCTTGAGCTTGAAGCCCCTGGCCGTAAGCCGCGCGCGCCCTTGCAGCGGTACATCGCGGCCGTCCAGGCGTATCTGCGAGGCCAGGTTGCCGCCTGCGACGCCGAACCTCAGCGGTTCCAGGCGAAGCAGGCCGTCTTCCAGAATCACGTGGGCCGACAGGTCGTTGAACGGAAGCTGTTCGCTGTGCACGATGCGCTTGCCGGCGAACGTGACATCGGCATCCATGGCGCGCCAGCGGTCAGTGCGAAACTCCTCGACAGGCAATACCTTGTCGGACGGCTGCTTGCTGGCGCCGCCACGGGCCTTCTGCTCGGCGTTGGAATCCGCGCCGATCAGCGGAGCCAAGTCCTTGAACAGAAGTTGATTGGAAACCAGCTTGCCCGTGAGTTTTGGCCGAGGCTTGCTGGCGACGTACGCCAGGTCGCCATGGATGTCGCTGTCGCCGATCTTGCCGTTGAACCCCTGGTACTCAAAGGTGGCGCCCTGCGCAGCGTGCAGGTTGGCGCTCAGATGCCCATCGGTGGAATAAGCCGGCGTGTCTGGCAATGTCACGCCTGTGAGCGGGTACAGATTGCCAAGGCTGGCGCCAGACAGGCGCAGGCGCAGGTCCAGCGCGCCCAAGTTGAGCGGGTCGGTCAGGGTGCCGGCCAATACCACATGGGTGTCGGCGATGCGTACGTCCGCCTGCAGCGGGAACGGCTGGTTGGATTCCTTGAGTGCCAGCAGGCCGCCGATCTTGCCGGTGCCCGATACTGGCTGGTCCTTGTAACGGCCCTCGACCTTGAGGCCGAACGCATAGTCCTGTGCAGGCGCTGTCTTCTCGGCGGTGGCCTTGCCCACGATATCGCTGAAGGGGATGGGCTTGCCCAGCGGATCGATCTGGACCTTCATGCGGGCCTTGAGGGTCTGGTCGTCGAAGCTGACATTGCCTTGGTCAAAACCGATCGCGCCGATGTCCATCTGCCATTTGGACGGTTCTTCATTCTCGTCCTTCGGACCGAAGTCGAAGTTCCAGTTGGCCCGGCCGTCAGCCAGACGCGTCAGGCTGGCGGTCGGCTTGGTCAGGTTGATGCGCGGGATGTTGACTTGATGGAACAGCAAGGGAAGCGGCGAAAGACGAAACTCCACCCGCTCCAGGGCAACCATCTGCGGCTCCTTGAGCCAGTCCGGGTTGCCCAGTGTCAGGTCTTCGGCAGTGAAGTGCGGCCAGGGTACCCAGGCCCGCCAGCCGCCCTCTTCAGGTTCCGTGCGCCAGTGCACGGCAAGGTTGCCATTGATCGCAAAGGGCCTGTGCAACGCTTCGGACACCTTCTCATTGAGCAGCGGCTTGACGCGGTTCCAGTCGAAGGTGGCAATCACCACGATTAAAACCGCCAAGAGGGTCAGCAGCGTGGTCAGGGTCCAGAGGATGATTCTGGCGGGGCGCGTCATTGCGGGAGTCTCCATGCGGCAAGGCGAGAACGAGCGTAGCGGTGAGGGTCATGTAGCTGGGACTGACGAAAGGCGTGAGGGTTTTATCCGAGGGGATGATAGCCAAGAATTTCCTAGGCCGGGACGCACCTGACGCACCTTGGCCGTACCTCGCTTTGCGGTCAGGTCCAGGGCAACCTGCCAGGGACTGCGCTGCGCAAAGGCTCTGGATAGAGCGCTTGGCGGCTGTTATCAATGAGGTCGATTGTTACCATTACCCGGATGAACTTCTCTCTGCAGGTGCGCGGCGTAGCATTGGCTACACACCCACTTTCCAGCCCCGCCGAGGAGCACCGAATCATGAAACGCCACATGTTGACCCTGAGCCTTACCTTGCTTGCAGCCAATGCCTTCGCCCTGCCAGGTGCGGAGCAGCACCTGACTGCCGAATCGCGTACCAGCGCTGCTCAAAGCGCGCAGCCGCTTAAAACCGTGGCCGAGGGCGGTTCCGATCGCCTGATCGAACGTAGCGGCCGTGTCGCCGAGGGCGGCTCCGATCGCCTGATCGAACGTAGCGGCCGTGTCGCCGAGGGCGGCTCCGATCACCTGATCGAACGCAGCGGCCGTGTCGCCGAAGGCGGCGCTGATCGCTTGTCGCAAACTGCACGGGCGAGCTGATCCTATGGAAGACGCCCCCATCAGTCGTCTCCCTTGCCTACCCCTTCAAGCCCGGTCCATTGACCGGGCTTCGTTTTTTTAACTAGAGTGCCCAGTCACCCTTTATAGAAACCCGCATCATGTTGCCGCGTGCCGAACAGAAGCTACAGACCCGCCAGGCCCTGCTCGACGCCGCCTGCCTGCTCATGGAGAGCGGTCGGGGCTTCGGCAGCATCAGCTTGCGGGAAGTGGCCAAGGCAGCGGGTATCGTGCCCACCGGCTTCTACCGGCATTTCCCTGACATGGACGCGTTGGGCCTGGCGCTGGTCTCCGAGGTGGACGACACCTTCCGCCAAACCATCCGGTTGGTGCGCCACAACGAATTCGAACTGGGCGGAATCACCGACGCCTCGGTGCGTATTTTTCTCGACGTGGTCACCGCACACCGCGCGCAATTCCTGTTCCTGGCTCGCGAGCAGTACGGAGGCTCGCAGCCCGTACGCCAGGCCATTGCCCAACTGCGAGAGAACATCACGGCCGACCTGGCGACAGACCTGGCGCGGATGCAGCGCTGGCAACACCTGGACAATGCAGCGCTCATGGTCATGGCGGATCTGGTGGTCAAAACCGTTTTCGCCACTCTGCCCGAACTGATCGACAGGCCTGAGATGGCTGACCCACAGGCTTTCAGCCCGCAGGAAAAAATCACTCAGCAACTGCGCTTCATCTTCGTCGGAGCAAGGCATTGGCAAGGGCTCGGTAACCCCGGCTGACGGGCTTGCCAAACCCGACATCTGCTACCATGGCGCCCTGCCCGACAGCGACGAGCGCCAAGATGCCCGACCCCCGCCCTGCACTGCCCGAACTGACCCGTTTCAAGCGGCACTTTGCCGACTGCATCGTGCCCATGTGGCAGGGGCCGGGCTGGAATACCGAGATGGCGTTGCCCTACGAGGCCCTCGACGCCCAACATCAGCCTCTTCCCGTGCAGCGCTACCGGGCCATGGCTTGCGCACGCCAGCTATATCTGTTCAGCAGCCGCATCGATCAACCGGGCGCGGCCGAACGAGCAGCGGCGTTGTTCCGGTCATTGCAAAAGCATTTTCATGACCCTGAACACGGTGGCTGGTTCTACAGCATCGACGCCCAAGGCAATCCGCTGGACCGGCGCAAGGACCTGTACACCCACGCGTTCATCGTCTTCGCCTGCGCGCACTACTGGGGCCAGGTGCACGAAAGCCTGGTGGCCTCTACCCTCGCTGCCGCGCTGGACGTCATCGACCATCGCTTCGCCCGGAAGGATGGCTTGTACGAGGCCAGCCTGGATGAAGACTGGGGCAACCTCGGCAGCGGCCCGCTGCAGAATCCGCAGATGCACCTGGCCGAAGCCTTCCTGCAAGTGCTCACGGTGCGTGACGACCAGAACGTACAGCAGTCGCTGTTGCAGTTATGCACAGCCTTGCACGCTCACTTCATCGAACCTACCCATGGCCTCATGCTGGAAAAACCGCGCGGCGCTGTGGATAACTGGTTCGAGCCGGGTCATCAGTTCGAGTGGTTCTATTTGCTACACACCTCGCCGCTGCTGCGCGCAACGCCATTGCATGCAGCCATCGAGCGGGGCTTTGCTTTCGCCGAGCGGCATGGGGTCAAGGACGCGGCGGTGCTGGCAATGCTGGATGTGGAAGGCGGCGTGCTGGATGCTACACAGCGCATCTGGGCGCAGGCTGAATACGCCCGGGCACTGGCCCTGCGCCCGGATGCCGACACGAAGCTGCCTAAGCTACTGCAGGCTCTGGAAGCACAGTTCCTGCGGCAAGCGGGTTGGTATGAATGCCGGAGTGGGCAAGGCGATGTCAGCCGGCATGATATGCCTTCGACAACGCCCTATCACCTGGCGACTTGTCTGGAAGGGTTGAAGCGGCTGGGCTGAAGGCGTTGGGTAAGTGCATTGCCAGTGAAATTGGCAACTTGCCCACAGGCCGCAGCCCATTGCGCCCGAACCGCCGCACGCTTTGAAGCCAAGGCAGCGGTTCAGCAATCCCGGAACGGGCAAAGCCCTCGTTCACCCCTTCGCCGAACGATCAATGGAGAACCCGGCCCAGTCCTGACTCACCGGCATCAATTCCAGGCTGTTGATATTGATATGCGCCGGCTGGTTGAGGATCCAGAAGATAGTTTCGGCGATGTCCTGCGGCTGGATTGGCTCGGCACCGGCGTAGGTGGCGTCGTACTTGGCCTGGTCACCACCAAAGCGGACCAACGAGAACTCGCTCTCGCACAAACCCGGCTCGATGTTGCTCACTCGCACGCCGGTGCCACGCAGATCGCAACGCAAGCTCAGCGAGAACTGACCGACGAACGCCTTGGTACCGCCATACACGTTGCTGCCCGGATAAGGGTAGTTGCCCGCCACCGAGCCAACGTTCAGGATGGACGCACCTCGCCCATGGGCAATCAGTCGCGGCAGCAGCAAGCGCGTGGTGTAGATCAGCCCCTTGATGTTGGTATCGACCATGGTCTCCCAATCATCGAGGCTGCAATGCTGCGCAGCGTCCACCCCCAGCGCGAGGCCGGCGTTGTTAACCAGGCCGCGAAGCTTGTCGAAACCGGCTGGCAAGCTGGCGATGGCATTTTCCATCGCCTGACGATCACGCACATCCAGCACCAGGCCATGAACTTCGGTTTGGGCAGACAGTTCGGCACACAACGCATCCAGGCGGTCCTTACGGCGTCCGGTCAGCACCAGCTTCCAGCCCGCCTCGGCAAAGCGGCGGGCAGTGGCCTCGCCAAAGCCGGACGTAGCGCCTGTGATGAAGACGGTCGAAGTCATGCAGTGTTCCTCACGTAGAGATCCTGGGAGAACGCGCAGCATGCCCGTGCTCACCGCGCTCAGCAAGTCATCGACGCTTTTGACCATTTTTTGATCAAGAGGCTGTAACCCGCATATTCAAAGGGCTACAGCCACCTATGCGCACGTTATCCACAAGCCTTTCCCCGCCAAATGGGGGCAACTTCTACAAGAGGCGGAACCCTTTCAGCTTCCCACTGTCACTGCCGTTTTCGCTCAAGCGCTGCAAGCCTTGATCGCATGCCGCGTCCAGCTGTCTATCCAATGGTTTTCCACATGCTTATCCACAGCGGAAAATACGCTTCTGCGAACTGATTCAAGTGGATGATTGCGGGCGACGAATGCGGTACGGCAACTCATGATCAAAAATTGATCAAACCGCTCAACGCCTTTGGTATCGGGGCCTAGAGAAAGATGCCACCATCTTTTCCACAGGCGGTTCCACACGAACGGTGGACTAAACCGGGCTGTGGCTAACCAAGGCCGCGCACGGGTTTTGAGCGTCTGCTCAAGACAGTGCCCAGCCAGTTGTCCACATAAGAAGGGGCGTCAGCGCAACGGGCTTGCGCATGCCTTCTCACTGCCATGCCTGCTTGGCGTAGCCGGTCGAGCCCTGTGCAGCTCTGCGGCGAGCGCCCAGGGCCGCACAGTGTTGCCAGGTTCAGTGCCCGCCCAGGTAGGCGTTGCGGACCTCTTCGTTGACCAACAACTCTTGGCCGGTGCCAGTCATGCGTATCTGCCCGTTGACCATCACATAAGCCCTGTCCGACAACTTCAAGGCATGGTTGGCGTTCTGCTCGACCAGGAAGATGGTCATCCCCGTCTTGGCCAGCTCTCGCAGGGTGGCGAAGATCTGCTTGACGACGATGGGCGCCAACCCCAGCGAAGGCTCATCGAGCAGCAGCAACCGAGGCCGGCTCATCAAGGCGCGGGCGATGGCCAGCATCTGCTGCTCGCCACCCGACATGGTCATGGCGCGCTGGTTGCGACGTTCCTTGAGGCGTGGAAACAGCGTGTACATGCGCTGCATGTCCTCGTCGGCATGTTTGTCGCCGATGGGGATGGTGCCCATCATCAGGTTCTCTTCGACGCTCATGTCCGGGAACACACGCCGCCCTTCCGGCGATTGGGCGATGCCATTGGCGGCAATATAGTGCGAGGACTTGCGCGTGATGTCGGTGCCCCGGTAGATGATCTGCCCCGACGCAGCGCGGGGCTGGCCGAAGATGGACATCAGCAAGGTGGACTTGCCAGCCCCGTTGGCGCCGATCAGGCTGACCGTCTCACCCTCGTCGATGTGCATGGACACCTGCTTCAAGGCCTGGATGGGGCCATAGAACACATCCAGGTCCTTCAACTCCAGAATGGGCGCAGTCATACCAGTTCCTCTTCATCGGCACCCAGATAGGCAGCGATCACTGTCGGGTTGTTGCGAATGTCCTGAGGTGCGCCTTCGGCGATGACGTTGCCGTGGTCCAGCACGACGATGTGATCGGAAATGCTCATGACCATGCCCATGTCATGCTCGATCAGCACCACGGTGATGTCATGTTCGTCACGCAGGACCCGCACCATGCGGCTCAACGCCTCGGTTTCCTGAGGGTTCAAGCCCGCTGCAGGTTCATCCAGGCAGATCACCTTCGGGCGGGTGCACATGGCCCGGGCAATTTCCAGGCGCCGCTGCTGGCCATAGGACAGCTCGCCGGCCAGCCGATTGGCACAGTCGACCAGGTCGACCACTTCCAGCCAATAGAATGCATGGTCCAGCGCATCGCTTTCGGCCTTGCGATAGCCCTTGGTGTTGAGCACACCGGCCAGCAGGTTGCGGTTGACCCACATGTGCTGGGCCACCAGCAGGTTCTCGACGACGGACATTTCCTTGAACAGCCGAATGTTCTGGAATGTCCGGGCCAGGCCGGCGCGGTTTACCAGGTGCGTACCGCCGAACATCTTGTAGTACAGCCGGCTGGCGAAGCGTGATGGCGACACGAAATCCGCCGCCTGGAAGCGTTCGCCCAGCAGTTGGATGACGTTGGTATGGCTACCCCGCACGTTGAGTTCGATGCGTCCGCCGCTGGCCTTGTAGAAGCCGGTCAGGCAGTTGAACACCGTGGTCTTGCCGGCACCGTTGGGGCCGATCAGGGCGAAGATCTGATTGCGCCTGACTTTCAGGCTCACATCGCTGAGGGCCTTGATACCACCGAACTGCATCATCAGGTGGTCCACTGAAAGAATGATGTCGTCGCTCATGGCGCCACTCCTTTACGCGGGGTCACACCGGACCGGCTGATGCGGATCAGCCCGCGCGGTCGCCAGATCATCATCAGCACCATCAGCACACCGAACAGCAGCACCCGGTACTCGGAGAAGCTGCGCAGCAGTTCGGGCGCCACGGTCAGCACGAATGCGGCGATTACCACACCAACTGTCGAGCCCATACCGCCCAGCACGACGATGGCAAGGATCAGCGCGGATTCGAAAAAAGTGAATGACGACGGGTTGACGAAGCCCTGGTAGGTGGCGAAGAACACCCCTGCCAGCCCCGCCGTCGAAGCGCCCAGGGTGAACGCCGAGAGCTTGACCAACACATGGTTGAGCCCCATGGAACGGCAGGCGATCTCGTCTTCACGCAGGGCTTCCCATGCGCGTCCTACCGGCATGCGCGTGAGCCGGTGCTTGATGTAGAGCACGGCCAGCACCACCAGGAACAGCACGGCGTAGATGAACACGAACTTGAGGTTGGGGTTGTAATCGATACCCATGAATTCGTGGATAGGCACGCCTCCATCCTTGGCCCTGCGCCCGAACTCAAGGCCCAGGAACGTCGGCGCCGGAGCCGGCATGCCATTGGGGCCACCGGTGAACGACAGCCAGTTGTTCAGCACCAGGCGGATGATTTCGCCAAAGCCCAGGGTGACGATGGCCAGGTAGTCACCGTGCATGCGCAGCACCGGAAAACCCAGGATGCACCCGGCCAGCGCCGCGGCAATGGCCGCCAGGGGCAGCACGCTCCAGAACCCGAGCCCCAGGTACTGGTAGCCCAGTGCCAGGCCATACGCACCAATGGCGTAGAAGGCGACATAGCCCAGGTCGAGCAACCCGGCCAAGCCAACCACGATGTTCAGGCCAAGGCCCAGCAGTACATAGATCAGCCCAAGGATGACTACCGTCAGCAGGTATTTGTTGGCGAAGATCGGGAAGACGATGGCGATGACAATGAGTGCAGGAATGATGTAGCGCAGCCGCGACTTGTAGTCTGGCGGGTTCACGTGCACACCCGAGCCGCCGTTGTCGAAGCCTTGCAGCATGCGCCGACCGGCAGCGGTTTGCAGGTACAGGCTGAGCAGGAAGCGCCCGAGCATCACGCCGCCGACCAGCCACGCCACACGCCGCGGCTCGGCGTTGAAGCTGTAGCCGTCGAGCACCACACCGACGACCGGGCCGAACACGATGAGCGCCAGCAGCCCTGCAACCAGGGTTTCGATCACGCTGCGCTTGAGGTCGAAACCTGTCTTTTGGGGAACGGATACGGATTTGGCAACGGACATGTTCACACCTTAGCCACGAGTGGGCGACCCAGCAGACCTTGGGGGCGGAAGATAAGGATCAGCACCAGCAGCGAGAAGCTGAACACGTCCTTGTAGTCCGAGTTGATCAGCCCGGAGAACAGCGATTCGGAGATACCCAGGATGATGCCGCCGAGCATCGCGCCAGGCAGCGAACCGATGCCTCCGAGCACCGCTGCGGTGAAGGCCTTGATGCCGATGATGAAGCCGGCATAGAAGTCGAAGGTGCCGTAGTTCATGGTTATCAGCACGCCGGCCAGGGCCGCCATCACGGCGCCGATGACGAACACGTAGGAAATCACCCGGTCGGTGTTGATGCCCAGGATCGACGCCATCTTGCGATCCTGTTGGGTCGCGCGGCACATGCGCCCCAACTTGGTGTACTTGATTACATAGGTCAGCAGACCCATGCCAACGAACGCCGCCACCAGAATGAAGATCTTGGTGTAGGTCAATTGCACGAAGCCGCTGCCCACATCGACGCGCCAGGCGCCTTCGAGCAAGGTCGGTACGCCCTGCTGCCGCGCACCTTGGCTGATTTGCGCGTAGTTCTGGAGGATCAGGGAAATGCCGATGGCGCTGATGAGCGGGGCCAGGCGGGTGGAGTTGCGCAGGGGTTTGTAGGCGATGCGTTCGATGGTAAAGCCATACACCCCGGTCACCACGATGGTGAACAACAATGTGCCCAACATCAGCAGGGGAAACGACTCGACACCGAAATAAGCCAGCAATGCCAGGCTGATTGCCGCCAGGTAGGCGGAAATCATGTACACCTCGCCGTGCGCGAAGTTGATCATGCCGATGATGCCATAGACCATTGTGTAGCCGATGGCGATCAGGCCATAGACCGACCCGAGGGTCAGGCCGTTGACCAGTTGCTGCAGGAAAATACCATCCATAACGCAATCTCACCTGATCGAGATCGCACCAGCGCCGCCCACGCCGAGCCCGGTACAAGCCGGCCATGGCGTTGCAGCGCTGTGCTGATCTTCGGATAAAGACGGGTACCGCGGGGGCCGGGCGCGGGGCGTGCGCCCCAGGGCCCTGGAGCCATTGTTATTGTTGTTTTTCCAGCTGGTGGTACTTGCCGTCCTTGTCCCACTGGTAGACCACGTAGTCAGAGACCGTCAGGTCGCCCTTGCTGTCCCACTTCTTCTCGCCCATGACAGTCTGCACAGGGTTGGCCTTCAGCCACTTGGCCGCGTCTTCGCCTTTGTTGGACTTGGCACCATTGAAGGCAGCCGCCAGCGCCTGCAAGGAGGCGTAGGCATAGAGGGTGTAGCCTTCGGGCTCGGTGCCGCCTTTTCGGAATTCCTCCACCACGGCCTTGCTGTCCGGCAGTTGACGCGGGTCGGCACCGAAGGTCATGTAAACGCCGTCAACGTACTGCGCCCCGCCTGCCGTGGACACCAGCTCGTCCGTGACGATGCCGTCATCGGACATGAACTTCACGTCTTTGAGCCCTTGCTCACGCAATTGGCGTACCAGCGGGCCCGCCTCCGGGTGCAGGCCGCCGAAGTAGACAACATCGGCGCCCGTGGAGCGTATCTTGGTGACCACGGCGCTGAAGTCCTTCTCGCCTCGGGTCAGGCCCTCGTACAGCACAGGCTTCACGCCGCGCTTTTCCAGCTGTGCCTTGGTCGCATCGGCCAGCCCCTGGCCGTAGGTGTCCTTGTCGTGCAGCACCGCCACTTTCTGGCCCTTGAGCACATCGACGATGTAGTTGCCCGCGACGACGCCTTGCTGGTCGTCACGGCCGCACATGCGGAACATGGCCGACAGACCGCGTTCGGTCACCTGCGGGTTGGTCGAGCCTGGCGTGATGGCGATGACGCCAGCTTCGTCATAGACCTCGGACGCGGGAATGGTATTGGAAGAACAGAAATGCCCTACCACACCGATGACCTTGTCCTGGTCCACCAGGCGGTTCGCTACCGCCACGGCCTGCTTGGGCTCGCACGCATCGTCGCCTTTGACCAGCACGATCTTCTCGCCATTCACGCCCCCGGCTGCGTTGATCTTGTCAGCGGCAGCCTGCGCACCTTTCATGTATTGCTCGCCAAACGCTGCGTTCGCACCGGTCATCGGGCCCGCGACACCGATCTTGACGTCGGCCTGTACATACGAAGAAACACCCAGGGCCGTGGCAACGGCCAGGGCCAGGAAACCTTTCTTGTAAAACGTCTGCGACATGAGGTGGTGCTCCTAGAGTTTTTTTGATTGGCACTACAACGACTCAGCTCTGTGCTCTGAGCAAGGGCCGTGCCATTAGATTCGCATCATCCCTAAACACCACCAGGCGCATCGTGACGGGCCGACGCTGCCCGTTTCTTTATTGAGCGTGCAACCCTCTATCCCATGCCGGGTAGCACTGGTTACGGAAACCACGGGCAACCAGGCTCTGGGTGCATTGCAACCGGCACAAAAGCCAAGGGGCAACCAACCTGTAACAATTAACGTCACCGAACTGCACACCCCTGGTGCGTGACTGCTACAGCCCGCACCGTTACCACCCCGTAAAGGCTACGAATCGCCATCTGCTTTGGCCATTCCGACATATTTATCGGAAATGTCCGACAGCCACCGCACATGATCGGGCCGCAGCAGACGTGGCGATCACATGGGCAGGGCAAAGACTGGCACAATGTCCACCTACCGCCGCTTCTGGAGCCACCCCTGATGAGCGAAAGCGCATTCGCCGAGCGCATCGTGCACAACCTGCTCGACACCGATTTCTACAAGCTCACCATGATGCAGGGCGTGCTCCACAATTACCCTGACGCCGATGTCGAATGGGAATTTCGCTGCCGGAATGGGGAAGACCTGCGCCCCTACCTGCAGGACATCCGCCAGCAACTCGAGCAACTCGCCGAACTCACCCTGGATAACGGCCAACTCGCCTTCCTGGAGCGCATCAGCTTTCTCAAGCCTGATTTCCTGCGCTTTCTACGCCTGTTCCGCTTCAACCTGCGTTACGTGCACCTGGCCATCGACAATGATCAGCTGGTCCTGCGCCTCAAGGGGCCCTGGCTGCACGTGATCCTGTTCGAGGTGCCCCTGCTGGCCATCATCAGCGAGGTGCGCAATCGCTCGCTGCATCCGCAGATGCGCTTGGCCGCTGCCCGTGACCAGCTTTACCGTAAATTCGATTGGCTGACGGCCAATGCCAGCGCCGATGAACTGGCCGAAATGCAGGTCGCTGATTTCGGCACGCGCCGACGCTTTTCAAGCCGCGTACAAGAAGACGTGGTGCGCATACTGCGCGATGACTTCCCAGCGCGCTTCGTCGGCACCAGCAACGTGGACCTGGCCTGGAAACTCGACATCAAGCCGCTGGGTACGATGGCCCACGAATGGATCATGGCCCACCAGCAACTAGGTCCCCGGTTGATCGACAGCCAGATCGCTGCCCTCGATTGCTGGGTGCGTGAATACCGAGGTTTGCTGGGCATCGCCTTGACCGACTGCGTGACCATGGATGCATTCCTGGGCGATTTCGACCTGTACTTCGCCAAGCTTTTCGATGGGCTGCGCCACGACTCTGGCGACCCTGTGGTCTGGGCCGAGAAAGCCATTGCTCACTACCAGCACCTGGGCATCGACCCGATGACCAAGACGCTGGTGTTCTCCGATGGGCTGAACCTGCCTCGAGCGCTGGAAATCTTCCGAGCCCTGCGTGGTCGCATTAACGTGAGCTTCGGTATCGGCACCAATCTGACCTGTGATATTCCGGGGGTCACGCCGATGAGCATCGTGCTCAAGATGACCGATTGCAACGGCGCACCGGTGGCCAAGATTTCCGACGAGGCGGCCAAGACCCAGTGCCGTGACGAGAACTTCGTCACCTATCTACGTCACGTTTTCAAAGTCCCCATCAAGGAGTAAACCCATGCAAGCGGTTCAGCAAGAGATTGCCCAGGCACTCAAGGTACAGCCGCCGTTCGCCGACGATGCCGCCCTCGAGGCCGAAGTGATCCGGCGGGTAGCTTTCATCAAGGACTGCCTGGCCAACGCAAGGCTCAAGACCCTGGTTCTCGGCATCAGCGGCGGCGTCGATTCGCTGACCGCTGCCCTGCTCGCCCAGCGCGCCATCAACGAGCTGCGCAATGAAACCGGTGATGCGGGCTACACGTTCATCGCCGTACGCCTGCCCTATCATGTTCAGCACGATGAGCACGATGCCCAAGCCTGCCTCAAGGTCATCAAGCCTGACGAGACGCATACCATTGATATCGCCCCAGCGGTCAAGGCACTGGCTGGCGAAACGCAAGCGTTGAAGAACGGCTCGCCCACGCTTGTGGATTTTGTGGTGGGGAACATCAAGGCCAGGATACGCATGGTCGCCCAGTACACCATCGCGGGTGCACGCGCAGGCCTGGTGATCGGTACCGACCACGCGGCCGAGGCCGTCATGGGCTTCTACACCAAGTTCGGGGACGGTGCCTGCGACCTGGCGCCGCTCAGCGGCCTGGTCAAGCATCAGGTACGCGCCATTGCCCGCTATTTTGGGGCACCTGAATCATTGGTCGAGAAGGTACCGACAGCTGACCTCGAAGACCTGGACCCAGGCAAGCCTGATGAAGCCGCCCACGGGGTGACCTACCAGCAGATCGATGCATTCCTGCATGGCCAGAAAATCGACCAGGCCGCGTTCGACATCATCGTCGCCAATTACCGCAAGACCCAACACAAGCGTGAGCTGCCGTTCGCGCCCTAAGACGAAGTTGGGGCCGCAATGCGGCCCCAATACGTATTCCAAGGCATCGTCAGATTACTTGACGACGACTTTGCCCTTCATCATCGAGATGTGGCCTGGGAAGGTGCAGAAGAAGCTGTAGTCACCCCCGGCTTCGAGCTTGGAGGGATCGAATTTTACTTCGGTCTCTTTTTCCGGCGCACCGATCATCTTGGTATGGGCGATGATCCCGGCGTTGTCGGCCTTGATGTAATCCTTCTCAAGGCCCTGGCTCATGCCTTCAGTGGCGATACCCTGCATGTCGGCAGTCTTGCTGATGACCAGGTTATGGCCCATGACGTTCTTCGGCAAGTTGCCGGAGTGGGTCAGTTTGACGGTGAATTCCTTGCAGCTCTTGTCGACCGTGATTTCCTTGGTGTTGAAGGACATCTGGTCGGTCGAATCGACAGTTACCGAACACTCGGCTGCGAAGACAGAGGCGCTGGCGAGGGTCAGCAGGGATACCGCTACAGCTTTCGCAAACATCGTGAATCTCCTTGGCAGGGTTTTATCAACAGCGAGACTGCCTGAAACCGTCCAGCCCCTGGGTGACGTGCATCAAGGGGATGTCAATGGGCCAGTCAGTTGAATTGTTCAATGGATTGTATACAACCAATCTAAGGGCACATCATGCCCTTTTAATAGACGATGGGACAACCTCTCATTTAGGAGCAGTACCAAATGCCCATGTCTACTTTCCTGAACAGTCTGCTCGCTGCCTACGCCCATGCTGCCACGGGCGCGATCTGCGAGTTCTCGCGCCCCGAGTAACGCGTTCCCTCTGCGTGCGTGGTGATTGACTCGTCCCAGCTACAGGGCCGCCGGCCGGCCCCGATTTCAGCGTGGAATGACCGGCTGGCGCGGTTTCTTGCCGCCCTTGCCACCCTTGGCCGACTCCTTGCGTTCCTTGGCCGCCTGCTGGTTGCGGGCGAATGCCTCCGCCTTGGCCTTCTCGCGCTTGTCCCACGGCTTGCTGCCGTCACTGGCACGCGGTGGCAGGCCAGAGTGCTGCGTCAGGATCTTCTGGTCCTTGCCCACCTTATGGCTACCCGCAGGCGTCGAGTTCTTGCGACGCGCGCTCTGATAGGTATCGGACTGCGGCTGGTGCAGCGGGATCAACTGATGCTTGCCCGGCCCGATCAGGTCGGCGCGCCCCATGCGTTGCAACGCTTCGCGTAGCATTGGCCAGCCCTTGGGGTCGTGGTAGCGCAAAAACGCCTTGTGCAAGCGACGTTGCTCGTCGCTCTTGACGATGTCCACGCCCTCGCTCTTGTAGGTCACCTTGCGCAGCGGGTTCTTGCCCGAGTGATACATGGCCGTGGCCGACGCCATTGGCGAGGGGTAGAACGCCTGCACCTGGTCGGCACGGAAACCGTTGCCCTTGAGCCACAAGGCCAGGTTCATCATGTCTTCGTCAGTGGTGCCGGGATGCGCTGCGATGAAGTAAGGGATCAGGTACTGCTCCTTACCCGCCTCCTTGGAGAACTTCTCGAACATGCGCTTGAAGCGGTCGTAGCTGCCTATGCCCGGCTTCATCATCTTGTCCAGCGGGCCACGCTCGGTGTGCTCCGGGGCAATCTTGAGATAGCCGCCCACATGGTGGGTCACCAGCTCCTTGACGTACTCGGGCGATTCCACCGCTAGGTCGTAGCGCAGACCCGAGGCGATCAGGATTTTCTTCACCCCAGGCAGCGCGCGCGCCTTGCGATACAGCTCGATCAACGAACTGTGGTCGGTGTTGAGGTTCTCGCAAATGCCGGGGAACACGCACGACGGCTTACGGCAGTGCTTTTCGATTTCCGGGCTCTTGCACGCGATACGGTACATGTTGGCAGTGGGGCCGCCGAGGTCCGATACCACGCCGGTAAAGCCCGGCACCTTGTCACGCATTTCCTCGATCTCGTTGAGGATCGACTCATGCGAGCGGTTCTGGATGATGCGGCCTTCGTGCTCAGTGATCGAACAGAAGGTACAGCCCCCGAAGCAGCCGCGCATGATGTTGACCGAGAAGCGAATCATCTCGTAGGCCGGGATGCGCTCCTTGCCATACGCAGGGTGCGGCACACGCGCATAGGGCATGCCGAACACGTAGTCCATTTCCTCGGTGCTCATGGGAATGGGCGGTGGGTTGAACCACACATCCACCTCGCCATGCTTCTGCACCAAGGCACGGGCGTTACCCGGGTTGGTCTCCAGATGCAGCACCCGGTTGGCATGCGCGTAGAGCACGGGGTCGTTGCGCACCTTTTCAAACGACGGCAGGCGAATCACCGACTTCTCACGCGTGACGCGCGGGCTGTCGAGAATCTGCACCACTTTCGCTTCGTTCGGATCTTCCTGGTCACCCTTGGCTTGCTCGATGGCGCAGGCTTGGGTGTCCTGGGTATTCACGTACGGATTGATGATCTTGTCGACCCGTCCAGGGCGGTCGATACGGGTGGAGTCGATCTCGAACCAGCCGTCCGGGGTGTCACGCCGCACGAATGCCGTGCCACGCACATCGGTGATCGACTCGATCGTTTCGCCATTGGACAGCCGTTGCGCCACCTCGACCACCGCACGCTCGGCGTTGCCGAACAGCAGGATGTCGGCGCAGGCGTCGATCAGGATCGAGTGGCGGACCTTGTCCTGCCAGTAGTCGTAGTGCGCAATGCGGCGCAGCGAGGCTTCAATGCCGCCCAGCACGATTGGCACATGCTTGTAGGCCTCCTTGCAACGCTGGCTGTACACCAGGCTGGCACGGTCAGGCCGGCTGCCGGCCAGGCCGCCCGGGGTGTAGGCATCGTCGGAGCGGATCTTCTTGTCGGCGGTGTAGCGGTTGATCATCGAGTCCATGTTGCCGGCGGCCACGCCGAAGAACAGGTTCGGCTCGCCGAGTTTCATGAAGTCGTCTTTGGACTGCCAGTTAGGCTGGGCGATGATGCCCACGCGGAAGCCCTGGGCTTCCAGCAAACGGCCGATGATTGCCATACCGAACGACGGATGGTCCACGTAGGCATCGCCAGTCACGATGATGATGTCGCAGGAATCCCAACCGAGCAGATCCATCTCCTCCCTGCTCATTGGCAGGAAAGGTGCTGGCCCGAAGCATTCGGCCCAGTACTTGGGATAATCGTAAAGTGGTTTGGCTGCTTGCATATCAGTGACCGGCTCTGGTGTGCAGGGAAATCGCGGGCGCGGAGAATAGCACAAATTTTAACCAAATCCGACTGTCTTCGTGGGAATTGGTGGGCGTGCGACGGCTGGGGTGTGGCGTGTCGCGGGGCAGGTTCGCCCCACGGCTTAGCTGATGAAGTGCGTCTGGTAAAGCAGAAACAGGCGTTATTCGTCGTCGTCGAAGTTGTACATCCCCGGCGCGAGATTCTCGAAGCGGGTGTACTTGCCGATGAACGCCAGGCGCACAAAGCCGATCGGCCCGTTACGCTGTTTGCCGATGATGATTTCCGCCACACCCTTGTGCTCGGTTTCGGGGTGGTACACCTCGTCGCGGTACACGAACATGATGACGTCGGCGTCCTGCTCGATTGCACCCGATTCACGCAGGTCGGAGTTCACTGGGCGTTTGTTCGGGCGCTGCTCCAACGAACGGTTGAGCTGCGAGAGGGCAATGACCGGGCAATTGAACTCCTTGGCCAGGGCTTTGAGCGACCGAGAGATTTCGGAAATCTCGTTCGTGCGGTTGTCACCCGAAGAACCGGGAATCTGCATCAGCTGCAGGTAGTCGACCATGATCATGGCGATCTCGCCATGCTCGCGTGCCAGGCGCCGGGTGCGCGCGCGCATCTCCGACGGGCTGATGCCTGCGGTGTCATCGATGAACAACTTGCGGTCGTTGAGCAGGTTCACAGCTGAGGTGAGGCGTGGCCAGTCGTCGTCACTCAATTGACCGGAACGGACCTTGGTCTGATCGATTCGACCCAGGGAAGACAGCATACGCATGACCAGCGATTCGCCTGGCATCTCCAGCGAAAACACCAGCACGGCCTTGTCGGTGCGCAGCACGGCGTTTTCCACCAGGTTCATGGCGAATGTGGTCTTGCCCATCGACGGTCGGCCGGCCACGATGATCAGGTCGGCTGGCTGTAGGCCGCTGGTCTTCTCGTCCAGATCGGTATAACCGGTGGAGATACCGGTAATGTCGCTGTCGGAGTTGAACAAGGTGTCGATGCGGTCGATGGCCATGGTCAACAGTTCGTTGACCCCTACCGGGCCGCCGGTCTTGGGCCGCGCTTCGGCGATCTGGAAGATCTGCCGCTCGGCATCGTCGAGAATCTCCGCGGCATCGCGGCCTTGCGGGTTGAACGCATTGTCGGCGATGTCGGTACTGATGCTGATCAGTTGCCGCAGGGTGGCACGCTCGCGAATGATCGCAGCGTAGGCCTTGATGTTGGCCACCGAAGGCGTGTTCTTGGCCAGCTCGGCGAGGTATGCCAGGCCACCTACCTGCGACGACAGGCCTTCTTTGTCGAGCTGCTCATGCAGCGTCACCACATCGAACGGCTGGTTGGCGTCGGCCAGCTTGTGCACGGCACGGAAGATCAGCCGGTGGTCATGCCGGTAGAAGTCACCGTCCGAAACCTGGTCCAGCACCCGCTCCCAGGCGTTATTGTCCAGCATCAGACCACCGAGCACGGCCTGCTCGGCCTCGATGGAATGCGGCGGCACTTTCAGGGCTGCGGTTTGCAGGTCGAGCTGTTCGGAGGTAGTGATCTCGTTCATGGCCACGAAAGAATTCTGGAGGATGAAAAAGACAAAGGGCACGGCCTGTCGAAGACAGGACCGTGCCCGATGTTAACTGGCTGACACCTGAGGGGCCAGCCAGTCAGCGCAGCTTAGGCAGCTACGACGACCACGCGTACGGTGGCTTCAACGTCGCTGTGCAGGTGCACGGCTACGTCGTATTCGCCAACCTGACGGATGGTGCCGTTCGGCAGACGAACTTCAGCCTTGGCCACTTCAACGCCAGAGGCGGTCAGGGCGTCAGCGATGTCGTGGGTGCCGATCGAACCGAACAGCTTGC